>NZ_CP188819.1:1030312-1361250 GCF_051550205.1 Sporosarcina sp. FA9
TGGGAGTGTTTTAAAGTCGTCTTTTTCTGGAATTGTATGAAAAAGGAACCCGCTACAGCATACAAGTGTAGTTGAATGTTGCTTACTAAACTTAGGATTATCAACAAAATGTAATCCAACTTTTTCAGCATTACCGGTACGAATTAACTTATCTAACGACATTTTTTTAAGTGCATAAAGATGTCTATTATCTGGGGCAGTTTTTGCATGGCGATTAACTGTGTATATCGCAATTGCCAATTGATGAATGATTTGCTTTGTATCCAAAACTTACCTCCTTCTTTAATTGTGACTGACATGAATACTATCATAATAACAAAATGAGTAAGTTCTGTACAACTTTAGATTAGTAATTGGAATTTACTGTATGTTATTATGGTTTTGAAATTGGGCCTGCCGCATCCAATTAGGGGGAGTATTGTAGTGAATGATAGTCATCTACAAAGTGTCGGAAAGTATATCGACCAAAATCCGAATAAAATGTCAATACTCCTACAAAAAAATATAAAAGAATTTAATGTTATGTATTTTCATCTAGACCTTTATTCATGATACAATAATGAGTGAATAGTCATTCACTTTTAAAAGGGGGAATAAAAATGTTTAATGAAAAGGTTATTATCGTTACAGGTGGATCCAATGGAATGGGTAAGTACATGGCAAAGAAATTCGCTGATGAAGGTGCAAATGTCGTTATTACAGGAAGAGATTTGGACCGTTTGACAGCTGCAAAAGAAGAACTTGGGGAAAGTGTTCACATCTTTCAAATGGATGTCCGTAATGTAGAATCCGTTGACGCTATGGTTGCTTTTGCAGATGAAAAGTTTGGTAGAATTGATGGCCTCGTAAATAATGCTGCTGGAAATTTTATCGTTCATGCTGAAGACCTCTCACCAAATGGATGGAAATCCGTTATCGATATCGTTTTGAATGGTACATTCTATTGTTCAAGCGCTGTGGGTAAGTATTGGATTAAAAAAGGAACGAAAGGTTCCATTATCAATATGCTCGCAACGTATGCTTGGAATGCTGGAGCAGGTGTCGTTCATTCAGCTGCTGCAAAAGCGGGTGTTATGTCACTCACACGCACGCTTGCGGTCGAATGGGGGACGCAATACGGCATTCGAGTGAATGGCATAGCGCCAGGACCAATTGATCGTACAGGCGGCGCTGAGAAGTTATGGCAGTCCGAAGAAGCAGCGAAAAGAACTCTCAAATCAATCCCACTAGGCAGACTCGGTCAACCCGAAGAAATCGCCGAACTCGCAGCATTTATTATGTCTGATAAAGCTTCTTATATGAACGGAGAAATTGTAACCCTAGACGGTGGCCAATGGCTCAATCAATATCCGTTTTAATAAACAAAACAGGTTTTTCTATATGAAAAGTGGTCTAATACTTGATGAAATCAAGTATTAGACCACTTTTCTTTTGATAATAAACATACTAAAGCAGGAACCGGGCAGATGATTAGAATCAAAAAACTTTGAAATAAAGTACATAGAGCCGCTTTTATCCTGCTGTATACGAAACGCTATCGCCTAGCGGTCTTGGAAGCCCCACACCCATAGAAATCCCGGATTGTTCACCAATACAATCCAAAAAGAAGTAACACCAAGGCAGGCAGCCAAAGAACGCCGGAAGCGGACTACGAAAGTGCCGTAGTCCTATTTATCCATGCGGCAAAGGCTGCACACCTGCATCCTGCAGGCGCAGAAGCGACAAGCGTGAGCCGAAGTAAGGAGATCGGCAGCGAACTTCTGTCGAGCTCATTGCGTAAGGCCATCGCCAAGCGCCAAGCTACCTTGGGAACCACACATTATTTGAAGATCCCAACCCAGGATTTTTTGTAGAAACTGAACATATTCAGAGGTTTGCAACGAAACAGTGAAAGTGTGCAACCAATTAAGCATGATGTGCAACCAATTGCGAAAAGTGTGCAACGAACGCAGAGGTTTGCAACCAAATCATCGAACTGTGCAACCAATACTCAATGATGTGCAACGAAACCCGATTAGTGTGCAACCCATTGTTAGATTTCGAAATCAAATCCCAAGTAGAGACCCCCAAAAAAAACAACCCAAATGGAATGAACAATCGAGCGTAGAAGCGACAAGCGTGAGCCGATGCAATGAGATCGGCAGCGCACTTCTGTCGAGCTCCTTACGTAAGGCCATCGCCAAGCGCCAAGCGATCTTGGTAACCACAAACCCATAGAAACCCCGAAAATGCACCCCAAATAGAATGAACAAACGAGCGCAGAAGCGACAAGCGACCTTGGGAACCACACACCCATAGAAACCCCAAACTGATTATCAGCAAAATCCACAAATCTTCTAACACACTATCAAACTCCGAATATAGACATCACTAGAATTCTTCCGCAGCCTGAAAAATAATCTAAGAAAAACCACCCCAATATAATGAAAAGGTACAGGCCAGTTTAGACTCATTGTGATATGATAGAAATGAAGTAATTAATTAAATGCATAGATATAGAAGGGGCCGATTTACATGATTTCGGTAAATAACAGAGATTTTCTTTTGACGCCAATCTCCGACTACATTATTCCAGCTGAGAAAGTTGCAAATGTACAGCTTGGGAACAATGCAGAGCACGCCTTACTAGTTCTTACGAAAACGGGTTACTCATCAATACCAGTCCTCGACTCCAAAGATCGACTTCAAGGCCTACTAAGTATGGGAATGATTATGGATTCGATTTTAGGAATTGCACATATTGAATATGAACGTTTATTTGATTTAAAAGTTGATGGAATTATGAAAACAGATATCCCAACAATACGAACAACAGACCGTTTCCAAAAAGGACTGGATTTACTTATTAATCATCCATTTCTTTGTGTCGTAGATGAAGAGGGTATTTTTGCGGGGATTTTCACAAGAAGAGTTGTTCTAAAGAAATTTAAGAAATACATTTATTCCGAACAATAAGGATTCATAGTACATTGAAAGGCTCTCGAGTAGAGCCTTTTTCTGTTTAAATTCATCATGCTTCATTTGGTGTCAAATTCCGAGGTGTGTTAATTTACTATGTACTTGTAAAAAGGGGAAATAGAAATGAGTCAAAATAAAAAAACGACGAATCGACCGCTCGTTCTGATATCTGTAATGCTTGCGATGTTTGTCAGCGCTGTAGAAGCAACAATCGTAACGACAGCAATGCCGGTTATTGCATCGGACCTTGGCGGTTTTTCAAGATACAGCTGGATTTTTTCTTCGTATTTATTAATGAGTACAGTTACCGTTTTAATTTACGGGAAGTTGGCTGATATATACGGAAGGAAACCGGTTTTATTTTTTGGTCTTACGGTTTTTTTAATTGGGTCTGTTCTGTGCGGATTTGCGACATCAATGGAAATGTTGATATTCTTTCGTTTGATTCAAGGTCTAGGTGCAGGAGCTGTAATGCCAATAGCAACTACGATTATTGGAGATGTTTATTCGACAGAAGAACGTGCAAAGATTCAAGGATACTTAGCAAGTGTATGGGGAGTTTCAGCCGTTTTGGGTCCAGTAATCGGTGGAACAATTGTGCAGTTTTTGAGTTGGGAATATATTTTTTGGGTCAACGTGCCCCTTGGAATAATTGCAATCCTAGGACTTGCCAGATTCTTGCACGAACCAGAACGTGAGAAAAAAGTCTCAATTGATTATAAAGGGGCCACACTTCTGACGGTGTCACTGTCTGCTATATTATTTTGGCTTGTGGAAGGTGGACAATCTTTTAGTCGACTATCGGTAATTAGCGTTTCGTTAATTAGTGTGGGGATCGGTTTATTTATTTTGTTTATTTTTGTGGAAAGATCTGCAAACGATCCAATGATGCCATTTTCTATATGGAAAAATCCTGTCATTCTATATGCAAATCTCGTATCCTTTACAACTGGGGTTATTATAATTGGAATTTCGGCTTATTTACCAACATTTGTTACGGGTGTGATGGAACAGCCTGCCATAATTGCGGGATTTGCACTTACTGCAATGTCCATCGGTTGGCCAATTGCGTCTTCATTTGCGGGTCATCTACTTGTTCGTTTTGGAACGTTTTCAGTTTCATTTGCAGGTACAATCTCACTTGTTTTGGGTGCATCCTTATTTGTCTTAATGAATGCAAGTTCGGGTCCGTTGTGGGCTGCAACAGCGAGCTTTTTCATAGGCGTCGGAATGGGGTTAACAAGCACTTCATTCATCGTAACAATTCAGGGCGCTGTTCCTAGGGAAAAAAGGGGTTCAGCAACGGCCGCAAATATGTTTATGAGAAACTTTGGGAACACGTTTGGCGTAGCATTGTTTGGAGCGATACTGAATGCATCTTTGATGAACGGGTTTAGCGAAAAGGGACTTAATTTCTCTTTAGACGATGTGAATTTACTACTAACGGCTGAAAAGAGAGAGTCCTTAGGACAAGAACAATTGCTTGCATTACAAAATACACTTGATATTTCATTGCAGTGGGTTTACTTGGGAGTAGCATTTTTTGCTGTACTAAGCTTACTTCTTGTGTTACGAATTCCACGCGGAAAGGAGTTATATAATGTCGATGACAGAACTTGAAATTATTAAAACTTTGGCTGAAGAAGGAAATATGAGAAAGGCGGCTGAGCGATTGTTTTTGTCGCAACCCGCGCTATCTCAACGTCTTCAGACAATTGAAAAGGAATGGGAAACGTTGCTCTTTATTCGTTCCCAAAAAGGTCTTGAGCCAACGCCAGAAGGTGAACATGTCATTGCATATGCCCGCGAAGCGCTTATGAGACGTGAAGAAGTATTTGAAGCAATTACTTCATTGGCGGATAAAGTCCACGGTACACTCAAAATTGCTTGTGCTTCAATCGTTGGACAAACATGGTTACCACAAGTGCTGAAAGAGTATGTCGAGCGCTATCCGAACGCTCAAATATCGTTAATTACAGGTTGGAGTTCTGAAATTGTGAAGGCACTGAATGATCGAGAGGCTCATGTCGGAATTGTTCGGGGTAAGATTGACTGGAAAAGTCGGAAAACACACTTATTTAGGGACCAGATGTATTTGGTAGACCGTGAAATAACTTCAATTGAAGAATTAAAAGACACGACTCGTCCATTTATTCAATTTAAAAGCGATTCCAATTATCATATGGAAATCCAACATTGGTGGAAAAGTCATTTTACTCAAGCTCCAGGTCGTCAGATTACCGTCGATCAAATTGAAACTTGTAAGCAACTTGCTTTAAACGGGATTGGCTATGCAATTTTACCGGCGATTACACTCACTGGTGATGAACTTGTGAATAAAATCCCTTTACTAAATAGCGAAGAAGAATTTGAGTTAACACGGGACACTTGGCTGATTGGGTACGAATCGACATTTGAATTAAAACAAGTTGAGGCTTTTGCGGAAATTGTGCAATCGCATGCTGAAAGATTACGGAATAGTCAAATCTTCTTGAAATAAAAGGAACTTTATGGACATTGATTCGTACTAATAGAGAGGTCACAAACAATTCGCTAAATGAAGCGATGGGAGGATGATATAGATGGGGAAAAAGATATCCGCTTTGATATTCGTATTGCTTGCTGTCATTATGGTACTTCCTGGGGTGAATGCGTCTGCTGCTCCGGACTTAAAGGTGAGCGTAACTACTGGTTTTGATGGCAAATCCAAATACGATAAAGGCGCTCCTGCACAAATTAAAATAGAGAATAGTGGAACTGCATTTAGTGGAGATTTAGTCATTGATATTCAAAGTTCTTATAATTTAGGAACAGGTAGAGCGATTCCTCTTGATATAGAATCTGGCGAAACAAAAACAATATCACTTGTAATGCCAAGTTCAGAGGATCATTATGGATACGGCTTTGGGAGCGCAGCTGTAAAACGAATTTTCCTTTACGAAGGTGGATGGGAAAAGGGAAAGGAGCTCACACATAAAGGGGCTCAGCAATTCAAACCTGCAACTTATGGCTATGACAGTGCATTTGTATTTATGTTTACAAATAATATCGACCGATTATCCGCATTAAAAAAAGCAAAAGGAACTCAATTTAACAGTACCCAGTATATTGACGGGTCTAAGCTTGATGGATCGGTTCTTCCTGATGAGGTAATGGGCTGGGAAATGATTGACATTATGGTTCTGGATGAATATCCTCTAGCAGACTTATCTCTAACGAAGCAAGAAGCCCTATTGGCTTGGGTTCGCTCCGGTGGAAAATTATATATAGGAAGCTCAGACAATATCAATACGGAAGTAGGAATTTTCTCGGAATATTTGCCGCTAAAGCTCGGGGATCGAAATGAGCTGGATTCTGAACTCCTTAATAATTGGGTAAATACCGAAGAGTTTGGTAGTCCAATCCCATCATTTAAAGCTAGCCTTGCAGAAGGGGCAACATCCATTCTGAGTGATGCCGATACTACATATATTGCTTCTTCTAAGGTCGGTACAGGATTCATTTACCAAACGGCTTTTTCATTTGGAGATGATCCCATTTCAAAAATGGAAGGAATGCCGGCATTATGGGAAAGGTTAATAGATCTGGGTGGATTCACTCTACAACCCAATTATAATCCAATGAATCGTTCACTTGATATGCTGTCAAATCAAATCGGATATACAAATGAAATCTTTCCGTCTTTTAAAGTATCTGCACCTTTGCTTTCTGGAATCATTTTATTGTATATCATTTTAATAATTCCAGTTCTTTATTTCATTTTAAAAAAGAAAGACAAACGAGAATATACATGGTGGATCATTCCTGTAGTTGCTATTGTCACATCCATTGCTATTTTCGGTTATGGGGCAAAAGATCGTATTGGTAGACCACAAATCCAGCATACCGCAGTCGTGAATGTTCAACCGGACGGTAACTTGAAAGGCTATTTTGCTGAAGCGATATTGTCGAATAAATCTGGAGACTATACATTTACTTCAGGTGCAGATACAACATTTTCAGCTTCTTTTAAGCAAGACCTATTTGGTAATAATGCACAGCTCTTGCACAATCGGGCAATGGTTGAAAAAGATGTGGCGTCTAGTTCAATCCACTTAAGAAATATAGGGTATTGGAATGTTGCATCTGCATATGGGGAAACGACATTTGACGAAGTGGGTCGACTTTTGGTGAATTTATCTGTTGCGAATAAAAAGCTAACCGGTACGATTCAAAACGACTATCCATTTGGAATAACAGATGTTGCAATTTGGTCCGGTTCAAAACTATTGCCAATCGGCGATATTGGACCAGGCGAAACGGTTCAAGTAGAAGAAGCATTAAAGTTATCCTTTTTATTGTCAGCATCACCGATGAACAACAATTATATGGGGCAACCACAAAGAAATAACGATGATTTGATGGAAATGAGAAAAGAGGGTACGTTACAGTTTTTAAGCGAATCAATACAGGGGTCAAAAAAACCTATATTGATTGCTTATACAGATACACAACTCATTCCCGTCACAGTTGAAAAATTTAAAACGAATCTTTCAGCATTAACGCTTATTTCACAACCATTTGAAGTAGAAATGGAACTTGAAGGAGAGCTTACTCTTGAGCCTGGAATGATGGAAATGTCAATCGTTTCTGAAGATGGAAATAGGGAACCTGAAATGTATGACTTTCAAATGAATAGGGGCTATTTCAATGAAGCGGTATATATACAAAAATGGAAAATAGGAGAGAAGTTCCTAGAATCCAACATCAATTGGACATCGCTAAATTTAACGAAAATACAAAAAGAATTGTATGATTTAAGCGTGTTGAATCATAAGACTGGGTTGTTTGAATTGCAACCGAGTGGCAATGTGAAAATAACAGAGAATACTTCAAACTATATTTCTCCTAAAGGTGAAATCGATATTCAAATTTCATTTCATAAATCTAGAGATGGAAACGAAGCGAGCATTCCCGAACTTAGATTGACTGGGGAGGTGACGAAATGATTGAAATAAAAGGTTTGACAAAAAAATACGGTAATTTTTATGCTTTGAACAACTTAACGATTACGCTGGAAGAAGGAACCGTTTTTGGATTTGTGGGTTCGAATGGAGCGGGGAAGTCAACGACGTTTCTCATTTTGGCAACCCTTTTGCAACCAACATCTGGTGAAGTATTCATTGATGGAGTAAGTATTCGTGAAAACCCCACGGCAATTCGTAAACTGATTGGATATATGCCTGACTTTTTTGGTGTGTACGACCAACTTAAAGCAGAGGAATATCTGGACTTTTACGGTGCGAGTTATGGGATTTCAGAAATAGAACGAAAAAAGTTAATCCCTCAATTGCTTGAACTTGTGAATTTAACGGACAAAGGAAATGAATACGTCGATTTGTTATCTCGAGGGATGAAACAACGTTTGTGTCTTGCAAGAAGTCTCATTCATGATCCGAAAATCCTTATACTAGATGAGCCTGCATCTGGATTAGATCCACGGGCCCGAGTTGAAATGAGAGATATTTTAAAGACCCTGAAAAAGATGGGGAAAACAATCTTGATTTCGTCTCATATTCTTCCCGAACTGGCGGAAATGTGCGATGAAATTGGCGTAATTGACAATGGTGTTTTAATAGCACACGGATCTGTGGAGGAAATTCAAGCGAAGCTCCACGGTGAACGTGTCATAACCGTGAGATTATCTGAAGGTGATCGACAAACTGCTGTTGCATTTTTTGAAGATGAGCCACTTGTTGCGAATATTAAAGATTTGAATAACGAAAATGAATTTACTTTTACTTATAACGGCACAGAAGAAGATCAAGTTGCGCTATTAAAACATGCAGTACTGAGTAATTTACCCATACTTTCATTTACAGAACATATTACAAATTTAGAAGATGTGTTCATGGAAATTACGAAAGGGGTGGATTGAAATGAAAATGAATTTTACAAATCCAGTTTTGTCCAAGGAATTAAAACTTAGATTTCGATCCTCGAAGAGTTTTACAGGCATTCTATTTTATTTAATTGCAATGTGTATATTTGTCTTTGGGTTTATTTATGTAACGATTAAAGTGAACGGAACATCCTATTTTAGACCAGATGAAAGTTTAATATTGTTTTCTATATTAGCGTTCATTCAGCTTGGTCTTATATTATTCACTACACCAGGATTGACTGCCGGAACGATTAGTACGGAAAGAGAAAAACAAACATTACCGATTTTATTAACAACATCGCAAAGTTCATTTCAAATAATACTAGGAAAATTGTTATCGTCGATTGCGTTCTTGTTATTATTAATTGTAGCGGCATTACCGATTTACAGTCTGGTCTTTTTGTTTGGTGGGACTTCACCACAAGAGTTTGTTCTTGTGTTCGCATTCCTTTTCATAACGTTACTTGCGATTGGGAGCATTGGTGTAATGTTTTCCACGCTCATACGGAGAACCATTGTAGCTATGATTGTGACATATGGAACAATGTTATTTCTATCACTCATCACAGCGTTTATATTTTTACTCGTAATGCAGTTATCGGTTTTTGGACAAACGGGAGTACAAACCTCTTCTTATTTTGGTTATTTTATTGCTTCAATTAATCCCGGGATTTTGATGGCGAGCTTATTATCACCGTCCGTTGGTGTTGGAATTACTGATTTCACAAATGTTAAGTTTCCAATTTGGGCGAGTTATTTAATCTTCTACTCAATCGTAACCGTCGTGTCCTTATTTATTGCTGTTAAAGGGTTACGTGTCAATATGAAGCGTTCAAAGTAAAGGAGGTACATGAATGAAGAACAAAAGTCTGTTGAAAAAATATATAACTGCTGCTTTAGCACGGCTTCGATTTGAAAATGTGATTTATCAAATTCAAAGTGGTTTGTTAGTAGCTTCATTCTGTGCTGTCCTAATTTTATTACTGTCTAGAATGTTCATTCTTCCAAACTATGAGCGATACGCTTTTGGGGCGGCTGGCATCGCACTCGTTGGCTCCGGTATATGGATTGTTTACAAACGGGTCCAAATGGGTGAAGCGGTTCGTAAACTTGACGAATTCATCCCGGAAAATATTTTGATTACTGCGGTCTCGTTAAATAGGGATGAATCGATTTTAGCAAATGCTGTTATTGATAAAGCCTCAACTGAAGTACCCGCGGCTTTTGAGTTGTTTAAGAAACGAAGGAAGAATTATTTGAATGTAAAGATGTTTGGTGGATTCATCTTTTTTACAATCCTCTTAATAGGGTTGCTGTTATTTCCTTCCGAACCCCAAATCGAAGCGATAGCCATTCAAAAAGAAAAGGCAATTGTGGAGGAAATGAAAAAAGATATTCAAAAGTTAATTGAAAAAGAAAAAGTGCCAATTGTGAAAAAAGAGTTGCAAGAGCTCGATGATAAGCTTCAAGATGCAAAAACGTCTGAAGAGGTATTGAAAGAAATAGTGAAAAAGCAAAAAGAAATGCAGTTAAAAGAACAACGACTTAGAGACAAAGAAGCACTTGCAGAAAAATCAGGTGATGCTGCAGATGCATTATCAGACGCAGAAATTGAGGAGCTCGCTGCTGTTGGGGAGTTATCCAATAAGTTGGCACAAAATGTAGGGAAGTCACATTCCGCTTTAAATAAAATCGGTAAGGCACCAAAACTTCCTGCATCGTCCACTGCTTTAGGTAATCCAACGAATCCGAGTAATTCAGGCAAACCAGGCGAATCAGACGGTACTACAAAACCTGGAAGTTCTACTGATGGTAATGAAGGTACTGGTGAAGCAGGTGAAGGTTCTGACAAGGAACCTACTGAGGGTGAGGGCGAAGGTCAAGGTGAGGGTGAGGGTCAGGGTCAGGGTCAGGGTCAAGGCCAAGGCCAAGGTCAAGGTCAAGGACAAGGACAAGGACAAGGACAAGGACAAGGCCAAGGCCAAGGACAAGGACAAGGCCAAGGCCAAGGTCAGGGTCAAGGCCAAGGCATTGGAACAGGTACAGGCGGAAGGAATCTTCTGTCGATACCGGTAGATCGACTTGGTGGGAAACCAGGTCCATCCGTTGATGGAGGCGGGCTTGGTAAAGGCGAGTTTATAGAAGAATCTGAAGCGACTACACCTACTGAACGTGGAACTGTGCGTCCATATCAGGAAGTAGTCGGAAGCTACAAAGAATCATACTTAAAAGGTACGGATAAAATGAAATTACCATCCGATTTACAACAAATTCTTGCTGATTATTTCTCCTCAATTGAATGAAGAAAGAATGGGAGTGTATTGATGTCATTTACGCCAGAACAGTTTAAAGAAATGAGCGAAAGACTCGGTGAAGTGAAAAGTGAAATTGGGAAGTTTATTGTCGGTCAAAATGAGGCTGTTGAATTCTGTCTCTACTCTATCTTAGCGGATGGTCATGCACTTCTAGAAGGGTTACCGGGCCTAGGAAAAACGATGCTCATTCGAACAATTTCTGAGGTTTTGGATTTATCTTTTTCACGAATCCAGTTTACACCCGATTTAATGCCAGCAGATATTACGGGAACAAGTATATTGGAGCGGAACGAGGAAGGAATGCAACGTTTCGCCTTTAAGAAAGGCCCGATTTTCAGTCAGATGGTTCTAGCAGATGAAATAAATCGGGCGACACCGAAAACACAAAGTGCATTGCTCGAGGCAATGGGTGAAAACACGGTGACCGTTCTTGGAGAGACAAGACAAATGGCGCGGCCTTTCTTCGTTCTCGCTACACAAAACCCTATTGAAATGGAAGGGACTTACCCACTTCCCGAAGCACAGATGGACCGATTTATGTGTAAGATTTTATTGCCGTATCCAAAGAAGTCTGAACTAAAGGAAATTGTTTTACGGACAACTGGATCACAGAAAATACAAATCGGAAAAGTAATGAATGCGGAAGATATTGTCACTGCTCAAGAAATGGTTAAAGAAGTGATTATCGCGGATGAAATGATTGATTACGCTGTAGATCTTGTTGCAGCAACGCATAATAAAACGGGTTCAGCAGAAGAGTGGACGAAGTATGTTCAATATGGAAGTGGCCCTCGTGGACTGCAATCCATTATTAAACTTGCGAAGGCTCGTGCTCTAATCGCGGGAAGATTCCACGTTTCAATCATGGATATTAAATCGGTTGCTAAACCTGCTCTTCGTCATCGGATTCTTATGAACTACGAAGGGGAAGCGGAAGGCATTGAAATCGATGACTTGATTGGAAAGCTAATTAAAGAAGTTCGGCAAGGGGAATCTGCGAGATGACGGGTGAATTATTTTCAAACCGACTGACGAAGAGACTGAGTTCGTTATCCATTATTTCAAAATCGGGTCGTCTGGGGCATCATAAAGGAACGCATCGATCTAGAAAAATGGGGTCTTCACTCGACTTCTCGGATTACAGAGAATATCATCCTGGTGACGATCTTAGACATATTGATTGGAATGTATATGCTCGGACCGATAAGCCGTTCATCAAACAATTTTTAGATGAACAGGAGATGCGTATACATATTTTACTCGATCCGACAAAATCGATGGGCGCGGATGACAAATGGGATTTTGCGCGTCAACTAGCAATTGCCCTCGGTCATATTGCTTTAAAGAGTGGGGATACTCTATCTTTTTCCACATGGTCAGATGAACAAAATTACTTTCTTAGAAGAAAAGGTGCAATTCATAGATCTTCTATTACCAAATTTATTTCAGCAATTGAATATCCGCAATCGACGAGTCCATTTACGAATAATGTCTTAAAGCATCTTCCAAAAGCATCTACAGTTTTGTTCATCATTACAGATGGACTTGAAGAGTTGGATAAGTGGGAGCACCTTTTTAAAAGGCTTCGAGGTGTGTGTAAAGATGTTCGAATCATTACGATTCACTCCAAACAAGAAGAGAAACCGGATTTTGAAGGTGATGTGCGATTCGTTGACATTGAAAGCGAAGAGGGCGTTGAAGTAACAATAACGAGTCGTTCTATGAAAGACTATAGTACCCGAAAGGCTGAACATGAAGCGTATCTTTTAACACTTGCAAGAAAGTATGGAATCCGTTTACTAAGGGCAGAAGTTTCTGACGGTATTATGGAAACTGTGACAAAAAAGATGAGACATGCAGCATGGATTCGTTAAGGAGGGGAACGGCTTTATGGGAATTGCGAATTGGATGACTGGATGGACGGCAATTTTTCCATTAGCCGTCCTACTTTATTACTTTTTTAGAAAACGTTATGAAACACAAACAATATCTTCAACACTTTTTTGGGAGCAATCCATGCGGGAAACGAAAGTATCCCCGTATTTAAAAAACCTACAAAGAAACGCATTGTTTTATTTACAAATGCTCGCTTTACTACTCTTTGTTTTTTTATTGCTTGGACCCTTTGTTGATCAAGAAGAATCAATGAGTGATCATGTGATTTTTATCGTAGATACTTCAGCATCAATGCTCGTTGAAAAAAAGGATGGAACTTTATTTTCCGAACATCAAGAACAAATGAAGAAGTTAGTAGTCGGTCAAGTTGATCAGGCAGTAACGTTGATTACGACAGGCAAGGAACCAACTGCAATACTTCGTGAAGAAACAGATACACAAAAGGTTCTAGATGCAATTGGAAATCTGGCGGTGTCTTATGAGCATGAATTCATGGACCGGGCGATTGAGTTTGCACAATCCATAGCAGCAAGCAACAGTGCAGATATTCATGTATACACAGATTCATTTGATCGAGCTACCGTTCCTGAAGGCGATGGCAAAATTGGTTGGATCGTTAACAGCAATCCGGATAAGAAGATGAATGTTTCGATTGATAAGTTTGGTGCCGGTCAGTCTGCGGATGGCATTGAGGTAATCGTGAAAATATCTAACCAATCTGAGGAAATGAAACAAGGCGAAGTTCATATAAAAGATGGATTAACAGGTGTGTTAATTGCCAAGGAAGCATTTGAAATTGAAGCTATAAGCGATCTGCTCGTGTCTTTTAAAGATTTGCCAAACAGTAAAGCTGTTCATGCGGAACTTGTCATAGAAGATAGCTATAAAGAAGATAATAGTGCATATGCCCTTCTTGGAAATGAAAAAAATGAAGCCATAATAGATGGAAATCTCCATGAACTCGTAAAAAAAGCATTTGAAGCCGCACAATTAGAAGTGACAATCGGCACTGTAAACGAAATGTCCCAAGCCCAAGACATATCGATTATCGTTACGAATGATGTATCTTTTCTAGAAAAAGGAACAAATCCGATTATTATGATTGGTCGAAATGATTCTACTGCTGAACCTGTATCTGGTGTTATCGAAAGCACAACAGATCCATTGTTTTCAATTGTGGACATTAGCAATGTTTACGTAAGTGAGGTGTACCCTCCAATTGATGGAATGACAACAATCGCGTCTATAGATGAAAAACCATTCATACAAAAATCGAGTCGCGGTGATGTAGTAATTTTAGCAGACATTGAGAAGACGGATTGGCCACTGCATCCATCTTTTCCACTATTTATATGGAGCTCGGCAGAATTACTTCGAACTGAAGCGAATGTTGTTGGTACATTTGCACCGAATCAACGAAAATCAATCGTTTCAAGCGAAATTGAACTTTATACAAACGAAGATGAATACGTTACGACCTTTACCGAGGGTTCTAGTTTTCGAGCACCTTCAATACCTGGAATTTATAAGTTGCGTGAGGGTAATAATGAAAAACTCTTTACGGTTCAACTAGAGGATGATGAGAAAGAGATCTTGACGAATACTTCCTTTACAGTAACTAGAACGCAAAGTGATGGAGGTATAGAAATAGGTAAGAAATTAATCGGAATTATTTTTTTACCGCTATTTATCCTAATAATAATGCTGATTGAGTGGGAGGTGCAAAGAAGACGTGGATATCCGAATTGACCAACCACTATGGCTATTACTTCTTATACCCATCATTATTTATATTGCTTTTACGTGGAAATCTTCCGCTTTAAAGTTGAAAAGTAGAGGTATGCTGCTTTTTGTTCTAAGAAGTTTTGCACTCATTCTTTTGGTGTTTGCACTTACAGTTCCTTACTTCAATTTAAAGGTGGAGGAAGAACAAGTATTGTTCGTTGTAGACCGTTCAATATCAATTGACGATGGTGGGTTATCAGCAGATAAATGGATTGCGGAAAGCTTGAAATATAGAAACGAGAAACAGTCTGTAGGTCTTTACTCATTCGCAAAAAACTTTCGCACGGATACACTTTTAACGGACGCAAGTGTCTCCGTTTCTGTTTTGGAAGACATTGATGAAAAGGATGCAACGGATATCGCAAAAGCAATTGATATGGCAACTTCAGTTGCAAATAAAGATTTTGCTACACGAATTGTACTTGTTTCTGACGGCAATGAAACAGTTGGTTCGGCTCTGGATTTATTGCCAAAGTTTTCAAACGGAAGGATCCAAATTGATACGTTACTCGTTGATGTAGCGACAACAAACGATGCCTCTATTACTGTTTTTGAAACTCCGAAAACCTCTTATAGCGGTGAGAAACAGTTGTTGCAAGTTGAAATAGATTCATCGTCAAAAACTGTTGGTGAGCTCTATATATATCGAAATGATTTAGAGGTTGTAAAACAAACTGTAGAACTCGAACCAGGAAACAATGCTTTTTCCTACCGAATAGATTCTGCTGGTGAAGGTTTACTGAAATATGAGGCAAAGATTATTGTCGATAACGACCGATTTTTAGAGAATAATCGAATGCTATCCGTAACCATTATGGAAAGTTCACCTCGAGTGCTTATCGTAGAAACAAAACGAAACCCATCCAATATACCAGCTCTTCTTGATCAAGAGGCAATTGATATTGATGTTGTGAGTGCAGAAGAATTACCTGAAAACTTGTCTGGTTATTTAGGATACGGAGCCATTATTTTTGATAATGTGCCGGGGCATACCGTTGGCGAAAATAAGATGGCAATGATTGAACAAGCGGTGAAAAGTTTCGGCACTGGATTTATGATGGTTGGTGGGGATGAAAGCTTTGGACTTGGTGGCTATTTTAAATCACCCATCGAACGAATTTTACCAGTAGAAATGGAAGTGAAAGGGAAAGAACAGCTTCCGTCCCTTGGATTAATGATCGTTATGGACCGTTCAGGTAGTATGTCCGGCCAAAAAATTGTTCTTGCTAGAGAAGCGGCCGCTCGATCGGTTGAATTGTTAAGAGACGATGATACTTTTGGATTTATCGCTTTTGATCATCAAGTGTGGGATGTCATTCCAGTAGGTCCACTGGGGAATAAAGAAGAAGCCATCGAGAAAATACTTTCAGTTCCCGCTGCAGGGGGGACGGATATTTTTCCGGGAATGAAAAAAGCGTATGAAGATCTTGAAGACTTGAATCTACAAAGAAAACATATTATTTTACTTACGGATGGTCAATCCCCAATGCCGCCGGATTATGAAGATGTTCTTTCAAGAGGGAAAGAACATAATATTACAATGTCTACGGTTGCAATTGGATCGGATGCAGACGTTGGTTTACTTGAAAGTCTTGCAGAAAATGGAGGGGGGCGATTCTATGATGTTGTAGATGAATCCACCGTTCCAGCAATACTGTCAAGAGAAACAGCAATGATTACAAGGACGTATATTGAGGATAATCCATTTTATATGACCCTTGGGAATGTTCCTGAATGGACGTCCCTTTTTAAAGAAGGGGTCCCTGAAATAAATGCGTACATCGCTACTACACCAAAGAGCACAGCGACAATTATAGGTGAAAGCCCCAAGGAAGATCCAGTTATTGCAGAATGGATGTATGGACTTGGTCGAACAGTTGCGTTCACATCGGATTCTTCAGGGAAATGGGGCGGCGATTTAGCAAGATGGTCCGGTTATTCGGACTTTTGGAATACGGCCATCGCAAGACTTTTACCATCCTACTTAGAAGTACCCTATATTATTACGCATGAACAAGGAGGAAACTATACTGTAACGGATAGTTCCCGCCAAGCGGCATTCCTAGATATAGCTATTGTAGATGAAGCTGGAAAAGAAGTGCCGTTCACCTCAGAACCTCTTGCCCCAGGAAAAGTTCGTGTGTCCCTCGATGCAAAGCCGGGGCTTGTCTTTTTCGGTGTCACAGATGATAGAGGTGGTTTGTTCGAGGCAGGCGTTTCAGTCCCTTACAGCGAAGAGTACAAACCCTTACGAGCGAATGCTGCATTAATGGAAAAAATAGCTACCCAAACAGGTGGAATCGTACTGGATTCACCCGCAGACGCTTTTCGCAGTCATCCCTTTAAAAGTGCAGAAAAAAGACCGATTGCACAATGGTTAATCCTAACAGCAATGATTTTATTTTTCTTAGACATCACATTACGCCGTTTTGGTATGTTTAAAGGTTTTGGAGCGAGGCGAGTTCCAGAGTCAAATCCTGAAAGTATACCAACAACAGAGGATACAGTGTCTGAACTTTTGAAATCAAAGAGAAAACGCTAAATCCTATGTGGAAAATGAAAAAGAGGCAACTTCCCTTAAAGTTAGATGGGAAGATGCCTTTTTTGTAGTTGTAAGTTGATTTTATTAAGAACCCAAATCCGACAACAAACTTCGGTTTTTGCCAGCCCATACAAATGCAATTGTGAAGCATGTGAGTAAGATAACCGTACCAATAATATATGGGTAGGACATATTAATGTCGAATAATACACCGGCTAACGCCGGACCAATCATGTTTCCTAAACTCATATAAGCCGTCATCATTCCCGCTGCAAACCCTTGTTCATTGCCAGCGAGTTTGGAGACCAATGTGTTAACTGCTGGCCTTAAGAAAGAGGTTGCTGTAAAGAAGATAGCTGAAACGAGTAAAATAGACCAGAATACATGAACGAATAAAATACCAATCATTGCAAATGCTGCAATTAAGAGATTGACTAGAATTACGCGCATTTCTCCATATCGCTTAAAGAGTTTGTTGATGATAAACGTTTGTGCAATAACGCCGACAAATCCTCCTACGGTGATTATGGTTGCAATTTGTGTTGGGGAGTAAAAGTATTTTTTATCTACATAAATCGAGATGATGGATTGGAAATTTGCTAAACCGAATGAAAAAACAAACATAACAATGAGCATCACAAAATATGTTGTCCCAGTAGAACGTTTCATTTGCGTGAACAAGTTTTCCCTTTTTACCTTAGTACCGGTTTCAATAGTACTCTTCGGTGTGGGATTAGGTAATGCATAAAATGAAACTGTCGCCGCAATAAGTGCTGCGGCGGTACCGACGAAAAAAGGGAATTCCAGACTAATTCGAGACAAAAACCCGCCAATAGCAGGACCAATCATAAAACCGAGCGACATAGAGGCCCCTAATAGCCCCATTCCTTTACCACGCTCTTCGTATGTAGTAATATCTGCAACAAAAGCCATCATAGGCGGTATGATAAATGCAGATCCCAAGCCAGAGAAAAACCTTGAAACGTATAACATCCATAATTCAGTAGAAATTCCGAAAGTAAGCTGTGAAATACCGAAAACAATGAGTCCGAAAATAATGAGTTTTTTTCGACCGTGTTTATCCGATAGATCACCAGCGAGTGGAGAAAATATAAATTGTGCCAATGAAAACGTGGCAATGAGAAAACCGAGGGTCTGCCCGGCAACACCGAACGTATCTAAATACTGTGGCATGATGGGAATAATAAGTCCGATTCCAGCCATTGCAATAAACATATTAAACATAAGTACATAAAGCGCAAATTTATTCGCACGATTAGTCATTCTGCTACCAACTTTCAAAAATACTTCGAGTCACTAAATTATACAATTATTATAGTTTAATGTACACATCATTGAATTATAAAACGCCCCTATAGTATAGTAGGGGCGTTAGATTAGTTATTTCATATCCATTTTAAATTCTAGGAACAATTCGTTATAAATTCCAAGCATTTCGAGTCCGAGATTTTTATAAACTTCCAAATGATCGCGTGTTTCCTCGTCTGGATAAAATCGTTCATCTTCCGTTACTTCAGTGTCCATTAATTTCATAGCTTCCAAATTAGGTGTTGAATAGCCTACGTAATCTGCATTCTGTGCAGCAACTTCCGCATCAAGCATAAAGTTAATAAAGGCATGAGCTCCTTCAATATTTTTAGCCGTTCGCGGTATGACAATATTGTCGAACCATAAATTGGATCCTTCTTCAGGTACAACATAGTTAATATCTTCGTTTTCACTCATCATGTCTGCAGCTTGGCCAGACCATGTCAGTGAGATAGCTGCTTCACCGTTAATCATAAGTGGTGTTACTTCATCACCAATGACCGCTTTGACATTATTGCTTAGTGTTTTCAATTTATCTGTAGCTTTCCGTAATTCTGATAGGGAAGTTGAGTTTAATGAATACCCGAGAGAATTTAACCCCATACCAATCGTTTCGCGTGCACTATCGACTAAGATAATCTCCTGTTTCAACGAAGGATCCCATAAATCATCCCAGCTCTCAAAAGTTTGTCCTTCCAACAACTCAGGGTTATATGCAATGCCCAGTGTTCCCCAAAAATAGGGAAGTGAATATTTATTGTTAGGATCGAATGGTAAGTCCATAAAGTACGGATCTATGTTTATAACATTAGGAATCAAGCTGTAATCAATGGGTAACAGTAAATCTTTTTCAGTCATCATTTCAATCATATATTCGGAAGGCATCGTAACATCGTATGCAGTTCCACCCTGTTCAACTTTCCCCATCATTCCTTCGTTTGAATCGAACGTTTCGTAAGTGACCTTTATACCTGTTTCTAGCTCGAATTGTTTTATTAAATCGGGATCAATGTATTCTCCCCAGTTATAGACTGTTAAAGAATTTTTGCCCGAACGCCCACCGCCTTCATTTAACTTTGAATTGATTAGCAAAAGTACAGCGGAAACAATTAAAATCAATGCGACCGTACGGTATATATCCTTCATTTTCTCACCCCCGAAGATGGTGTTTTTGTTCTACGGCTGAGTGCGTAATAACCAAAAACGATAGCGACAGTAATGGCGAAGATGAGTCCCGTTAATGCGTTAATTGTTAACGTAATTCCTGTTCGAGCCATTGAATAAATTTCTACTGATAATGTTGAGAATCCGTTCCCAGTTACGAAGAAAGTCACTGCAAAATCATCTAGTGAATATGTTAATGCAAGGAAAAATCCCGCGAAAATTCCTGGTTTGATGAATGGTATTATAACTCGAGTCAACACATCTCGTTTTGTTGCACCAAGGTCAACGGCTGCATCAATGAGTGTAGGACTCATTTCTAGTAACTTCGGTAATACCATAATAACAACAATCGGAATACTAAAAGCAATATGTGAGATTAACACGGAAGCAAAACCGAGTTTCACTCCAAGCAGTGTAAATAGAATTAGAAAGGATGCCCCGATAATAACGTCAGGACTAACGATCAAAATATTGTTTAAAGATAATACAGCATTTCTCATCTTTTTATTCTTAATAAAAACAATTGCGAGGGCGCCAAGAACACCGATTGTAGTTGAGACAAGTGCAGACATTAAGGCGATAACAATTGTATTTAGTAATATGACGATCAGTCTCTTATCTTCGAAAACAGCTGCATAGTGTTCAAGCGTGAAGGATTCAAAACCAGACATCGATCCACCAGAATTAAATGAGTAAAAAATTAAGTAAAAGATGGGTGTATATAAAATAATGAAAACGACTGCCAAAAAGAGTTTTGGAAACTTATTTAACTTTTCCATTTCCGGACACTCCTTTCTCGCTACCATTTGTTATGAGCATAATGATAAACATGAAAAGAATTAGAAACACAGCGATTGTTGAACCCATTCCCCAGTTTTGTGTAACGAGGAATTGCTGTTCAATAGCGGTTCCTAGTGTAATAACTTTATTCCCAGCAATGAGACGCGTGATCATAAATAACGATAGAGCTGGAATGAAAACAACTTGTATTCCAGATTTTACGCCATTCATTGTAAGAGGTAGAATAACTCGTCTAAATGTGGTCCAGGAATTTGCCCCAAGATCCCTAGCTGCGTCAATAAGTGCTGGATTTAGTTTGTCCAGCGAGTTGAAAATTGGTAATATCATAAAAGGAATAAATATATATACTGCAACGAATACAAAACTAAAATCTGTAAATAGGATTTGCTGTTTACCAAGCCCCGTCATTTCCAAGAATGCATTTATTGGGCCGTATAAACCAAAAAGTCCAATGAAGGCATACGTCTTCAATAATAAGTTTATCCAAGAGGGAATGATGATTAGCAAAAGCCATAGTTGCTTATGTTTTGTTTTAGTTAAAAAGTAAGCCGTTGGATACGCAAATATTAAAGAAAATAATGTAATCAGAAATGCATACCAAAACGAACTAATTGTTAACTTTAAATAAACGGAAGAAAAAAAGTTTCGATAGTTATCGAGCGTGAAATTCCCAGTTAGATCGAAAAAGGAATAATATACAATGAGTGCAATTGGTGTAAGCACAAAAAGCAAAATCCAAGCAATGTATGGGACGTTGTATAGCGGTCGTAATAGTTTATTGTTCATTGCTTGATACCTCATAAGCCTCAAGTCGTGCGTCGAAATCTTCTTCCGTTTCATTTAAACGCATGACATGAATATCTTCGGGATTGAAATCAAGACCGACAATTGAACCAACTTCGGCTTTTTTCGTTGAATGAACGAGCCACTCATTGCCTTCTGAATCGTATGTGGATAGTTCGTAGTGAACCCCACGGAACAATTGAGTATCGACCGTTACGTTCAATTTCCCCTTATCAACTGTAGTTAGTTCAAGATCTTCCGGACGTAAAACGACATCGACTTTTTCGTTTGGATTGAGACCTTTGTCTACGCACTCAAAAGTTTTACCAGTAAATTGAACAGAATAATCTTTTACCATCACACCTGGTACAATATTCGATTCACCAATAAAGTCGGCCACAAAACGATTAATGGGTTCGTCATATATATCTAAGGGTGTACCAGATTGTATGATTTCACCAGCATCCAAAACGAATATTTCATCGGACATTGCCAGTGCCTCTTCTTGATCATGTGTTACAAACACGAACGTTTTACCAAGTCGTTGTTGTAATTCGCGTAATTCATATTGCATTTCGGAACGCAATTTTAAATCTAGGGCGGACAGTGGTTCATCGAGTAGGATAACTTCAGGGTCATTGATGATCGCTCGTGCAATCGCAACACGCTGTCTTTGGCCACCGGACATTTCAGCAATCTCCCTCGATTCGTAGCCTTCGAGATTTACGAATTTAAGGGCTTCTTCAACACGTCTATTGATTTCGGTTTGCTTTACTTTTTTGATTCTAAGCCCAAAAGCAATATTTTCAAAGACATTCAAATGAGGGAATAGGGCATAATCTTGAAAAACTGTATTTACTTTACGTTCATTCGCAGGTACGTCGTTCATTTTTTTCCCATTAAATAATATCAAACCTTCAGTCGGTTCAATAAAGCCCGCGATGAGCCGAAGAATTGTAGTTTTACCACAACCAGATGGCCCTAGTAGTGTATAGAATTTGCCACGCTCCATTTCAAAAGAAACACTTTTTAGAACAGTTGTATCACCGCTGTATTTTTTCATTACATTTTCAAATCGAATAATCGGTTGTTTTTTCACCATAATCCTCCTTCAGTACTCTTTATAAATAAGATTCAGTTGCAACAAGTATAAATTTGCTTTTACCATTGTATGCATTCATTAGTTTGTGACTTTCAGAACCATCATAATATACCGCATCACCTTTACCAGCTGTATAGTTTGTTTCACCGTGTTCAATTGTTATTCTTCCAGACAGTACGTAAATGAATGTCTCGGAAAGGGAAGGCTCGAACTTTTTGAATTCTCCTTTTTCATTAAATGTAATCATAACAGGTTCCATTTCATTTTCATTTGATTTTGGAACAAGCCATTGAATGCTGTATTTCAAAACATCATCTGAATGAATCGTTTGTTCCTCGGTTGAATAAACGATTTTTGTAGTTTTTCGGGAATCATCGAAAAAGTCTTTAGGAGTTGTCCCAAGAACTTCTAGAAGAGCAAAAAACGTTTCAATAGAAGGAGAATTTAAATCTCTTTCTAGCTGGGAAATATGCCCTTTCGTTAAATCCGTTCGTTCTCCTAATTCTTCTTGTGTTAAGCCTTTTTTTAAGCGTAAACTTTTAATTTTTGGTCCAATTTGCATGAAAAGCTCCCCTTCAAAAAAATGCGGTTTATTTTCAGTTAACTAATTGTTTACTTTAAGCATATTTTAATTATACGAAAAAAATGTCGAAAATCAAGTGCTTTAATAAAATGGTGTATAAAAATAAATCATTTGAAATTGAGATTTATCAATAAAATATGGTACAATACATCGAATATGAGGAGGGGTAATATTGGGAAAGAAAAAGGTATTTTATTTGGACCCTGATGAACGAAAATGGACGATGGAAGACCTTGGTTTACACATGTACGACTTTCAAGATTTAGCACTAATGAATCAGAAAATAGAAGGCACTTTTCTTGCTAAAGGTAGAAAAATTGTCGCTTGGACTGACCCTTCCAATCATTGTCCCGAATGCTTAGAACGATTAAAATACAATGATGAATATGATTCGACATATTGTAAATCATGTAATGAATGGCAAGAATCGTTATGTGATGATCCAACATGTGAACATTGTTCAACTAGGCCAAACAAACCTTCAGAGTTGTAAAAGACAAAGCTGTCATAAAATCGTCATACTTCCCTTTGAAACGACTCTAATATAGGCAAGGAGTTTGAATTCGTATAGTCAATTTGATATTCTAAGAATAGATTGTGCAGTATGAATTTGACTGACACAAAAGATTTCTTGGAGGGATTTTTATGATAGAACGTATGGTAGGAAAACAAGCCCCAGATTTTACAATGGATGCTGTATTGGCTGATAAGAGTTTTGGAAAAGTAAGCCTTGCAGAGAACATGAAAAATGATAAATGGACGGTTTTATTCTTTTATCCAATGGATTTCACTTTTGTATGTCCAACAGAAATCACTGCAATGTCAGATCGCTTTGACGAGTTTGAAGATCTAGATGCGGATATTATTGGTGTATCTACAGATTCAATTCACACGCATCTTGCTTGGATTAATACAGCTCGTAAAGACGGTGGACTTGAGCAGTTAAAATACCCGTTAGCAGCGGATACAAACCATTCAGTTTCGAGAAGCTATGGTGTTTTAATTGAAGAAGAAGGAATCGCACTACGTGGTTTATACATCATCAATCCAGAAGGCGAACTACAGTATCAGACTGTATTCCATAATAATATTGGCCGTGATGTTGATGAATCTCTACGTGTTTTACAAGCTCTTCAAACTGGCGGACTTTGTCCAGCTAACTGGAGACCAGGTCAAAAAACACTGTAATACTTTTTTGATTTAATATTAAATACCGGATCCCCGCGCATACTATTAGCTGTGGGGATCTTTTAAAATTAGGAGGACATTATTATGAAATTACGCGATCAATTACCTGAACTAAACGGCGCTACTGCATGGCTAAATGGTGAGAAAACTAAATCAGAACTCGTTGGCGAAAAGCCTACACTCATTCACTTTTGGTCTATTAGCTGCCACTTATGCAAAGAAGCTATGCCAGATGTGAATAACTTCCGGGATAGTTTTAAAGAAGACTTGAATGTTGTAGCAGTTCATATGCCACGTTCGGAAGATGATTTAGATTTTGCAGAAATTAAGGCTGTTGCTGCAGAACACGACATCACACAATCTATTTTTGTTGATAGTGAAATGAAACTTACAGACGCATTTGATAATCAGCATGTACCTGCTTATTATGTTTTTGATAAAGAGGGTCAACTTCGCCATTTCCAAGCCGGTGGAAGCGGAATGAAAATGCTTGAAAAACGTGTAAATCGCGTACTTGATGAAATGAAAAAGGATTGATTTTAAGTTCCGTTGCGCATTATTTGCGCAGCTGGACTTTTTTATATTTAAAGAATTATTATAGTGTAAGTAAACTTGCGTAGATTGTTTGACAGTGCTTATAATTGTACTATTGTAGTAGGCATTCATTAAATGGACAGGGGAGATAACGGTATGAAAAAAGAGTTTGTTGTAATCGGACTTGGTCGATTTGGTGGAAGCATTGTAAAAGAATTAATAGAACTCGGTGCAAATGTCATGGCGATTGATATTTCCGCGGAACGAGTGGATGAGTACGCCACAATCGCAACACAGGCTATTGTGGCGGATACGACGGATGAAGCCGCCCTTAAATCGCTTGGTATACGTAATTTTGAGCATGTTGTTGTCGCCATTGGGGAAAGCATTCAAGCGAGTATTTTAACAACATTGATGTTAAAAGAAATTGGCGTGAAAAAGATTACAGTAAAGGCACAAAATGATTATCATGAGAAAGTTCTTAGAAAAATTGGTGCAGACCAAGTAGTTCACCCTGAACGCGATATGGGTATTCGAATTGCGAATAATATGGTTTCAAATAATATATTGGATTATCTTGAGTTATCAGATGAACATTCAATAGCAGAAATTAAAGCAAATGAAAAACTCGTAGGCTCCACACTTGTAGATTTAGATATCCGAGCAAAGTATGGTGTCAACATTGTTGCAATAAAGCGCGGAAAACACATTTTAGTTTCCCCGCAAGCCATTGAAAAAATTGAGTTTGAAGATGTTTTGATTGTTATAGGATCAGATGATGATATTCATACATTTGAAAAGAAAGCACTTCATTAAGGAAGAATGGTTTGTATTCTTCCAAAAAAACCCCGCAAATGCATAAGTCTTATGCATTTGCGGGGTTTTCGTTTTAAACTTCCATAATTACTGGAAGTACCATAGGTTTTCTTTTTGTTTTTTCATATAGATAAGGTCCAAGCACATCCGTAATTTCAGACTTGAGTCCTGCAATATTAGATGGTGAAGTTGCTAGTTTACCTTGCAATTGTTTAGAAAGCATCCGTTGTGCTTCGTGAATCATGACGCCGGATTCTCTCATGTAAACAAACCCACGAGAAATAATATCTGGACCCGAAACGAGTCGGTTATTTTTTGTATCAACCGTAGCAACAACGATAACTAGACCGTCTTCTGAAAGAATTCTTCGGTCGCGTAACACGACGCTTCCAATATCTCCAATTCCACTACCATCGATATAGACATCACCTGATGGAACACGTCCTGCTTTACGAGCGCTATCTGCAGTAAGTGCAAGCACATCGCCGTTACCCAAAATGAACGTATTATCTTGTGGAACATCACAATCGACAGCTAGTTCGGTATGCATTTTCATCATGCGGTATTCACCATGAATCGGCATAAAGTATTTTGGCTTAATAAGACGAATCATTAATTTCTGTTCTTCTTGGGATCCATGTCCAGAAGTATGAACATTACTAAGAGAACCGTGTATAACATCTGCACCTGCACGAAACAATGAGTTAATGGTTTTATTAATACTCAGTGTATTTCCTGGAATAGGTGATGAAGAGAAAATGACTGTATCGCCAGGTTGAATTTGAACTTGACGATGTGTACCGTTCGCGATACGTGACAATGCTGCCATTGGTTCACCTTGACTACCTGTACATAAAATCATAACTTCATTTGCGGGTAATTTATTTAACGACTGTGTATCAATGAACAATTCCTTAGGTCCATTAATATAACCTAATTCACGGCCTATCGTTATTGCGTTGTCCATACTGCGTCCAAATACAGCAATTTTTCTGCCATATTCTTGTGCTGAGTCGATGACTTGTTGGAGTCTATGAATATTCGATGCAAAAGTCGCAAATATAATACGACCATCTACTTTACGATAGATTTCATTTAGACTTTCTCCAACTTTACGCTCAGACATTGTGAAGTTCGGTATTTCAGCGTTTGTACTATCCGAAAGAAGGCATAATACACCGTCTCCACCAATCTTAGCCATTTTTGTTAAATTGGCTGGTTCACCAACGGGTGTGAAGTCGAATTTGAAATCTCCAGTATGAACAATGTTTCCTGATGGAGTCTTAACGACACATCCGTAAGCGTCAGGAATACTATGGGTTGTCCTAAAGAAAGACACAGATGTTTTTCTAAACTTGATAACATCATCTTCGTCTATTGGAATCATTTGAGTTGTACGTAAAAGTCCATGCTCTTCTAATTTGTTTCTTAGTAATCCCAATGCTAGTTTTCCACCATATACGGGTACGTTCACTTTCCGAAGTAAATAAGGAATACCGCCGATATGATCTTCATGACCATGTGTAATGAAAAGGCCTTTAATTTTATCTGCATTTTTTTCTAAATAAGAATAATCGGGTATAACGTAGTCAATACCTAGTAATTCATCATCTGGGAATTTAATCCCCGCATCAATAATAATAATTTCATCTTGAAATTGTACGCAATACGTGTTTTTTCCAATTTCGCCTAGTCCGCCTAGGGCAAAAACTGCTGTTTCATTATTTTTAATAGGTGTCATATATTATACCTGCTCAAGTTGAAAAGACGCTGAAGCCTGTTCGTATTCAAGGTGACTTCCTTCAAGCATCTGAACGTATTCAATATTGAATTCTCTGTTACTAAGCATTTCACGAACTGATTGCTCGGATTCTGCTTCGATGTATAGGCTTTGTGTATTCTCGCGGACGGGTATTTGTAATCTGTTTGCTTGATAATAAACTTTAAAAATCATTGTTAGCTCTCCTTTTTTTACGATCGATTGAAACCATTAATATTCATATTACCATGTCACTTCTTTAAAATAAAGAAAAGCCCACCAATTTCATTGGCAGGCTTTAAATATTATGCAATTGTTTTCTTTCCGAGTATGCCATTGAGCCGTTTCAACAGTTTCCGTTTCAGGCGTTTATACATGGCGAATCACTCCTTGAAACCATTATACAGTTATCTGAACCTTCTGTCAAGACGGACTAGTCACGGTCAAAAGGAACTGCATTTGGTATTTCTTTAAACGGATCGTTTTTATTAATGTGATCATAAAACATAACGCCGTTTAGATGGTCGAGCTCATGTTGGAAGGCTATTGCAGCTAGGCCCTTCAATCTTTTTTTGAAACTCTTTCCATCTAAATCGTAGGCTAGAATAGTAATGCGTTTGTAACGAGGGACGAATCCTTTGATGTCTCTATCTACCGATAGACATCCTTCACCAGAACTTAAGTAAGTTTGCTCGACAGAATGACTCACTATTTTTGGATTGATAGCGATAAAACTTAGTGGTTCTCCTTCGATTTCTGTAATATGAAGTGCGAAAATTCTTTTTGGTACATCTATTTGTGGAGCAGCCAGACCAATCCCGGCCCTCAAATTGTATTTTTCCGCAAGTTCTGGGTCATGACTGTTTATTAAGTATTGAAGTAGTTCCTCCGATGTATTCCGGATTTTGTCCGTTAGTGGGAAATCGACTTCCACAGCTTTTTTACGAAGTGCCGGATGCCCTTCGCGCACAATATCTTTCATTTGGATCATTGTATTATCTTCCTTTCAACACTAATAATGATTAACATAACACATAGTATAATCTATTCGTAAAAAGCTTGAAAGAAATTAAGCATATGGTTGAAATTATTGGATTTTACCGATATAGTTTAGAGAGAAATGAAGGGGTGAATTTGTGAGAAAACACATTTTGGTATTTACTATTTTAAGTGCGATAATCCTTTCTGGATGCAGCATTGGTGAAACTGTTGAAAAAAGACTTTCAGAAACACTAACTGAAATACATACAGCTGAACAAGGTTATCGAGATGTACAATCCGAGCTATACAAGATTGAACAAATGGAGCAAGATCAATTTGAAAGCATTATGAAATTGACGCAAAAACAAAAAGATGAACTTAAATCAGGTGTTACAGAATTAAAAAAACTTCAACAAGAACGTTCTGTACTAATTGGAGATGAAGTAACTTCAATGACGAAAGCAAAAGGTCTTGCGGAGTCGTTCGATGACGATATTAAAAAAGCAGATGAAGTGGCACTAGATGGAATTCAAACATTAAAAACAGCAACTATTGAAAGATATGATTTACATTCAGTATTCATTTCTGAATATAAGAAACTTCAAGATATCCAAAATCACCTCTATGATATGCTCATAAACGAAGAAACAGAATTAGCTGAGTTAAAGGATGAAGTTGAAGAAGTAAATCTCCAAAATGAAAAGGTTCAATCGGCAATCAATGCATTTAATGAGTCCACAAAAAAAGTGAACAGTTTAAAGGATGCATTGTTTTCAAGTTTTGAGGATAAAAAATAAGTTGATATAACGACTAGATGAGCTACATATTACTAGTCGTTTTTTTATTGTTAAAAACAGCATTCTATTATAATACAGCCTACACATTGTACTAATACAGATTTTTAGTTTCTATATTTACTAATATCAATATGATGGAATTACTGAGGCGAATACTATGTTTGACCATTTCATTTAGTTTCAGTATACTAAATAATGATATGGTTGTACCAATTGATAAACACAAGTTTCATAATACAGTTGATAAAGGAGAGTTGCCGCAATGGCTGCAAAAAACTCGAAGCAGTTCGATCCGGTGAAAACGCTTCACGAGATTGAAGAGAAGTTTGAAATGTTCCAAATTCTGAACGAGGAAGGCGAAATCGTTAATAAAGAAGCCGATCCCAAAATGTCTGATGATGAGCTTACTGAACTAATGACACGTATGGTATATACGCGTATTTTGGACCAACGCTCGATTTCACTAAATCGTCAAGGACGTCTTGGTTTCTATGCTCCTACAGCAGGTCAGGAAGCATCACAGATTGCATCCCATTTTGCACTTGAAAAAGAAGATTTTATTCTTCCAGGGTATCGTGATGTACCACAAATGATTTGGCACGGATTGCCATTATCTATGGCGTTTTTATGGTCTCGTGGACATTTTCATGGAAATGCAATTCCAAAAGGTGTAAATGTATTCCCACCACAAATTATTATCGGCGCACAATATATCCAAGCTGCAGGTGTTGCACTTGGAATGCAAAAACGCGGTTTAAAATCAGTCGCTATGACATATACAGGTGACGGTGGAACTTCGCAAGGAGACTTCTATGAAGGAATAAACTTCGCAGGAGCTTTCCGCTCGCCAGCAATTTTTGTTATTCAAAATAACCAGTATGCAATTTCTACACATCGTGATGTACAATCCGCTGCGAAAACACTTGCACAAAAAGGGGTAGCAGCAGGTATACCGAGTATTTTAGTAGACGGCATGGATCCACTTGCAGTTTATGTTGCTACACGCGATGCTCGTGAGCGTGCGGTGAACGGTGAAGGACCTACATTAATCGAAACATATTGTTATCGATACGGTCCACATACGATGGCTGGAGACGACCCGACTCGTTACCGTACATCAGAAACAGACAGCGAATGGGAAAAACGCGATCCGTTGATTCGTTTCCGCAAATACTTAGAAGAAAAAGGTATTTGGAATGAAGAAAAAGAAGAAGTTGTAATTGAACGTGCAAAAGATGAAATTAAAGAAGCTATTAAATTAGCGGATGCTGCTCCAAAGCAAAAAGTAACTGATTTCATTAAGATAATGCATAAAGGCGATATGCCGTATAATTTGAAAGAACAATTTGACATTTACACAGAGAAGGAGTCGAAGTAACCGATGGCACAATTAACGATGATTCAAGCAATAACGGAAGCTATGAAGACCGAGCTGAAAAATGATGAAAACGTTCTTGTCTTCGGTGAAGACGTTGGAAATAACGGTGGCGTATTCCGTGCTACTGAAGGTTTGCAAAAAGAATTCGGTGAAGACCGAGTATTTGATACTCCCCTAGGTGAATCAGGTATCGGCGGACTCGCGATTGGACTTTCTTTAACTGGTTTTCGTTCTGTTATGGAAATACAGTTTTTCGGCTTTTTATATGAAGTTATGGACTCTGTAAGTGGACAACTTGCTCGTATGCATTACCGCAGTGGTGGAAGTTTTAATGCACCGGTAACAATCCGTGCACCATTTGGCGGTGGCGTTGCAACACCAGAGATGCATGCAGACAGCCTAGAAGGACTTGTTGCCTCACAACCCGGCCTAATCGTTGTAATTCCTTCGACGCCGTACGATGCTAAAGGACTTTTGATTTCTGCAATTCGTGATGATAATCCAGTAATTTTCTTGGAACATATGAAGCTGTATCGTTCATTTAGACAAGAAGTTCCAGAAGAAGAGTATACAATTCCTCTTGGTAAAGCAGATGTGAAACGTGAAGGAACAGATTTAACTGTTATCACATACGGTGCAATGGTTCATGAAAGTTTGAAAGCTGCTGAAGAACTTCAAAAAGAAGGATATTCACTTGAAGTAATCGATTTACGTACTGTACAGCCGATTGATATTGAAACAATTATCGCATCAGTTGAAAAAACAAATCGTGCAATCGTTGTTCAAGAAGCTCAAAAACAGGCAGGTATTGCTGCAAACGTTGTTGCAGAAATTACGGAGCGTGCAATTCTTAGTCTTGAAGCACCGGTACTGAGAGTAGCTTCACCTGATACGATTTATCCATATGCACAAGGTGAAAATTCTTGGCTTCCAAACGCAAAAGACATCATTGAAACAGCTAAAAAAGTTTTAACATTTTAAGTTAAGAGTGAAATTTGAAAGGGTGAATCGAATATGGCATATGAATTCCGATTACCAGATATTGGAGAAGGAATCCATGAAGGTGAAATCGTAAAGTGGTTTGTTGCAAAAGGCGATAAAATCAATGAAGACGATACACTTCTTGAAATCCAAAATGATAAAGCAGTTGTAGAAATTCCTTCACCAGTAACAGGTACAGTGTTAGAAATCGTAGTTAGTGAAGGAACGGTTTCAGTTGTAGGGGACGTTTTAATTCGTTTTGATGCTCCAGGTTATGAAAGCATGCATCCGAATGAAGAACAGTCTGAAACAAAAGAAGAAACTGAAGCTGGGGTTCAGGGAGCTGCAGAAGCTGGACAACCAATTACAAAAGACGACCAGAACACAGCTGTGGAACCTGTTACGAAATCAACAGAAGTTGACACAGATCGTCGTATCATCGCTATGCCTTCTGTACGGAAGCATGCACGTGATAACGAAGTAGATATTAGACTTGTTGCTGGATCAGGTAAAAACGGCCGTGTCCTAAAAGAAGATATTGAAGCTTATATGAACGGCGGACAAGCATCAGATGTTGAAACAGTTGATACGGAAGTAAGTGTGTCAGCACAAACTAATGATGAGCAAAAAGACAAAAAGGTTTCTACTGAACCTGTCTATCTCGAAGGTGATTTCCCTGAAACACGCGAGAAAATGTCGAGCATTCGAAAAGTTATTGCAAAAGCAATGGTTAATTCGAAGCACACGGCTCCACATGTTACGTTGCTTGATGAAGTAGATGTAACTGAACTCGTTGCACATCGCAATAAGTTTAAAGGAATCGCTGCAGAAAAAGAAATCAAACTCACATATTTACCATATGTTGTGAAGGCTCTTGTAAGCACATTAAGAGAATTCCCAGAGTTAAATACATCGTTTGACGATGAAACACAAGAAGTAATTCAAAAACATTATTATAATATCGGTATAGCTGCAGATACGGACCGTGGACTTCTAGTTCCGGTTGTAAAGCATGCTGACCGTAAGTCAATCTTCGCTATTTCTGGAGAAATTAGTAGCTTAGCTGTGAAGGCTCGTGATGGTAAGTTATCACTTGCTGAAATGAGTGGTGCTACATGTTCAATCACAAATATTGGTTCTGCAGGTGGCCAGTGGTTTACACCGATTATTAATCATCCGGAAGTTGCAATATTGGGTATTGGCCGCATTTCTGAAAAACCAATTGTAAAAAATGGTGAAATTGTTGCGGCACCTATGTTAGCATTATCATTAGTGTTCGATCATCGTATGATAGATGGAGCAACTGCACAACATGCGTTAAATCACTTAAAGAGATTGCTTAGCAATCCCGAACTATTATTAATGGAGGCGTAAAAATGGTAGTAGGAGACTTTCCGATTGAAGTTGACACACTTGTAGTAGGTTCTGGACCAGGGGGCTATGTTGCGGCTATTCGTGCAGCACAGTTGGGTCAAAAAGTAACAATTGTAGAAAGAGAAACAGTTGGCGGTGTATGTCTGAACGTTGGATGTATTCCATCTAAGGCACTAATTGCTGTAGGTCATCGTTTTGCGAACGCGAAAGATTCAGAGTCTATGGGAATCACTTCAACCGACGTGAAAATTGATTTTACCAAAGCACAAGAATTCAAAAACGGCGTTGTTAACAAATTAACGGGTGGTGTAAGTGGACTTCTAAAAGGTAATAAAGTTGATTATCTTTCTGGTGAAGCTTATTTCGTTGATGCAAACACAGTTCGTGTGATCAATGAAGATTCTGCACAAACGTATAAATTTAAAAATGCCATTCTTGCTACTGGAGCACGCCCGGTAGAAATTCCTGGCTTCAAATATTCAAAACGCGTTATCAACTCAACTGGCGCATTGAACCTTACTGAATTACCAGGGAAACTTGTTGTAATCGGTGGAGGATATATCGGTACAGAACTTGGATCTGCTTATGCGAATCTTGGTTCAGAAGTAACGATTATTGAAGGTACAAATGATATCCTTGCTGGTTTTGAAAAACAAATGACTCAATTGGTTAAAAAAGGACTTAAGAAAAAAGGTGTCGAGGTTGTAACGAATGCATCTGCAAAAGGTGTTGAAGAAACTGAGACAGGCGTTACCGTCACTTATGAAGTAGGCGGAGAAGAGAAAAAAATTGATGCAGATTACGTGCTTGTAACAGTTGGCCGTCGTCCGAATACGGATGAAATGGGTCTTGAAGAAATGGGTATTAAATTTGCGGATCGCGGAATTATTGAAGTTGATAAGCAATGCCGCACAAACATTTCTAATATCTATGCAATTGGAGATATTGCTCCAGGTCCACAACTTGCACATAAAGCATCTTATGAGGCAAAAGTTGCTGCAGAAGCGATTTCTGGTCAAAAGTCGGAAGTCGATTACTTAGCAATTCCTGCAGTTTGTTTCACAGATCCTGAACTAGCATCTGTTGGTTATACGGAAAAACAAGCAAAAGACGAAGGGTATGAAGTTACAGTAGGGAAATTCCCGTTTGCTGCTAACGGACGTGCACTTGCTCTTGATGCTACAGAAGGCTTCGTTAAGCTTGTCGCTCGTAAAGAAGACGGTCTGATTCTAGGTGGTCAAATTGCTGGTGAAAGTGCTTCAGATATGATTGCTGAAATCGGTCTTGCGATTGAAGCAGGTATGACTGTTGAAGACGTTGCAATGACAATTCATGCACATCCTACATTAGGTGAAATTGTAATGGAAACTGCTGAAGTTGTTATGGGTAAGCCAATTCATATGATGTCAAAATAAATTGATAAACAAGTGATGTCCCCAGGGCTGTACTATAGGCCATGGGGATATTTTTGTTTTTGATATATATTGTAGCCTACTTGTATATCGTGTTAACATGTATTGATTGAAAGGGTGTAAAAAACGATGAATAAATATTTGGTATACATATTAGCGACACTAATACTTCTACTATCGGCGTGTTCGAATGACACTTCTAAAGAAGAAGTTAAGGATAAACTTACCCAGGATGTTGAATCGTCAGAGCCTGTTGATGGGGTAATTGAAGACGAAGATGAAGAGGTAGTTGAAGAAGTTGAGGTTGAAGAAGTTATTGAGCCTCTTTATGAATTAAATACAAGTTGGGCATTTCAACCAATAAACGATGCAAATCCTAAGGTCGTTCTATTAACGATTGATGATGCACCCGATAAATATGCGCTTGAAATGGCAAAGACTTTGAAAGAACTTGATGCACCTGCTATTTTCTTTGTAAACGGTCATTTTATTGATACCGACGAAGAAAAAGCCATCTTGAAAGAGATACATGAATTAGGATTTGCGATTGGAAATCATACAAAAACACATGCGAATCTAAAACAATCCTCTGAAGAACAACAAAAAGAGGAAATCTTATTTGTTAGTGATGCAGTTGAAGAAGCGATAGGTGAACGACCAAAATTTTTCCGTGCTCCGTTTGGTGTCAATACAGATTTTAGCCGTGCACTCGTTTTAGATGAAAAAATGTTGCTTATGAATTGGTCGTATGGCTATGATTGGGAGAAGCAATATATGGAAGAGGCTACTCTAGCGGATATTATGGTGAATAGTGAATATTTACGTGATGGAGCAAATTTGTTAATGCATGATCGTAAATGGACTGCAGAAGCATTAACTACAATCGTTGAAGGTTTACGTGCTAAAGGATATGACTTCATTAACCCGAATACAATTAAAGGCGTGGAATAATTTAAAAGGGGTGTTCCAATGATCTGGCAAACAAGAGTGACGGAATTACTGGGCATTAAATATCCAATTATTCAAGGCGGGCTTGCGTATTTAGCTTATGCTGAGCTTTGTGCAGCGGTTTCTGAAGCGGGAGGCCTTGGTCAAATAACAGCAATGAGTTTAAGTTCACCTGAAGATCTTCGTTCAGAAATCATTAAGGTGAGGAAATTAACCGATAAACCATTCGGCGTAAACTTTGCAATTGGCCAAACAGGACGTCCGTTTTCGCATATGCTCGATGTGGCACTGGAAGAAAAGGTTGAAGTCGTTTCGGTAACCGGTGGTAATCCAACACCGTTTTTTGAACAACTTAAAGGTACGGATGTTAAAACACTTGTCTTGGTAGCGGCAAAACGTCAGGCAGTAAAAGCAGAAGAACTTGGTGCGGACGCAGTTATGGTTGTCGGTCAAGAAGGTGGAGGGCATTTAGGGAGAGAAGATGTCGGTACAATTGTCCTGGTTCCACAAGTTGTGGATGCGGTGTCAATTCCTGTGATCGCTTCTGGAGGCATTGGAGACGGTCGAGGGTGGATGGCTGCTCATGCTCTGGGTGCAGATGGGATAGAGATGGGGACTAGGTTTATAGCAACGAGTGAATGTGTTCATGCTTCACAGGCATATAAGGATGCACTTCTATCAAGTTCTGAAACGGACACGACCGTCATTAAACGTTCTATTGGTGCCCCAGCACGTGCAATCTCAAGCATCTGGACGGAAAAAATACTTCAGATTGAAAATGAAACGCCGAATTATGAAGCGTTAAAGTCGTTTATTAGCGGGGAAGCGAACCGACGATTTATTCATGACGGCGATGTGGAAAACGGTTTTGGATGGGCAGGTCAAGTAACCGGGTTAATAAAAGATGTCCCATCTGTTCAGGAGCTTTTTGAACGAATGGTAAAAGAAGCGAAAGTAATTAGGACTAGCTGGAACTTTGGTCTAAACAAGGAGGAATAATGAATGGATTATAATTATCCGCTTAGAATCGATTGGAATACTGAGGAAATTGTAACGGTTATGGCCTTTTATGCTGCAGTTGAAAAAGCATATGAAGTTGGAATTTCGAGAACGGATCTAATGGCTGCATATCGTTCTTTTAAAGAAATTGTACCTTCAATGTCTGAGGAAAAAAAAATCTTTAAAGAATTTAAAGAAGTAAGTGGTTATGAAAGTTACGACGTTATAAAAAGTGCGAAAGAAAGTTCAGATACCGAAAAAATAAAAGGGAAACAGCGCTAAGTTTATATGTTCTCTTCAGATGTACAAAATGAATAAAACGTATTGTTCAGCATATTAAATCAGAATAAAATGGATTGAAATTAGCATCGCATTGTTACTACACCCCGAAAGTTAGAGTTAAAATCTAACTCTAACTCTTGGGGTGTTTTTTATTTATACAGTCAATAAAATCAAATAAATAAAACGCAATTCTATTTCCAAAGGTTTCCACAGTTGCTCATGTCGAAGTAATTGATAGAGTTTGAAATAAAAAGGTCGAAACACAGCTACTCGAATTCATAACCTTCGGAAGAATGAAGCCTTTCATGCTTTATGACCGTATCAATAGTAGAACTATGATTGTAAAACAATCGGGCCATTTAAAGGAGTGGGAATATTGAAGAGTCTTCTTTACAAAGGGATTTTACTTGGAACTATTGTGTTAGCTGGGTGTAACGGTATTTCAAAATACGATGATAATGAAGCAGCAGCGATTGTAAAAGGTCAAGAGATTACGGTAGGTGAATTACGTTTTTTATATCCTGATGATACTGCATTAGATTATCTTGAATCGGCAATAGAAGTAGAATTGGTAAAACAGGAGGTAAAGGAAATGGACCTCGATATTTCCACCAATTTAAGTGGTGAAAAAAACCGTGATGAATTTGAAAAACTTCCTCCTAAAAATACAAAAGACCAAGGTGGAAAGCAAATTCGTAAGTATGCCGAATCTCAAGCTAAGAAATTAGATATGACTCCAGAAGATTTCCAAAGAGAATATGCTAAAAGAATTAATGAACGAAATGCTTATATCAATACTTATCTCGAGGCTAAATTAGGTGAAGGAGATATTAATGATGAAAAATGGATAGAGGAATTTGGGGAAGAGTATCATAATTTATTAGAAAAACTGATGGATGAGAATGAAAATAAGATTGAAGTATTAATTGATTAATATCCTCAAGAATTGGGTGCCTTTAATGCATAAGGACAGGACTGCAATCGGCCCATTATTTAGACTGGATTAGTAAAGTAATCATTTTTTTGAAAAAATGGAGGGATTGATTAGAATGATGATTTTAGCACCATTTCTTGTGGCTATTTTATCGGGAAGCATTGTATTGTTGATCACTTGGGGCTTAACAAAAAAAGGTTTTTCTTTACTTGTAAGAAATCTACCGGGAGTCGCTACAGCACTAGCTGCGATAATCCTATTTTACATTGGTTTTGTAACTGTTAGAGGATTTGAAGGAGCAGCGTATTTAATTCTTGCCCTCTTTTTAGTTGGTTTTGCACTAGCTGCTTTTGTAATGACAAACGTAATGGCAAAAAAAGTGGTTATAACAAAGTAATAATAACTTTTGTCTTTTCAGTAATCGGGTGCAATTCTTTAACACAGGGGGAAACACCCCCACTAAAAGAAAATATAATAAAATTAGTTTGTACTAACATATTTGATTTTACCTCTGTTGTTAGGTATGGCATTGAGATTATTGATGATTCTTCATTAATTAAGTTTTTCATGTCACCTGAAGTTAAGTTATATTCCAATGGGGTTGAAGTGAATGGATCTCCTTATAAGAATTTATGGAAAAAGGGAGCCCCTAGTGTAAAAGAATTCAGAAGTTTTTTGGAAAACCCAATTGCTATTCAACCTCTCAAAGGTTGTTATTAAGGATTATATAAACCGATAAGTAAATCGGATATTGAAGATAAGGACATAAGTTTCTTTGATTATAGTTTAGTAAAGGATCCATATCAAGAACTTGCAAGTATACTAGATCAACAAAGTGTTACATACAGTAGCAATAAAATAGGGAGGAACGAAACTTATCCGTGTGGAAGTGGCAAAAAGCACAAGAAGTGTTGTAATAAATAGCAAAGAGATATACTACAATCGGGGGCTTGATTCTGTAACAAGGATTTGTACCCTATTTCTATATTCGGTCCAGTTTGCATGTTAAGAATTTATAAGAAGCAAATATATTTTATAAAGAGGAGTGAAAAGGATGAAATACATATCAAGTAAAGATATAAATCTTGGCTTCACTTTAATAATCTTGCTTGGAGTTTCGGTATTGGTTGGTTTTGTAAAATTACCTTTCCTGATTTTCTCTATAATATTTTTGTTTTCTTATATTGTTTTAGATAAAAAGAGATTAAGATGCCCGAATTGTGGAGGATTTGAAAACCTGGATAGATTGATGTATGCAAAGAAAAAGGTATATCATTGCAGACATTGCGGAGAAATAATTAAAGTTTTAAAGTGACACAATGATATTATTTAGGTAACCAAGATACTGTGCAATTACTGTGTTTATCGTTTATGTGTAACTATCGGGTGCGTTTGTTTGGTAACAGTTTCTCTAGAATCGTGCTAACTTCTGTATAAAACTCTAAAAAGTTCCATGAAGTGAATTAACTATCTTATGATACATGAAAACTGATATAATAGAGGTAACAATAAACGAGGGGTGTTATTTATGAATGAAAATTCACGAACAGAACGCCAAAAGAAAGTAGAATTTGCAGTTGGAATGGCCGCAATTGACGGTGGAAAACCAAGTGCATTTACAAAAAACCTCTTAAATCAATATGAAAATGGGCAAGTATCATCCAGCCAATTGAAGCAAGCGATTGTTGAAAAATATACAAGGGCTTCACAATAATGTATGGATCCTTATATTTATCCTAATACAAACACCTTAATCAACAAATTAGACATTCGGGATGAACAACAATTAATTGACGTTGAAGCACAGTTATTAATCGCTGGGATTGTAGATATTAATTCTATCACCGAAAAGATTGATTTTCAAAAATATGAAAGTCTCCAAATAATTCATCACTTTCTTTTTCAAGAGCTGTATTCATGGGCTGGGGAATTCCGAACAGTCAATATATCTAAAAGTGAACATGTTTTAAATGGATTATCTGTTGCTTATAGCGATAAAAATTACATTATATCTGATTTGAAAACTGTTTTCAGTTGGTCTGAATCTAAACAATGGAGTTATTCTAATCCTAGTCTCGTAAAAGACTTTTCTGCATTTATGATAAAGCTTTGGCGTGTTCATCCTTACCGTGAAGGAAATAAAAGAACAGTTTCAATTTTCATGAATCTTTTTGCTGAAGCAAGTAGGCTAGACTTCAAGGCTCAATTACTTTCACAATATGCAGGATATTTGCGAAATGCACTCGTTCTTGCCACAGTGGAAGAAACTCCAGAACCACAATATCTATTGAATATGATTTCAGATGCACTAGATGTAGTCGATTTCAATAAATTTAAGTCTGATGATGAAGCGTCTAGTAATTATAAAGTGATTGGAAATTACGATGTTTCCGAATATGAAGAAAAACCTTTCGAAATTGATCTTGATGATGAATAACTTTATTTTACAAATCAATTCGGTAAGCTATTAGTGTTCAATATAAAAGATGCAAAAGTGAAAACTCACTTTTGCATTTTTTATAACAACTTTATTTTCTTGTTGCTCAATTTCAAGCAATGTAGTTTGGTAGGAAAACTTACGCTTACGTACTTACGATTAATAATTGTTATCTAAGTGCATTGGAAATTTGGAACAAAGTTTATAATAATAAATTTCCGAACTATAAAAAACGATATTAATCAAAAGCAATATTATTTAACCAACGGGTGCAATTACAGTGTAAACGATTGCGTCCAGGTCACGTAAACGGGCCATTTTACTGATCTTATAGGTAACTTATTTAACCTCTGTACGTCTAACGATAAGAGGAGGGATTGTGTGAGAAAACCAACAATGTTTTTTGGATTGTCTATATTCATTTTATTAACGGCCGTTGGATGTTCTAATTCATCGAATCCAAATGAAGTTTCATCAAATACAAGTAAAATAGAAACTCATAAAACTGAAAATCCTGATGCAACAGAGATTTTAACAATTGACCCTAACGCTGATATATTTCAATTCGGTGGTGTGATTTATCAGACTGGAATTGATTGGGTTGAAGAACTAACTTTAACAAAAGACGAACAAGTAGGAGAAATAAAAACAAAAAATGAAACAGACACAAAGTTTGAAGATGAAATGTCGAACAAATTGCCTGTTGGTGCAAAGATATTTTCGGCTAAAAAAGAAGGAGAAGTTGGGGGACCAATTTTACTCGTAGAATCAGAGGGGAAACTTTTAAAATACTATGGGCTTGTTGAGGGTTAACCAATTTACCTATATCTAGAATCGGAAGCTAGAGAAGATATATAAAGTAGATCATCAAGCGAAAGAACTATGTTTTTCCTGTAATTTATAGTAAGTAGTATTATTCAAGTGTAGAAAAATCCTATTATAGACTACGATAATACAATGAATCCACGGGTATACCTAAGGGGTTAATCATTTGTTTGACGTTATTAATAAAAAGAAGGCACTATTGGATGCTGCTCGGCCTTTGCCTATATTTACCTTGAAAAGCTTGCGGCTGTCATGATGAAACGGAATATTACAGATTTCATAACTTTATATTTATAATAAATTCCTCAATCAGGGCCAGTTAGTGATGAAATCAATAAATGGAAAAATTCAGGTTAGGTAGGGATGGAAATGATTATTATGCTCTTAGTTATTGGTTTGTTCGTAGGATTAGGAATTGTATTCATCAATGGTAAAGGATCATTCTTAATCGCAGGTTTTAACACAATGCCCCCAGAAGAAAAAGAAAAATATGATACGATTGCACTCTGTAAATTTATGGGTAAGATGATGTTTGCTTTATCGTTTAGTATGGTTTTTTGGCTACTCAGCGAAGTTTACGATATTAACTGGTTGTTCTACTTTGGTCTAGTTTTATTTTTTGGTATTATTGCTTTTACGATTATATATATGAACGCGGGAAACAAATTTAAGAAATAGAAAACACTACATCTTAATATGTTTTTCTTAAAGTTGGGAAAGATAATTTTGAGGTGAGTTAAATTATGAAAAAGCTTATTACGTTAATCATGACCATTTCAATTTTGCTTTTTAATTCAATTCCGGAATACACACAACCCACAGAATGTCCTGAGTTAAGTGGATTAGAGAAAACATGAATCAAGGATACAAATGAGGTAATTAAAGCATTAAATACTTTGATACCAAAAACTTATGGAACTGGGCAAAATGATATTTCCGACATTTATACTAAATGGAATGTAGTGACTGCCAAACCTTTTCCCAAAACAGTCGGTATTAAAGAAGAGGAAGCATATTTTGGAATAGCAAAAACCTTGTGTGGTAAAGAAGTTGCTGAAAAGTCATGGCTAGTACGCTTGGATTTCCCAAAAGCACCTGGAGCAGACTTAGCGCAAGGGCAAATTTTTTTAGCTAAAAGTAAAGAAAAGGGATGGTTTGTCTGGTTTCAATACCATTAACCAAACCAAAATATAATGGAATTATGAAGAGGAAACTGCGAATATCACTTGGACAGATAATGATACAGTAGCGCTGTAACGTAATGTAAATAGTGTGAATATTCCACTTTCAATTAGGGGGAAGATTTTTTTGAAACTAAAGTTCATGGTATTTATTTCCTTGGGTATATTTTTTTTAATCGTAGGCTGCTCTAAAAATGAAAGAGTCGAAAGTAAATTGATTTTACCAGAAGATCTACCAGAGTTTGTTGAAGAAAGTGATTTTGAGGAAATTGACTGGGATAAAAAAGCAGTGACGTTCAATGACAATATTATTGGGAATGAAAATAAATCAGGTGTTATTGGTGCCGATATGCCAAGTTTAAGTGCTCAAAAGTGGATGTGGCATCTATGGGGAATTGAGAATCCCGTGGCAACCAAACTAACGATTGTTGGTCTTCACAAAGAAACTGGAACCGTCCATCAAATTCTAACAACTGGTTGGACTATAAACCTCTCAGGAGAGAATAATGGAGCAGATGCACATACACCTTCAAGTGTGAAAATCCCTATGGCAGGAGAATGGGCACTATTGCTTTATACGGATGGAAAACTATTTGATGAATTAGTTTATGAAATTAATGAATAATGAGTATGCTTTATTATTTTCTTACATAACGAACGCTATACCTGAATCAGGTCAAATTTATTGAACGCGAATATTATTTTAAAGTCGGGGGAAAATACCCTTAAACAGGGTAGGTGAATAAATGCGGAAAATAATTCTCCTCTTTTGTATGCTGTTATTGACAACAAATGCCTATAAAACTTTAGCGATGAGTACAAAATCGACAAAAGAGAAGTTAATGGAAGAGGTAACAATTGATCTTTTAAAAACCAAAGTGGATTCTGCAAATTATGTCGCTTTTGCAAAGCAGGAAAGGCCCATCCAAGATTTTATTAATAAATATTACTTCGATGTGAACTTAACTGGATTTAGCGAATTGTATACCTTTGGGGATTTTCCTTTTTACAATGATAAAGGACAAGTTTCACCACTTGGTAAAACTGTTTTAACCGTATTAACATCAGATGTACGGCAATGGGTTAAAGAACCCAGGATTTATGTGAAAGACAATCTTGCCTATATACATGCAGTCAAGTTGGATGGATTGAATATCTTATTTACATTAAAAAAGGAAGACGACCATTGGAAAGTAGTGAATAGGGAAGAGAAAAAACTTCCTACTGTTGGGAGTAAAGTTATTCTTGAAAAGGCATTCTTGAGGGCAATTGGACCAGAGATCCTTCGGGCGACAAAAACGTATTATGGTGAGGAAAGGCTTTTTGAATCTGAAAGAATAAAGGATATTACTTGGGATGAAAATGATGATACGTACACAATAACCATCCAAATTATTACTTATGAAGGACCGATAATGCCTCCGTTTGGTTTCGATACGATTACTTTACAAATACCAGGTTTTGAAGTACTAACATACGAACACAAAGATGTTTCTGGTATCGATAAATTACCTTTAGAATTTGATTAACACAAAAGAAGGGACCATAACCAATACGGTTTTGCATCCCTTTTCTTATTAATATCTTCCGATTACAATGTCATAAATTTTGAGTAGTTCATCGAATGTTTCTTCTGCATATGCTATAAACTCATCATTTGACATCTGAACTGCATCCTCACGAAGTAAATGCCTTCCAACCAAAAATTCTGCTTTTTTAACGGTTTTTAGTCTGTCGAGTAACTTTTCAAGCCCGTCCAATCCTATGGTACTTATGTGTGTGGCATCAGGTTTCATGTGATCGCCTGAAACAATATATGTAGTGGGTAAAGAGAGCAGTGTTTTATTGTTTTTATCAAGTCGCTCGGCAATCCCTTTTTTGTCTGGGTTTTCATAAATGACTGCTAAAATTATAAACAAGTGCGTTCCCCATAAACCGATTTGGAAATGTGGCAAGGCCTTATAACCTCTTTTGGCTGGTGCAAAAGCAACCCAACTATCTTTTGGTGGATTTACGGTTCGCCGAGCATGTTTTGCGACATGCGGGAAAAACTCATCTGTACCATATGCGGATAGTCGGTCGGCGAAATGCCTACCAAGTTTTTGGAATTTTGGTTGAATAATATCTTGTAATGCATTCATTCGATTTTCGAGGCCCTCAATAGAAAAAACATCGAAATCATCCGTTGTCCAAAATCTTTTTTTCATAATTAGTCCTCCTTTACGCTTTGTACGTTTATCGTAACAGAAATAGGGGAATAATCTAAGACATAAAGGCTTATGACTAGAATAAATAGTTGGGGCTGCATATCGTAATAATATATGGAGGAACTATAAACAATAATGCGATGAGGGGTGTCGGTTATGAAACAAATCGTGCATATCATTAGAAAAGTCGATGTTGAAAGAGAGTATGTAAAGCTCCTACAGTTAGAACTTGATTATGAATTAGCAACACTACACGATGCGATACAGCAAGCAGATGGCAAACAAAAAATGAAAAGTAAAAGAAGGTTAATCGAGATTTATCATGAATTGGAGATGCTGAATGGTTTTGAATAATAAAGCTATATCAACGTAAGAAAGGCGTCCATACACAAATTCCTTAATCGGAAACTGTGTAATTGGATGTCTTTTTCGTTATACTTAATAAGTAGACAATTTTAAGGGGGTGAGGTAATTGAACTGGCAAGCAATTGACCGTTATGCCAAGTCGTTGATAAAGGAAGCAGGACACAAAATACGACTTTCTTTTTTCAATGAAATACATATCGATTCGAAAGCAGATGCAAACGATCTAGTGACAAATATAGATCGTGAAATTGAGCAGTTTTTCATAAGTAGAATTCGAAAAGATTTCCCAACTCATAAGATATTTGGTGAAGAAGGATTTGGAGATAATCTTGTTGCACTTGACGGTATTATATGGATTTTAGATCCAATCGATGGGACAATGAATTTTGTTCATCAAAAACGTAATTTTGCAATCTCACTGGGCATATATGCAGATGGAGTGGGAATGCTCGGATATATATACGATGTAATGGGTGATGATTTTTATCATGCGGCAAAAGGAGAAGGTGCGTATTTTAACGATGAACTTCTCCCGGAGTTAGAACCTACACCGATTCATGAAGCTATTATTGGGATTAATGCGAGATGGGTTGCACCAAATAAATACATCAATAATGAAAAAGTCATGGACTTAATTACAACATGCCGTGGTACGCGCTCCTATGGATCAGCCGCAATGGAGCTTTCCTATGTTGCTTCAGGTAGATTAGACGCATACATTTCTACCCGATTATCTCCGTGGGATATTGCAGGAGGTATTATTATTGCGCAAGAGGTAGGAGCACTCGCGACAAATTTCAATGGGGACAAACCAGGCCTGCTCTCACAAGAACCGTTTATTGTTGCACGACCAGGGTTGCACGAACAAATTTTGACAAATTACATTGAAATAAAAAAATAAAAACGATTATCCAAAATGGACAATCGTTCCGTTGGTTATTTTTTATAGCAAACCCTGTTTACGCATTTTACTTTTGGTTTTAAATCCGAAACCCATGACGGCTAGCAGTGCTAAAACGGATATTATCGCACCAGGTATGCTGTTCGCGCCTATTGAAATGCCGATTCCGCACATCGTTATTACCGCAGCAATTGCAAAAAGAACAAAAGTCCATTTGATGTCTTTCAAAAAAAATCCCTCCGAATATGATTAAAAGTTTATTGTCTAGGTTCATCTTGTGCTATAATAACACAGTTAAGCACGCGAAAAAAGAATAATGGAGTGAAAAAATGACTAATTTAAGAAATGATCTTAGAAACATTGCTATCATCGCCCACGTCGATCACGGAAAAACGACGTTAGTCGATCAACTATTGAAGCAATCTGGTATCTTCCGTTCGAATGAACAAGTAGATGACCGTGCCATGGACTCGAACGTAATTGAACGTGAACGCGGAATTACAATTTTAGCAAAAAATACAGCAGTTCTATACAAAGATACAAAAATCAATATTCTAGATACCCCTGGACATGCTGATTTTGGTGGAGAAGTAGAACGAATTCTGAAAATGGTTGACGGAGTTATTCTCGTAGTCGACGCATATGAAGGTTGTATGCCACAAACCCGTTTCGTTCTTAAGAAAGCTTTAGAGGAAAACTTGAAGCCAATTGTTGTTGTAAATAAAATTGACCGAGATTTTGCTCGCCCTGAAGAAGTTGTAGATGAAGTTTTGGAACTATTTATTGAACTTGAAGCGAATGACGACCAACTTGAATTCCCAGTTGTTTTTGCATCAGGCTTTAATGGTACAGCAAGTCTATCTTCAAACCCGGCTGACCAAGAAGATACGTTACAAGTTCTTTATGATGCAATTCTTGAAAAAATTCCAGCACCTGTTGATAATCGCGAGGAGCCTTTACAGTTCCAAGTATCCCTTTTAGATTACAGTGATTATGTTGGCCGTATTGGTATTGGTCGCGTATTCCGCGGTTCGATTAAGGTTGGACAACAAGTTGCGGTACTGAAACGTGATGGTAAAGTGAAAAACCATCGTATTACTAAAATGTCTGGATTTTTAGGGTTAAAACGTGTTGATATTGAAGAAGCATTTGCTGGCGATCTAATTGCAATTTCAGGAATTGAAGGAATCGATGTTAGTGATACAATCTGTCCTGTAGATCATCCTGAAGCTTTACCTCAGTTGCATATTGATGAGCCAACTTTACAAATGCAATTCCTTGTCAATAACAGCCCGTTTGCAGGTCGTGAAGGAAAATGGGTAACATCTAGAAAGATTGAAGAGCGTCTTAATCAACAACTTCAAACAGACGTTTCACTTCGTGTCGAATCAACTGGTGCTGACTCATGGGTCGTTTCAGGACGTGGAGAGTTGCACTTGTCGATTTTGATCGAAAATATGCGACGTGAAGGTTTTGAACTTCAAGTTTCTAAACCGGAAGTAATCATTCGTGAAATTGACGGTAAAAAGAGCGAACCTGTAGAACGCGTACAAATAGAAATACCTGAAGAGCATACTGGAGCTGTAATTGAATCACTTGGAGCTCGTAAAGGTGAAATGGTTGATATGGTGAACAACGGTACGGGTACTGTTCGATTAATCTTCTTAGTACCTGCTCGTGGTCTAATTGGTTATACAACTGAATTCCTAACGATGACAAGAGGTTATGGTATCTTGAACCATACATTTGATAGCTATCAGCCAATGTCTTCAGGTCGCGTTGGTGGCCGTGCTGAAGGTGTTCTTGTATCAATGGATAACGGAACTGCAACACCTTATGGTATTCTACATGTAGAAGAACGTGGTGTGATTTTCGTTGAACCAGGTACAGATGTTTATGAAGGTATGATTGTCGGCGAACATAACCGCGACACGGACTTAACGATCAATTTAACAAAAGCGAAGCAACAGTCGAATATTCGTACTGCAAACAAAGATCAAACTGTTTCTATTAAGAAACCACGTATTATGACACTTGAAGAGTCACTTGAGTATTTGGATGATGACGAGTACTGTGAAGTAACTCCTTTATCAATTCGTCTTCGTAAGAAAATTCTTGGAAAAAGTGAACGTGAACGCGTAACGAAAAAGAAGAAAAACGAATAAAAATTCTCTTGTATTGAAAGGGATGTTTTAAAATGAATTCAAGTGTTGCGGATTCAGAGTTAGTATTCGGCAGAATGTCAGGCATCTCACGCTTCATTTATGAAGGTCTTGGAACTACTACAAGCACTGGTGAGATGGATTATACGAATGCCGGGTACGTTCTTTTAGCCGTCGTTTTTCTTTTGTCGGCACTCGTATTTAAACTAGGATTTGCACGAAAGTTAAGACCACTTCAAACGGTCGCTATCTATGCATTTCTTTTTCTAGGATGTCTGATTTTGACATTTCTCGGATTTTTCCTTCCAATTGTAGAAGGACTAATTGTGGCGGCACTTATTTTAATAATTTACCGTGCCCGCAGAATGAATGAATATAAAGGTACCGACAAAAAAGACTCCACCGCGTAATAACGGTTGGAGTCTTTTTTTCTTGAAGTTATTTAATTTCGTTTTTGTTTACATCTAGTCTCCAGCACCTAGCCTCTCGGGTCACAAGTCATTTCGCTTATGTGGCTGAAGTACGCCACTTAATCAAACTGTCTTGTGCCTGTCGAGGCTGAACAGGTGCTTCCGCTTTTGTATACGTCTAGTCTCCAGCACCTAGCCTCTCGGGTCACAAGTCATTTCGCTTATGTGGCTGAAGTACGCCACTTAATCAAACTGTCTTGTGCCTGTCGAGGCTGAACAGGTGCTTCCGCTTTTGTTTACGTCTAGTCTCCAGCACCTAGCCTCTCGGGTCACAAGCCATTTCGCTTATGTGGCTGAAGAACGCCACTTAATCAAACTGTCTTGTGCCTGTCGAGGCTGAACAGGTGCTTCCGCTTTTGTTTAGAATTCTTTTTCAATTGGATGTGAGCTTCTTCTGAAGACGAAGTTACCGGTTGCGATTCGAGCGTTTGTTTTTTCGGCAATGCGGTTCTCGCAAGAGGGACACATATATGTGTGGATGGGACGGTTTCTAAGTTTTTTTGCAAGAGGCGCCTCATCTGGAAGCTGCCCGATTTCATCGCATATGACACATTTCACTCGCATTGGATAGCCTCCTATTCAATTTTTATTGCTGTAACATTGCGAATTGGATTTTCTATATTAGATCCATCTTTAAATAGGACATGGACAGGTCCGTCTTCTTTAAGTGGTTTACCATCGTTGCAAAACTTCAGTATTAGTTCATCGGCTTTTTCGATAGGAACTGCATGTTCTTCTCCTGATGAAGTTTCGATAAATAAGGTATGTGCATCTTCATTTAGTTCAGCATTCTTTAGGAAATGATTTAAATAAATACCATAAGTTCCTGTAATGTCTTTATTTTCTTCGAATTGTTTTTCCGTTTCCAAAGTGGGGGGGAATGTCGCCCCTTCCATAATTTCGCGAGACCAATGTTTTCCCATGCTTCTTTTATATTCTTCGAGTTCGTCAACTTCCACGTGACCGCTTGTGAAAAAGGTTTCTAAATCGATACGACGATCATCGAAAATCCAAATACTTGGATCCATTGTTATTCCGTAACGTACATTTCCTTTAATTGGTATGATTGATTCCAAAATAATTTCCTCCTAAGTTCAGTAACTCAATTTAATACTAGTATAACGCTTTCGTCTGACAAGGAAAAGCTTTCGGGTTGGATCCATAATATTAAAGGGGAAACACTTGCAATTTCTCGTTTCAAAAGATACAATTTATTAATAATCAAGTACGAAATAAAAGTTTGATGGGGGCGTCCTCATGGAAATCGATTTGCAAGAAACATATAAAGAAAAGGCAATGAAGCAGCTTCAGATGGATGCCGATAAAATAGCTCAATTGATAAAGGTACAAATGGATCATTTGACAATGCCACAATGTCCGTTATACGAAGAAGTGTTAGATACTCAAATGTTTGGACTTGCCCGTGAAATTGATTTTGCGGTTAAGATTGGTCTTGTCGAACGTCTGAAGGGGAATGAAATTCTTTCTTCGCTTGAAAAAGAAATGACTGTTTTACATGATATATATATGAGAAAATAGACGAAAAACTCAAACTTCCTTCATGGTTTGAGTTTTTTGTTTAATGAAGTTGAGGTCTTGCAAATGCAAACTTATTTTAAACGATTTTTGAGGAATTTTGATTATCCGCTTTTTTTCACATATTTAATATTAACGTTATTTGGTCTAGTTATGATATATAGTGCGAGTATGGTATGGGCTGTCGGTCAATATGAATGGCCCGCCGATTATTTTTTTAAAAAACAAATTTTCAATCTATCACTTGCGTACCCTGTCTTTTTTCTAGCTGCTTTTTTTCCATACAAACATTTCAAACGTAAAGGCTTTATGGCAACTGCGGTTTTAGTTATGCTTGTCCTTCTTGGACTTGTACATCAAATTGGTTACGGGGATACAGTTGGTGCACAGAGTTGGATAAAGCTCCCGTTTGGTGCTGGAAGTATACAACCTTCAGAAGTTGCGAAACTGGTTATTATTATATATTTTGCTGGTGTTTTTGCAAATAAATATAATGCAGGTACAATTGATAGTTTAAATAAATCAATTGGACCACCGATTATAGTACTTACTATTGCAGTGTTTTCGATTATGAGGGAAACGGATATAGGAATGTCTTTCATAATTATTTTATCAGCGTTTTCCGTTATTGTTGCTAGTGGTTTAAAAAAGAGAACCTTTCTAAAGATGAGTGGTTTAATTTCGCTTTGTATAGCGGCTATCGCTGCCTTTCTCTATTTTAACTGGAGCACGATTATGACAGGAGGTCGAAAAGGACGGATTGAAGCGTTTCTAAATCCATTCGACTACTTACAAACTTCCGGATATCAAATAGCAAATGGGTACATTGCAATTGGTTCTGGTGGAGTTAAGGGACGCGGTCTAGGAAACTCTCTTCAAAAAATGGGTTATTTACCAGAACCACAAACAGACGTTATTATGGCGGTCATTTCGGAAGAATTAGGTATTTTAGGAGCATTTATTGTAATAGGCGGTCTTGGATTTATAGTTTTAAGAGCATTATCAATTGCCATGAAAACAAAAGACCCTCATGCGAGAATGCTTGCTGCTGGGATTGGTAGTATGATTGGTATTCAAACATTTGTAAATCTTGGCGGTCTTATGGGCTTGATACCACTTACTGGAGTGACGCTGCCGTTTATTAGTTATGGCGGAACGTCTGTAATTCTGCTATCGTTGTCTTTAGGCATTTTGATGAACATATCCATGTTTGTCAAACATGAAAACCATAATTAGATAAGGAAGTGTCTTGAGATGGAGAAGATTAGTAAAATTCTTGTTGCCAATCGCGGAGAAATTGCAATACGTATTTTCCGTGCATGTACCGAACTAAACATTGCAACAGTTGGAATTTATTCTACTGAAGATAGTGGTTCATTCCACCGTTACAAGGCGGATGAATCTTATCTTGTTGGAGAAGGAAAAAAGCCCATTGATGCATACTTGGATATCGAGGGGATTATTGCAATCGCTAAAGATTCGGGAGCGAATGCTGTTCACCCGGGTTATGGTTTTTTAGCTGAAACTTCTGAATTTGCACGTCGTTTAGAGGAAGAAGGAATTATCTTTATAGGCCCTACTTCTAAGCATCTAGATATGTTTGGTGACAAAGTGAAAGCGCGCGGGCAAGCAATAGCAGCTGGACTGCCCGTAATACCTGGCAGTGACGGACCCGTTTCTACTGTTGAAGAAGTCGCAATCTTCGGTAAGTCGAGTGGGTATCCAATTATGGTTAAAGCTTCACTTGGCGGCGGCGGTCGTGGTATGAGAATTGTGAATTCTGAAGAAGAAGTTGCGCAAGCCTTTGAACGTGCAAAATCAGAAGCAAAATCGGCATTTGGCTCAGATGAAATGTATGTTGAAAAATACATAGACAAGCCAAAACATATTGAAGTACAAATACTTGGGGATCAGCATGGGAATGTCGTTCACCTTTATGAACGAGATTGTTCAATTCAACGCAGACATCAAAAGGTCGTTGAAATTGCTCCTTCAATTTCACTTAGTGATGAACTCCGAGAGAAGATTTGTAATGCTGCTGTAAAACTTGCGAAAAACATCGGTTATGTTAACGCTGGAACTGTAGAGTTTCTTGTTTCAGAAGGAGAATTTTACTTTATAGAAGTAAATCCACGAATTCAAGTTGAGCACACAATTACCGAAATGGTTACAGGTATTGATATTGTTCACTCACAAATATATATAGCAGATGGAAAAAATATTCATGAAGGTTCAGTAAGTATTCCGGCTCAAAAAGATATACCACTTTTTGGTTACGCAATTCAATCACGAGTTACGACAGAAGATCCACTTAATGATTTCATGCCAGATACAGGTAAACTTATGGTTTATCGTTCGGGTGGTGGGTTTGGCGTTCGTCTTGATGCGGGGAACGGATTTCAAGGTGCGGTGATTACACCTTACTATGATTCACTGCTTGTTAAAGTATCTACATGGGGAATGACATTCCGTGAAGCTGCTGCCAAAATGGATCGTAATATGCAGGAGTTTAGAATTCGAGGAATTAAAACCAATATTCCATTCCTAAGAAATGTTGTTAAACACGAAAGTTTTTTAATTGGTGATTACAATACTGGTTTCATTGATTCGACACCGGAATTATTCCAATTTCCAGTTAGACAAGACAGAGGAACAAAAATTCTTAATTATTTAGGTAACGTGACAGTTAACGGATTCCCTGGTATTGAAACGAAATCTAAACCAGTCTTCCATTCTGTTCGAAAACCATCAATTGACCTACTTACAACCCCAACGCCTGGAACTAAGCAAATACTCGACCAACTAGGTCCAGAGGGTCTTGTGAAATGGATTAAAGAGCAGGATGATGTACTTTTAACAGATACGACATTTAGAGATGCGCACCAATCGTTACTTGCTACACGAGTAAGAACAGCAGATTTAACAGGTATTGCATCCGAAACTGCCCGACTCATGCCCGATTTGTTTTCATTAGAAATGTGGGGTGGAGCTACATTTGACGTATCGTACCGATTTCTAAAGGAAAGTCCTTGGGATCGACTGATTAAATTACGCGAGCAAATTCCAAACGTCTTGTTCCAAATGCTTTTCCGAGGGGCAAATGCTGTTGGGTATACAAATTATCCCGATAACGTCATCAGAGAATTCGTTAAAAAATCAGCTGATGCTGGAATAGACGTATTCAGAATCTTTGACAGCTTAAACTGGATAAAAGGAATGGAAGTTGCAATAGATGCAACACGTGAGGCAGGAAAAGTAGCGGAAGCAGCTATTTGTTATGCAGGTGATCTTCTCGATGACAAAAGAGACAAATATACAATAGATTATTATAAAAAGATGGCAAAAGAACTTGAATCTGCAGGAGCCCATATTTTAGCAATAAAAGACATGGCTGGTTTATTAAAACCAGAGGCAGCATACCGACTTGTTTCTGAATTGAAAGCTACCGTCGATCTACCAATTCACTTGCATACACATGATACGAGCGGAAATGGTATATACTTGTACGCTAAAGCTATAGATGCGGGTGTGGACATCGTTGACACGGCACTTGGTTCGATGGCAGGGCTTACTTCACAACCTTCAGCAAGCTCGCTCTATTACGCTTTAAAAGGCGGCGAGAGAAATGTTCGGTCAAATGTTGAGTCGCTTGAAAGCTTATCGTACTACTGGGAAGATGTCCGTAAATATTACCAAACATTTGAAAGTGGAATGAACAGTCCACATACAGAAATTTATGTTCATGAAATGCCAGGTGGACAATATTCAAACTTGCAGCAACAAGCAAAAGCGGTTGGTCTTGGAGAACGTTGGGAAGAAGTGAAAAACATGTATTCCCGAGTCAATTTACTATTTGGGGATGTTGTTAAAGTAACACCATCATCTAAAATCGTTGGGGACATGGCATTATTCATGGTACAAAATAACTTGGATGAGGTTTCAGTGTTAACGCGAGGTAAGTCTATTGATTTCCCTGAGTCGGTTATTGAGTTTTTTGAAGGATATATCGGTCAGCCCTACGGTGGTTTCCCGAAAGAACTTCAAGAAGTGATTCTAAAAGGAAGGGAAGCAATCACTGTTCGTCCTGGTGAACTACTTGAAGATGTTGACTTCGAATTGCTCCTTACGCAGTTAAGTGAGAAGCTCGGGCGCCCAAGCACTGAGCACGAAGCTCTTTCTTATGCTATGTATCCGAAAGTGTTTGATGAGTTCTCCGCAATTAACAATGAGTTTGGTGATGTGTCCGTAATAAAAACACCAGAATTTCTATACGGATTGCGTCTTGGCGAGGAAATTGAAGTAGAAATTGAAAAGGGTAAAACACTCATAATTAAACTTGTTTCGATAGGGGAGCCTCAATCGGATGCTACTCGCGTACTTTATTTTGAAATGAACGGTCAGCCACGCGAAGTAATTATCGAGGACATGAATGTAGAGTCCGATCATATCCGTAAAGTGAAAGCAGACCCTGCGAATGAAACGCATATTGCTGCAACGATGCCGGGTACTGTCTTAAAAGTTGCTGTTTCCAAAGGTGCTAAGGTAAAAAGAGGGGAACACTTACTCATAACTGAAGCAATGAAAATGGAAACAACAATACAGGCACCATTTAGCGGTACGGTTAAAGAAATTTATGTAACAGCAGGAGAATCGATTTCAACAGGCGATTTATTAATTGAAATTGAGGTTTAATAATTGAAGAAAAAGCATTTAAAATCGTATTCATTTCGATTTTAAATGCTTTTTTCGATTTAAAAAAAGCTACTCCATTAGGAATAGCTTCAACGTAATTATTTCATTGTTCTGTTTCGAGAAACAAGTAATATCATATACGTTATTAAACCGAAAAGTAATGTAATCAATAGTGAGTGGAGTAACGCAAAGTAAAGATTGAGTTTTGTAAGAACAACAATCATCCCTGTTAGAGCTTGTCCAGATACGAGTATCAATGCAATGATCCAACCCCAATAAAAGACACGTTGATCTTTATAGTGTTTTATTGCATGAATTGCGATGACGAGTATCCAAACAAAAATAAGTGCTGCCGCAGCTCGATGTCCCATCTGGACCCACTCATACAAATTTCTAGGTAATTCAAATGCAGTATTGTTACACAGTGGCCAGTCTTTACAAGCGAGTGAGGAATCGGTGTGTCTTACAAGTGCTCCCGTATAAACAACAAAATAAGAATACACTGCAACCCCGATTGTATGCCTTTTAAGTGTTGTGCCAATATGTACATTTTCGGCATCAAATTTCTTATCTACTTCAAATATAAGAAGTGTCAGTAGTAAAACGGATGCAAAGGAGATAAGGGAAATCCCGAAATGCAGTGCAAGGATAAAATCACCTTGACCCCACATTACTTGTGCAGCCCCAATGAGTGCTTGTAAGATAAGGAAGAATACTGCCATTACAGATAAGAATTTAGCTTCTCTAATATGTCCGATGGATTTCCATGACCACACGGCTAGTATTAGTATTAATATGCCGACAGAACCCGTTACGAGTCGATGTGAGAACTCGATGAGCACTTCTGCAGTGATTACATCTGGAATGAGTTGGCCATTACAACCAGGCCAGTGGCGGCCGCAGCCCATGCCGCTATCCGTTTTGGTTACAAGAGCTCCGCCAAGGAGGATAAGAAGCATTCCTACTGTTGAAGCAACGGCAAACCATTTCAAGTATTTATTATAGCCCAAATTAGACACCTTCTTTAATTAATGATGACCATCCGTTCAAGGTCCCGCTTGTTTGATGATAACGAATGAACGGTGAAAAAACAACGTCTAGCAATCTGAAATCATCAAACTTCCACTCATTTCACAAAAAGTTCATAAAAGTGTCCTTATATCTTCACAAATGAACTGGCTAAATGGATTAGTATAGAGAGGATGCCGAAACAAATGTGTCAACATAATTCGAAAATCTGAGGAAAATTTGCTTATGTATAGAAATTATACTCGAATTTCGATATAGTGAAGTATAGTGTCTTCACTTAAATAGATGAAGGGAGGGGTAAAATGTCAAACGGTCGTGCATTATCACCAGCTGTTCACTCCGATGCTGAAGCACAATCATTATTGAAGGACTTTTTAGCGCTTATAAAAATCGGTATTGTCAATTCAAACATGATTACGACATTTACTGGTCTATTTCTTGCAATACAGCTAAGTAATGAGCGTTTCTTTCAAAATCTTGATGTACTGTTTTTCGCATTAGGAGGAACTGGATTAATAATTGCTGGATCTGCTGCACTTAATAATTTAATTGATCGAGATATTGATCCAATAATGTCCAGAACAAAATCCAGACCAACAGTTACAGGTCGATTTAAAGCACCGCCTGTATTGGCACTCGCGCTTACTTTCATTGTTGTAGGTGAGTTTTTATTGTTCTCTGCATCGTTCGCGGCAGGATTGTGGGGACTTGCAGGAGTATTCAGCTATGTAGTACTCTATTCTATGTGGTCCAAACGTAAACACGTTGGAAATACCGTTGTTGGGAGCATTTCTGGGGCGATTCCGCCATTAATTGGTTGGGCTGCTTTTGAACCGTCGTTGGGTGCGGGTGCATGGGCATTGTTTTTAATCATGTTCATTTGGCAACCGCCACACTTTTACGCACTGGCAATGCGACGAACTGATGAGTACCGTGCTGCAAACATTCCAATGTTGCCTGTTGTAAAAGGGTTTGCACGAACGAAAAAATCAATGCTTATATGGGTTTTATTACTTTTTCCATTACCATTTCTTCTAACAGAATTAGGTGCAGGATTTTTAATACTAGCAACCCTATTGAACATAGGATGGTTGTATTTTGCACTTAGAGGTTTTAAGGCGAAAGATGATTTGAAGTGGGCGACAACTATGTTTGTCTATTCTCTTAATTATATGACGATACTATTTGTCTCTATAATCATTTTCTCGTTGTTCATTTAACAAACGGAATTCTTTCTTTCAACAGGAATTCACATAGAGGTGTCAGTGTTAGAAGTTCTTTTAACAAGAATACTATTTTTTACAGAAAGAGAGGTATGATTAAGCGATGATGAAAGGACTCAAAAAGTGGCGTCTTTTTTCTTTACTAGCAGTTTTGACTGTGTTCCTTTCGGGATGTGGTCAACAGGAGCTGTCAGCACTTCTTCCGACTGGTCAGGTCGGTAGAGATCAGTTTACATTATTACTACTTGCTTCATTTATCATGTTATTCGTTATCGGAGTAGTAATGGTTATTTATGTAATAGCACTTGTACGTTTCCGACGTTCAAAACTAGGGGAGGATCATATCCCTGAACAAACAGAGGGCAGCCACACACTTGAATTATTATGGACGGGTATCCCAATCCTTCTTGTATTACTTCTTGCTGTTCCAACGGTTTATTACACATATAAACTTGGTGATGTCACAGCAATGGAAAATGTAGATGAAGATGGAAATGCCGAGAATCTTGTTGTAGATGTAACAGCAAAACTATTTTGGTGGGAATTTGAATATCCAGAATTAGGAATTGTTACTGCACAAGAACTGGTTGTTCCGATGGGTGAAAAAGTGTATTTCAATTTAATGGCTGCTGATGTTAAGCACTCATTCTGGATTCCAGCAGTTGGCGGTAAGTTAGATAATAACGTTGAGAACGTGAATAAGTTCTATCTTACTTTTGACATGGATTCTAAAGATGTTAAAGACGGCGTGTTTTATGGTAAATGTGCTGAACTTTGCGGCCCTTCCCATGCATTAATGGACTTTAAAGTAAAAACAATGCCACGTGCTGAGTTTGATACTTGGGTAGCATCAATGCAAAAAACTGAAGAGCTGGTCGTAGATGATTCGAGTTCTGTTGGAGAACAAGTATTTGCACAAAGCTGTATCGCATGTCACGCAACTTCAGCTGTTGGTGCTTCCAATGAAAAAGCGGGTCCAAACTTAGCAACTTTTGGTGATCGTAACCGAGTTGCAGGATATATGGATCACACGGAAGAGAAGTTAAAAGATTGGATTAGAGAACCACAGAAAAACAAACCAGGAAATAAAATGACAGCATTCTCTGAAGACATGATTTCAGATGATGATTTAGATGCACTTACAAAATATCTTATGGGATTAACCGTTGAGAAGTAATTTTAAGTGAAATTGAAGAGGAGGTTACAAAGTGAGTTCAGTTGCTCAAAAAAGAAGTTTTGGCGCGGCATTATGGGATTGGCTAACAACAGTCGACCATAAGAAAATTGGAATCCTTTATCTCCTTGGTGGAGGATTCTTCTTCGTAGTCGGTGGAATAGAAGCAATGATTATTCGTTTTCAGCTCCTTACACCGAACAACGATCTAATTAGTGCTGGAACTTTTAACGAAATGATTACCATGCATGGTACCACAATGATTTTCTTAGCGGCCATGCCTATATTAATTGGATTTATGAACGTCGTAATGCCACTCCAAATTGGAGCACGTGACGTTGCGTTTCCATTCTTAAACTCATTAGGTTTTTGGATGTTCTTCTTTGGTGGAGTATTTCTAAACTTGTCATGGTTCATCGGACAAGTGCCTGATGCAGGTTGGACTTCATACGCATCACTTTCACTTATATCCGATGGACATGGTGTTGACTTTTATGCAATTGGTCTTCAAATTGCAGGTGGGGGTACCCTTATGGGGGGGATTAACTTCCTCGTAACGATAATTAACATGCGTGCTCCGGGAATGACGTATATGCGTATGCCATTATTCACATGGACTACTTTTGTCGCTTCAGCGATGATTCTGTTCGCATTCCCACCACTTACAATCGGTCTATTCTTCTTAACATTTGATCGAATGTTCGGCGGTAATTTCTTTGACCATACTATGGGTGGTAACACTATTATCTGGGAGCATATATTCTGGATTTTCGGTCACCCTGAAGTGTATATATTGATTTTACCTGCATTCGGTATTTTCTCGGAAATATTCTCGATTTTCTCACGCAAACGTCTCTTTGGATATCCATCGATGGTATTTGCTACTGTTTTAATCGGTTTCCTTGGATTTATGGTATGGGCTCACCATATGTTTACAGTAGGTCTTGGACCAACTGCAAACGCCATTTTCTCAGTTGCAACGATGGCAATTGCTGTCCCAACAGGAGTTAAGATATTTAACTGGCTACTCACAATGTGGGGCGGTAGTATTAAATTAACGGTACCAATGCTTTACGCGATTGCATTTATTCCAACGTTTATTATGGGTGGAGTAACTGGTGTAATGCTTGGAACGGCACCACTGGATTACCAATTACACGACTCATACTTTGTCGTAGCGCACTTCCACTATGTAATTGTAGGAGGAACAGTTCTTGGTATTCTTGCAGGAGTACACTTATATTGGCCGAAAATGTTCGGTACAATGTTGAGTGAAGGTTTAGGTAAAATCACATTTTGGTTCTTCCTAGTTGGTTTCCATTTAACATTTCTAATTCAGCACTGGTTAGGTCTTTGGGGTATGCCACGTCGTGTCTTCACGTATATGGACGGACAAGGTTGGAACTCAGGAAACTTCATCAGTACAATGGGTGCCGTGTTAATGGCAATTGGAGTAACTGTACTTGTGTATAACATTATTATTACTCAAATTAAAAACGTTCGTGTTGCAAATGATCCATGGGGTGATGGTCGTACACTTGAATGGGCGATTGAGTCGCCACCAGTGTATTACAACTTTGCACAGACGCCACTTGTGCGTGGACTTGATACGGTATGGATTGAAAAGTTAGAAGGTAATGAATCAGGAATAACACCTGCAGAACCTATTCAAGATATTCATATGCCAAACGGTTCAATTATTCCATTCATTTTAAGTATGGGATTATTCGTTACAGGTTTTGGTGTGATGTTCAGAACTGAACAAGCATGGGGTCTTCCAGTTCTAATTGGTGGTCTTCTATGGGTGTTTATAGCAATGGCAGTTCGTTCATTGCAAGATGATACAGGTTATTATGTTACAAAAGAAGAAATTTTAAGAGATTTAAAGCGTAAAGGGGGACAAAAATAATGGATTTGAATAAGAAATTCACCCCTGAGACGTGGCCGGATCATCCGGAAAAAGCAACACTTGAAGCAAAAAATAAGTTCGTCGGATTCTGGCTCTTCCTTGGTGGAGAGACAATTTTATTCGCAACACTTTTTGCTACCTATCTTGCTTTGAAAAATAAAGGCCCGAGTGGTATGGAACATACTACCCAAACGCTTTATCAATTACCGCTTGTTTTTGTAATGACAATGCTTCTACTTACATCGTCATTAACAAGTGTGTACGCAATGTATCATATGAAAAATTACAATTTCAAAAAGATGCAACTTTGGTTAGCAGTTACTGCTTTCCTTGGTCTTGGCTTCCTAATGTTTGAAGTGTATGAATTCTATCACTACGTACAAGAAGGCTTTACATTCGGTAGCAGTGCATTTAGTTCGTCGTTCTATACACTTGTAGGAGCTCACGGATTCCACGTTGCAATAGGTCTAGTGTGGATCACACTTCTAATTTACCGTAACTCTAAACGTGGACTGAATTTGTATAATGCGACGAAATATTATACATTTTCTTTATACTGGCACTTTATTGACGTCGTATGGGTATTTATCTTCACTGTAGTCTATTTGATGGGAGTGATAGGTTAATATGTCGAGCATCGATATTTATCAAAAATCACCTGTTGAAATGGAACTTGGACAGAGACGTGCTAGAAAGTCTATGCGAAATCAAATAATGATGTTCTCATTAATGATTTTCTTAACACTAATCTCGTTTACAATGGTCGTGGCATATAACTCAGACGTAATCGGATTTTCGAGTTACTTCGTTATGCCCACACTAATGTTGTTTGCGGGAGTTCAAGTAGCTTTACAATTGTACTATTTCATGCATATGAACGAAAAAGGTCATGGTACTGCTATGATGTTCATGTATGTTGGTGCTTTTCTAGCTTTCCTAGTTGTTTTAACATTTCTTACAATCGTTTGGTGGTAAGAAATTAATATTGAAAAGCCTGTGGAATCTATACTTTTCCACAGGCTTTTCCTATTATATTTAATAAAGTCATACTTCGTACATTGAGTTCATAGGCAATTCGTTTTATACTAGAAGTAGTCATAATTGAAGGAGAGATAGCATTGATACCATTAAGCATTTTCGGATTTCGCGCACTATGGAGTCCATGGTTTTTCTTAGCATTAGCTGCTCTGGTTGTAGTCTATTTTCTACTTACAGTTAAGTGGAAAAATCGTTTTGAAGGTTCCGCTCCTCTTACGCGTAGACATATTAACTATTTCCTCAGTGGAATGATTTTACTATACATTATTAAAGGGTCTCCGGTTGACTTATTAGGCCATATCTTGTTTTCGGTGCATATGGTACAAATGGCTTTATTACTTCTTGTAGTAGCACCATTTTTAATAATTGGTATTCCGAACTGGATGTGGAAGAAAGTATTTGATATCAAATTGCTGAATACGATTATATCTTTATTTACTAAACCGGTAATTAGCTTATTGGTTTTCACCATTATGTTTTCGCTCTATCACTATCCAATTATTTTGGATACAGTGAAATTAAGCGTTACATTGCATTCGGTTTTTACAATCAGTTTATTTATAGCGGCATTCTTTCTTTGGTGGCCTATAGTGAATACAGTTGAAGGGCAACCTCGGCTTCACGGTTTAAAGAAGATTGGTTACGTTATGTTGAGCGCTATACTCATTACACCAGCTTGTACATTGATTATTTTCGTTGATGTACCTGTTTATGAAACCTACACATCTGGTGAGGCTTGGTTAAAGGCAATGGCTCTTTGTGTTCCGGCAAGCACATTATCTGGATTGTCAGGACTTGGAATTTCAGGGCCTGAACTGTTTACAAATATACCGTCACTAGAGGATCAGCAATTGGGTGGTATTCTAATGAAAGTCATGCAGGAACTGATTTATGTAGTAATTATTGGAAAGATATTCATCAATTGGTACAAAGATGAACAAGAAAATGCAGATGAAATTACAAAGAAAGAATTATTAATGCGTAAAAATCTTACGATGCATGGATAATTTCTTTGGGGAAAGAGGTTTTATCTAATGGCTGTGCCGTTTCTACCAACACTTAGCACATTTTTTATAATCCTATCTGCGGTCTTAGTAGCAATTGGATGGTACTTAATTGTCAAAAAGAATGTTGAAGCTCATAAAAAAACGATGCTTGCCGCTGCTGTTGCAGCACTTCTGTTTTTAATTATTTATGTATCACGGACAATTTTGGTAGGGAATACATCTTTCGGAGGACCGGATCATTTAAAAATTTATTATACGATTTTCCTCATATTCCATATCGCCTTAGCGACAACTGGAGCAGTTTTTGGTGTTGTTACGATTCGGGCTGGACTGAAAAACAATTTAGTGAAGCATCGGAAGCTTGGTCCAATAACAAGTGTTATTTGGTTTTTTACAGCAATTACAGGAGTTGCTGTTTATCTACTGTTATATGTGTTTTACAAAGGCGGAGAAGTAACGTCGATGTTCAGAGCTATTTTAGGGTTTTAAAAAAAATGCTTCCGCTGAGTAGATGCGGGAGCATTTTTTTATATTTTGAAATCTAGTTTTATTATTCCAGCTTCGCGTGCGGTTGTGAAAAGGATTACAACGAGTGGACCTATGAAGAACCCAAGAAAACCAATGAGCTTCAAACCGATGAACATTGCGATAAGCGTAGGAAGCGGTGAGAGTCCGATATGAGACCCCATTACTTTCGGCTCAACAATCCTGCGGATAAGTAGTAAGACGACTGCTAGGATAGCTAATTGCGTCCCAGTGGACACATCACCGCTTATGAAGTGATAGAGAGCCCAAGGAGCAAGTATAATAATCGATCCAAGTATCGGAATGACATCAATAACCCATATGACGAGCGACATGACTACTGCATATTTCGGTGCCACAATAAGTAGGCCGACAAATGCAACGGCGAGAATGATGAAACTTACGAGTAGTTGAGCTTTCATAAAGCCAATTAATACAGCATTCAAACGCGTAACCATAATGCGTACCTTTTCTGCTGTGGATTCCGTAAAGCGTCTAAATAACATAAATTTCAGATTGGGTAATTCCAGCATGAATAAGAAAAGAGCTATTATATAAACAATTAGACTTACTAGTAGATTTGGTATATCTGATGCGAATAGAAGAATTTGTTCAGGGCTTAGAATGTGCAGTATTGATTCTCTCATGGAATATAAAACAGTGTTTGATTCCCTTTGGATGGAATTAACAACTTCAATAGGTAAACCAGATGTATATTGAAACATCTTGGTTTGTACATCAATCCACATTCCTGATAATTTATTGAAAAGTTCAGGTGCTTGTTCAGCGAAACCAATTATTTTACCAATAAGTTTATTAACTGTAAAATAAAGAATAGATGAAATAAGCACTAGAATAAACATGAAGACAGATATAACAGCAACTTTTCTTTTCCATTTTAACTTTTCTTCCGCAAGTTGAACAAGTGGATCGATGAGCAAGGCGGTTAATAGAGCTAAAATGATTGGTACTGAAACAGGAATGATATATATAATAATTAAGATGATGATTACAATGCTAAGTGCTATGATAAAGTTGCGCTTTGTAAGCCATTTTGACACAAATCATTCCTCCATTACTTTTCCATTTTAATGATAACCAAAAGTTTTGGCTAAGACTGTTAAAAAAAACCGAAGAACATAGGGTTCTCCGGTCTGGAAACAATATTACTTTTTTGTATTGTATGGTAGTAAAGATTCGTTTACTAATTTTAGTGTTGCATTACAGTCTTTTATTAGAGTTTCAGGGAAATATTCTCCCTCGCCATATTCTACACCGTGCGGATAATAGTGTTTACCTATCACTGGTTTTTTTAGAATCATCATTGCGTCACGTGTATCGACGTCTCCATCTGTAGTATAGCCAAAAACACGTAAATAAAATGTGCCTTCTTTAATAACATATTTTTTGTCATATGTTACTCGCTCATAGTCCCACTGACCGGCACGAACAAGATCATGTTTCATCATTATTTCATCAATTACAGATAAATCGGCAACGATATTTTCAATGCCTGTATTTTCAATATACATGGTACGTATCCTCCTTCAATCTATCTTCCAATTAATTTCCCTATACCTATTCATAATAGAACAAATCAACAATAGTTGCAATGGCAACATTGTGTCATAAGCAAACGGAGGATAATTCTAATCCATGTTCATTAAATGTATAAAGTGTCAAAATAAAGGGTCCTACAATGCATTAATAGTGTCGATAAAATTTTTACTATCTATAATTATAGTTGAGAGTAGGTGAGAAAGTTGAAAGGGTTTTTGAAAGTTGGCGTTGTTCTTATTGTGTTACTCTTGGTCTTTTATTATACAGATGATCGGGTAAAAGAAAATAAGCTATTGGAGTCATTACCAAAGCAAGTTACAGCTATACCAGAGCAAAATGAGGGTGTAGGTGCACCAATTACGCAAACGTCGCGCCCAGCACAAGGATTTTCTACATATGTCGGAAAAAGCACGGATGAACTAATAGAACAAATGGGAGAGCCAGATAGAATTGAGCCGTCAAGTTATGGATATAACTGGTGGATATATTTTAAGGAAGGTAACTTCATGGCGGGTGTTACGAATGAAGGGCAAGTTAATCAAATATTCACATCAAATCTTTTGTCAGATGTAACACCATTTACGATTGGGCAAAGTGTGAAAGATATTTATCGATTTACGATTGTTGAATCGGAAGTTAATATTACGATAGACAACAACATTTATACTTTTTCATTAAATGGCGAGGATCAGAAAAATCGTTTATTAATTATTTATAAGGACTTATATGCACAACTTTATGTTGATCAAGTGGATGGTGTTTTAGAAGGAGTTCGATTTATCGACCCTGAAACGCTTGTCCTTCATCAACCGTACGATATGACATTTACGGGAGAAATGCTTGTGCCACATGTACCTTCTTCGACGGTCCAAGTGGAAGTAGACAGAGCGGCAGAGCGGCAGATATTTGAGTTAACAAATAGTTATCGAACTAAGCGTAATATACCTGAACTAGAAATGGATTATCGGCTAAAAGTTGTTGCACAAAAGCATAGTAAAGATTTGATGCTCGGCAGTTATTCTTCTTCTCTGGCACTTGAACCTGAGAATTTAACAAATCGATTGAAAGAAGCTGGGATAGATCAAAAAAGAGCGGGAGAAAATATTGCTTCAAATTACGTGGATGCAATTGAAGTAGTCCATGGTTGGTTAAATTCTTCCGCCCACCGAAAAGTGATGTTGGACAAATACTTTACACATATAGGAACGGGTGCTTATGGAAAAGTGTACACTGAAAGCTTAATACTTAAGAACAATTATGATGACCGTAGAAAATAAACTTGTTTTACGGAACAATCCAAGTTCCATCTTCAGTTCCGGCGATGCCTCGTATATAAAGGGGCATCGCTTTTATTTTTGCATAAAGTGCAGCGCGTTTTTGAATAATGGGATTTGGCGTATTAAGATGTAAAAGGAATTCGTCTAGTTTAAGCACGTCTATCTTTTTTGTATCATTTGTTAAACTAGGGTCACTCGTCATTACTCCGGGAACGTCTTTAAAAAATTCAGTATGGGACGCATTTATTGCTGCTGCTAATGCAACGGCTGTCAAATCACTACCGCCTCTACCTAGAGTCATTACATTGCCTTTTGTATTTACTCCTTGAAAACCAGGAATGATGATGCAATCCATTTCTTGAAGATGCGTATTTATATCCGATGGATCAAGATGAACTATTTCTGCATCACCATATTCACCAGCTGTTAAAATACCAGCCCGTTTACCATGTAAAACGGTTGTATTGATTTTGTAGCTATTTAGTTCAGCGGATAAAACTGCAGCCGCTATGAGCTCTCCACAAGACGCTATTAAGTCCCTTGCAACTTTGTCAGCGTCAAAGGCCTTCGATAAACTTAAGAGTGTATCTGTAGCGTAGGGGTCGCCTTTTCGACCAATTGCCGAGACAACTATCACAACTTTTCCGTGTTCTTGAATACCAGTCTTTATGTGTTCAATACATTTCCTTCTTGTTGCTTCATCTTTCATTGCAATACCGCCGTATTTTTGAACAATCATCAAGGCTCCCAACTTTCTTCGTGACATTCGCTAAACTTTTCTCATACGATAAAGTAGGTTCGCTCTCAATATATTCGCTAGGAAATAAAATGTTCGGGAAGGAGAGAGTGGTGCTACTTATATCTGAACTTCTTAAAGACTGGCCGTGTACAGTTGTCGGGGATAAACTTGGCGTATTCGTTAGTGGAATTACGGAGCACTCAGCAAATGTCAAACAAGGATTTATTTTTGTTGTTAGAAAGGGAGCAAGTGTAGACGGGGCATGCTATATCAAAGAAGCTATCGAAGGGGGTGCGGTAGCTATTGTAATGGATAGATCTCTTAATAATTGTCAAACAATTGGGATTCCTATTATAACCGTTCCGGATAGTCGCCGATTTTTGTCTTACGCGTGTGCAAGGTTTGCTGGAAATCCATCCGAACAATTATCGGTTATTGCGGTAACCGGAACAAATGGGAAGACTACAGTAACACATTTTGTAGGGCAAATATTAAACCGATTAGGTGTTCGTACTGCAGTAATTGGAACTACTGGTATCTTTATCGATGGGAAAAAGATTGACTACAAGGCACCCGATATGACTACATTACCTGTGGAATTCTTTCAACCGCTGCTCAGGAAATGCTTGGATGACGGTGTAACTCATATCGTTTTAGAGGCTTCCTCGCTCGGTTTATCAACAGGTAGATTGGACCACTGCGAAATTGATATCGGTGTTCTTCTGAACATTGGCACCGATCACATAAGTGAGCATGGTGGAACATCCAATTATATTAACGCCAAAAAGAAGTTGGTGGATAAATCGAAAATATTTATTGCAAATAGAGATGATGAGGTATGCGTAAAGATGACTGAGTCTATTGCGAATAAATGTATTTATTTTGGCACACATTCATTATCGGATATTCGCGTCTTAAGAGAAGAGAACTTGCAATTAATCTATCGAAATGAAAAAAGGGATTTCCCTTTATCCGTACCAGGTCAATTTAATGAACTCAATTCAGCTGCTGCGATTACAGTTCTTTTAGAGTTGGGTTTTGAACTTGAAAATATTATGAAGTATGTAAGTGAACTTATGCTTCCCGAAGGAAGACTGCAATGTTTTGAGCAAGATGGAATTACAGTTTATGTTGATTTTGCACATACTCCTGATGCGATTGAAGCAGTTCTTCTCTCGCTTTTGGGCATTTGTAAAGGCAAGCTTATTACTGTTTTTGGATGCGGAGGAAATCGAGATAAGGGAAAAAGAGCGCAAATGGGAACAATAGCCTCTCTCTATTCTTCGCATGTAATTGTTACGTCAGATAATCCGCGTAGCGAAGACCCGCATTTAATTATAAATGATATTATACAAGGATTTCATGACGATTTTAATGGGGTTGAAGTGGAACCCGATCGAAGACATGCGATTCATATGGCGATAGCTCTTGCTTTGGATGGGGATATTGTTTTAATTGCTGGAAAAGGTCATGAGAAAACACAACAAACATCAGATGGCGTATTTTTATTTTCAGATCAAGAAGAGGCGAAAAAGGCATTATTTCATAGACAAGTGAATCAAGGGCGGAATTTATTGTCCAATCAATTCACGGATGTAAACTAATCTGTTATGATAGAAGGGAACGGAGGGGTTGCGTTTTGCTGATGACCGATGAATGGGTTACCATCCTTGAACATGCGGAGGAACTTACTGAAATTCTTCTTTCCTCGGATGTCGTAATCAGTTATCGAAATGCACATACAAACGTTTATTCAGATTCTAAACTTGCGAAATCGATTCAAGAGTTTACTGAGATGAAGGAACGTTATGAAGAAGTCCAACGATTCGGTAGATATCATCCGGATTATAATATAGTAATGAAGAGTATTCGAGTACAGAAACGAGAACTGGATATGAATGAACATGTTGCGGCACTTCGAATTGCTGAAAATGATGTACAGCACTTGTTTGATGAGGTAGGTTCAATCGTTGCAAGGTCTGTGTCTGAATCGGTTAAGGTTCCAGCCGGCAGTGCGTTTTTCTCGGATTCATCTTGTGGTACTGGATGTGGAACTGGTGGAGGTTGTTCCTGTTCTGCATAAGGTACAACATCATTTGGGCCAAAATAAAAAACAATCTCACCATTTACATTTGGTGGGATTGTTTTTTTGTATTGTTCTTGTTTAAGTGAAGTTTGTGAAAAGGTTTAGCTAAGCATCCCGTTGCTTTCCGTTCCAGGCGGACGCGTTCCACTAGCGAAGAATATAAACCATTCTTCTTTGGGCCGGGCGGCGAGCCTCCTCGGTCGCTTCGCTCCACTGCGGGGTCTCGCCTGTCCCGCTTTATCCCGCTGGAGTCGCCGCCTTGCACTCCAAGCAACTAAGATTGCAACTAAAATGCGATTGAAGATATACAGAAATTGTTAATACCGTAAAATGTTCAAGAATAAAAATATACTGCTTCAGAATGTAATCGTTTTTTATCATTTTTCTAAAAAGAGGGGTTAGTCTATTTTTATAACGGGTTCTCTTCAGAGGTGCAAAACGTTAAAAAACATATGAAAAGGGACGCAAAACCGCAATGGTTTTGGTCCCTTCTTTTTTTGTTGTTATAACGGGGTTTAGGCTGTAAATACTCCTTTTTCGTGCAGCTATTAACAGGCTATTTGGTGACCTTACAATAGGTGGTGTAAGGCTACCAGTTGGCTTACCACTATAAGTGCCTTGAAGTAATTTAAGTATTTCGAAGGTTTCGTTCGGTACCTCTGGTATAATAGAGACTAGGAATGGAATTTGATACTTAAACAAACGGGCCATTTTGTCGCATAATAAATAAGAATGAAATTAAAAAATGAGGGGTAATATGAAGCAATTAACGTTTCATGAGTTACAGAACTATCTAGCATTAAAATACAAAGAAGGACATACTTCAACTGCGTTGTTTATGAAACTAGTAGAAGAAATTGGCGAGGTAGCAGAGGTACTAAACAAATTAGAGGGACGAAAGAAAAATACAGAAGACACTTCTTTAGAAAACGAGTTAGTTGATGTTATACATTATGCAGTGGCTATTGCGGGCATAAATAATATTGATTTAACAAGTGCCATTATTAATAAGGATAAGCAAGCCGCAATTAAATATAACCAATCCCCCAATTTAGAGGAATTTATAGCAGTACAAAATAAAAAAGATTAGCGTTAAAAGTTCCAGAAACGGGTGCGATTGTAGTGTAAACGATTGCGTCCAAATCACGTAAACTGGCCATTTTGTTTAAAGGAATGTGTGAAATTGAATCAAATTAATAAGTAGAAGGAGATTCTTTATGGGGTTAGTCACGGTAATTATGAGTGCTACACTGCCGCTTATAGTAGTGGGGGCGATTGGTGTATTTGTAATTAATAGGCTTGAATATATACATAAACAAGGCAACCTAGATAAGAAAAAATCAAGGCTTGCCCAAGATTTATTAGATAGTTTGATACCATTGGGATTGCTTTTTGGTTGTGCTATCGGAATAACTTTCAGCATTTTTTTCTCTACTTCTTTGCTATTTACAATTAGTGTAGGATCTGGAATCGGCTTTTTATTTGGATATATTGCTTATGAAATTTACAGTAAGAAGGCAACTAGTAATTGATAATTAGCTATCTTCTTTAATCGGGTGCGATTGTTTAATAATTAATATCTAAAAGGATCTTGATGGGGTCCTTTTTTTATGGCGTCAGAAATTATATTGTTAGACGAAATTGAATTTTAAACTTCAATTATTCAATAGAAAAGCACCGCAAAGGCAGTGCTAATTGATGCTTTAATTCGATGCTATTTGTGATGCTAAACTGGATGTTATTTGCTTGTTTGCGCCTCTTAAGAGAACCCCTTACTATTTTTATTCCCCACTTTTTAGCTGATTGGAGTGCAGACGCAGTCTAAGTACGCGACGTCCTGTCGCAACGACTGCATAATCAACATCGTGTTGACCACGGCTCAAACACTCCAATGGGATTAGCGTGACATGCGAGACCCCACAGGAGCGTGGTTTTCGCGACGAGGAGGCTCGACGAGTGGCCCTAAGAAGAATGATTTTTATTCTTCGACAATGGAACGCGTCCGGTCGGAACGGAAATCAGCGGATTACAGGATTCTTAAGTTTTATATATATTGTACAAATTCTTTACTGACCTGCATTTTCTTGAACGATTTCCATTGCGAATGTGGGGCGGTCTGTGATGAAACCAGCGGCACCGGCATTTATGAGTCGTACGATTGAATCTCGTTCATTCACGTTATTGTAATAGACTGGAACGTTCAGTTGCGCAAGGAACTTTATGAAAACCTCTGTGTTCAGTGGGAAAATTCCAAGTTTTTCTGGAATAATAAATAAATCTGCACGTGGATTGTACAGGTGACCAAATTGACTTGTAAAAGCTGTGTATGCTTTTTTGACTTCATCATCGCCAGCACCTGTCGCAACGCGGCTTTGTGCATATAGGTTGAATCGGTCTGTTTGCTCGTCAAACACGCTTGTTACTACAATGCGGTCCTGAGCTCCTAGTTCTTCAATCAGTCTCCATAGTTTAGAAGGTATTAAACTTCCTTCATATGTTTCGGGAGAATCATTCAAGTTAATACTGATGAACATATGTGGGAATTCTTCTAAAAGTTCCTTTAGTGATAGGAGCTGTTCTTCTTTTTCGCGATAAGAAAAGTTGCCGTTTTCATCTTCAAATTTGCAGCCAGCATTCGCTTTTTTCAATTCATCCAATGTGAATTCCGATATTTTTCCAACTAGGTCGGTTGTACGATCAGCGTATTCATCATGGAAAACGAGAATTTCCTCATCTTTTGTGAGTCGAACGTCTACTGCAAATCCGTTTACACCAAGAGCTGCTGATTTTGAAAAGGCTGCCCTTGTGTTTTCCGGTGCTTCGAGAAGGCCCCCCCGATGTGCAAGTATAACTGTTTTATCAAATTCTAGAGCCTTTTTCCCTTCGCGGGGAATAGGTTTTACAACTGCTTTGGATGCTGCCCATGCTGCGATGCCAGCAGCGCCAAGCGTAAGTGCCACTTTAGTTTTTCTACCCATTATGGAACCTCCTCTTCGTTTTAGATGTGCTAACTTCATTATAGGGTAAAAGACGGGATGTGTCAGCTAAGGATTATGTTGCAGGCCTTTTCAGACTTATGGTATTGTATGGGTTAGGAAACGAGGGGAAATTTATGGTCGATCGTCAAGGAATTATCATTTATCTCCATCATCTAAGACAAGCAAAGTCTTTTAGGAAGTATGGTCATGTTCATTATATTTCTAGAAAAATGAAATATGTTGTCCTTTATTGCGATAAAGAAGATATAGATGTTGTCATTAACAAAGTAGAGAGACTTCCATCTGTAAAAAAGGTGTTGCCTTCTTACAAACCTTTAGTTAAAACACTTTATGAGAATGCAAAACCAGATAAAGCGAAAGAATACGATTATAAGACTGGACTTTAATAGTTTTTGTAAAATAATTCAACCTATGAGGTGTGGTAAGTGAAATTTATCGCAAGGACAGTTGTCCTTCTTCTCGTCGTTAATGGTTTGCTACTTTATATGCATTTTAGTCAATCTGGTAGGGCATCTGGTGAGGATATAAATGAACGCACGTATTCTCAAGAGATTGAAGTAACAAACCGTTTGGATGCACTCTATATTCGGCATCATTTTAGAGGTTTGACAGACGGGCGTTACGAAATTGTTTGGCCAGAGGTAAGTACCGATCGTTCTTGTTACGGAATAATCGAAACAGACTGCTCTAGACTAGATGAAAAAATGACTGCCTTAATTGAAGGAGAAGTGGACCAACAATCCATTTCGTATGTAATTCCAAAAAGTGAGCCCATGGGCAGTGCATACCTATTTAAAATGCCGTTTGTAGAACTTCATGGTGTTGGAGTGCGTTCAACGATTCTGCATTTGACGGATGAAACAGGAATCGGCGGGTTTTGGGTGAACGGTTTGGAACAGAAAGGTCATAAAAGTTTAGAGCTCATTGATTACTCATTGTTCCGCGGAAGTGGTAAGATTTCGGATCTTTATTGGCAAAATAATGTGCTGCCACTTGAGTATGCTGGTGAACATTTAACTGTTTACGGCGCAGTTGCAAATTTAGAAGCGCTTGAAGAGGCTGAAGACGCACTGAAAAGCGTCGATGCCGATTATTCAATCGTTGTAATCGACAAAGAAAAATCCGCTATCAATTCAAAACGTTTTTTTGTAACGGATCTTGTGAATGCAGATAGAATCGCAGACAGGTTTATTGTAAATAGTATGTATACTCGATTTGCGATACCTAATGGTCAATATATAATAGCGGAGTCCGTTGCCTCGAGCCTTATTGGGACAGGCATAGGTTCTAAAAAATCACAATCCCTTTATGACGAATTAACAAATGTTTTAAGTCCGAATGAAATGGAGTTATTCGTACAAAAGCTAAGAGCAAAAACAGGTGAATCAGTGGATGCTGAAATTTTAGATGAATTGATTGTTCAGGTAACTGGACTTGGAACTTCTTTTTTTAACAAGAACAATAATGATGAGACTCATATACATCCATTTCTATTTGAAGATGCTCGCGCGGTTCTTATTTCCGGAAAAAGTGCTCCTGGTGTAAAGGTAATTCTAAAAGATGGGAAAACACTTTATCCCATAGAAAAGATTCTTGGTCAAACAGGCTATGAAATTAGAAAGACCGATAGATCAATTTATATTGAAAATGAGGCAAGAAAGTTTCGATTTCCTTTAAAAGAACCTTTTTACGTATATAATGAGCGGAAGTTCGATCTTGTTTCGATTCCATTCGACGTGATTGATGATCAATTGTATTTTGAAGAAAGTTGGTTTATTCGCTTATTCCTTTTTGATATTGAAAAGAAGTCTGAGACAATTAACTTAGTCCCTAAAACAATATTTCCATACGAAGGAGGTGCAAAATGAGGATTATAGCGGGATCAAGAAAGGGCATTCCACTAAAGTCTTTGCCTGGAAATGAAACACGGCCGACTTCGGATAAAGTGAAAGAGTCAATTTTTAATCGTATAGGTCCTTATTTTGACGGTGGTATTGTTGTAGAATTGTTTGGCGGTAGCGGGGCACTCTCACTAGAAGCGCTGTCCCGCGGTGCTGATAAAGCAATTGTCTTTGAAAAAAATTCGAAAGCATGTTCAATTATTAAAGCGAATGCCGAAAAAACAAAATTTACAGATCAAGTACATATTGAACGAGCAGATGCCCGAAAAGCTGTAAGTCTGCTGAAAAAGCATGTTGTAAAAATTGATTACTTATTTATTGATCCACCTTATGCGGAAAAAGAATTTTATGAACTTGCGGGAACACTTGTAGAAGCGGGTCTCCTTTCCGATAACGCAGTTATTGTATGCGAACATGATAAAAAGTTAGAGTTACCGGATTCCTTTGATTCTTTTACTCGAGTAAATTGTTCGAATTACGGAAACAGTGCAGTATCCATATATAAGAAATGAGGTTACATAATTGTCTAAAATTGTTGTTGTACCCGGAAGTTTTGATCCAATCACAAATGGGCATCTTGATATTATTAAGCGTGCAGCAAAAGTATTTGGCGATGTCCGAGTTGCAGTAATGAATAATTCATCAAAGAACTCCCTTTTTTCAGTTGAAGAAAGAGTCGCTTTAATTAAAGAAGTGACTGCTTGTATTCCAAACGTAAAAGTAGAGACTTCTTCTGGACTCCTAATTGATTATGCGAAAAGTATCGGTGCTTCAGCAATTGTCCGAGGACTTCGAGCAGTATCCGACTTTGAGTACGAAATGCAAATTACATCTATGAACCGCGTACTTGACGAAAGTATCGAAACCTTTTTCATTATGACAAACAATCAATACTCTTTCCTTAGCTCGAGTATTGTTAAAGAAGTCGCGAAATACGGCGGAGAAATTTCAGTGCTTGTTCCAAAATCTGTTGAACTCGCTTTAAAAAAGAAATACAATCATTAACATAAGAGTTAAGGCGATTCAATTACAAGATATTGAATTGCCTTTTTTATAAAATTAAATAGAAGATAATAGGAACAAGAACAATGCTCCAAATTCTGCCCACCACATATGGAATCATCGAAATGTTTGATGATTTTGCAATTACAGCAACTTGCATATGAATACTGAGACCATTCATCGATAAAATCAAGGCGATAAGAATTGGGAAAATTTCGTATGTGCTGAAGTGATCTGTCGCAGATTGTACACCAATCGTCATTTCAAAGAATGCAAGAAGTGCTGTTGAGGCAATTCCCGTATCCACTTTAGTAGCTGTTGAAAGTACGTTTGCCAACACGGTACCAAGTGCAGAAAAGAAAATTACAGTTGTAGCTATTAAAGTGATGATTGTTGTACTGTCTTTAATCGCTTCAAGAAGCGGAATGCCATTAGTTTTTTTTGCTACAAGTATTTCTACTGTTTCTTTTTCATCTGAGTTTTTCAGTAGAAATAGTGTTAAAAAGAAAAAGAGTATATTTGCAATGTGTATTGAAATGAGTAATTTCCACCCAATGGTTACATCGCCAAGAAGTTCGGCACCAACGAATCCAAGCACAAACATAGGGCCTGGGGCATGACAGGCAGCGAGTAGGAATTCACTTTGTTTCTGTGTCAATTGATCGTTTTTTTTCATTTCAACAACAGTTACTGCACCAACAGGAAATCCGCCAAATGAACCGAGCACGAATGCTTTAACGAATCTTCTCCATAATGGACTTTTCGTAGATGAACTGGGCATTTTTAAAAGCCATTGGGTCAATATGATGTAAGGCAACAAATAAGGCAGGAGTGCATGTATGAATAGTTGCCCACCAGCCACCGCACCGTCGTGAGCAATGCCGGGTTGTATGATGAAAAGTATGATGAGACCCCATATAACTGCAATGTTTAGCATATAATCAAATTGTGCTTGTATGCATGTGTTCGAGTTCTCATGAATTTCGCTCCTTTCATCTTCTGTTTCATTCGGTTGAGTTAATTGATAATTCTTTATCTGATGTTTTTCTGGTGCTACACTTATATATATGTGAAGAGAGTACAGGCTATTAACGGAGGTGGCACTAATATGAGAAATAAAAGACTTGGTAAATTACTTGTTGTGTTAATTATTATCGCGGCTTTTTTCCTTTATCCAATCGATTCTTATATTTCAAAACCTGGTGGAGCTTATGATTTAGCACCGCTTGTGGAGGTTGAGAATGGAGATTTAAATGACATAGGTACATTCAGTTTAATGACGATATCTTTGTCAAAGGCTACACCGTTAACTTATTTGTTTGCAAAAGTTTCCGACAAGCGAAAGATTCTTCCGGCTATAAATGTGAGAAGAACAGGTGAAAGCGACAAAGACTATAATGTGCGACAGAAGAAGTTAATGTCTGATTCTCAATTCAACGCAATTACGGTTGCTTTTAAAAAGGCTGATTTACCTGTGGATGTAAAGTTTGATGGCGTATTTATCGTAAGTGTCTTAGAAGATGGAGCGGCGGACACGATATTGGAAGTTGGAGACAAAATTTACTCGATTGACGACAAAAACCTTGATGAGTCCGGTGAATTTTATCAACTAATTGGTAATAAAAAACTTGGAGATAAAGTTCAAATGTCTATCGAAAGAGATGAGAAATTCATGGATGTATCCATTACGATTAAAGAAATTCCGAAAAGAGACGGACGTATTGGGCTTGGAGTCGAATTTCAAGAAGACAGAACGCTAACGACGGATCCATTAGTGGAGTTCCAAACGTCTAATATCGGTGGACCTTCAGCAGGTTTATTATTTACTCTTGAAATAATGAATCAATTAATTGATGAAGATTTAACAAAGGGATATAACATTGCAGGCACAGGTGAAATGTTGGAGGATGGTACTGTTGGAAGAATTGGTGGTGCAGACTTTAAAGTAATTGCAGCATCACGTGAAGGTGTGGAAATCTTTTTCGCTCCTGAAGACGAAATACCGACAGACGTATTGGACCGCAATCCTGGTTTGAAAACGAATTATGCTGAAGCAGTAGAAATGGCAAAAAAAATAGGTACGAAAATGAAAATCGTACCCGTTAGATCGATTGATGATGCTCTTGAATATTTGGAGAAATTAGAACCTAAGTAATTAAGGAAGTATAATGGGAGATCTTTTATAATCATCTCCAATAATAGGAGCATTTGTATTGTGTGCGATTCCAAGGGCATACATATCAGACGCGTGAATATCCATTTGTAAGGATGAATTTGAAAAGGCGGCTGCTTTGCTTACGAGAGGAAGCTTCAGCTTTTTTTTATTTTTGTTTAAATAAAATCGACCTTTTTCTGTCATACCCAAAAGTCTTAAATACGAAGCTGCACCAATTTGGTTGCGAAGTTCGTATGTGAAGCCGGTATAAATATGTGTGAGCATTCGCTGAATTCGTGTCCATGTATATCGTTTTGATTTGACATCACTCATGAAGCCTTCAAATGTATTATTGTTTTTTGCGGATCGATACATTAGGTTTTCGATACCTTCGGTGATGTCGGCGATCTCCGCTAACCGTTGTGGGCCCTCCCGGAGTATTGTGAAGCGAAGTAGGGGATAAAAGGATTCCCAGTTACCGAAAGATCCTTTGTCGTCACGCCAAGCAGTTAGGGCATTGAATGTTCCTTGTGGAAAAAAATGACGGACAGAATCTAAAGTGTCAAAGTCGAAAAAAGATTTACGGATTCCGGTCGCACTCGCAATTGTCTGTTCATCATCCGCATCATCATGGTACCCGGCAATTATGCGGGGAATTGTTGCAGCAGCCATAGTAGAACTTATTTCCCGAGCTGCTTGCATATAATGAAATCCTAAAATATTGTTTGGTTTTGTTAAATCTGCAACAGGTAGATTTTGTCCAGATAACTGAACTGCATATAGATATGCCTCATTCAACGCTTTTGGATAACTTAATCCGCGCTCCACTGCTTCTTTCACTATTTGTTCATATTTGTCACCGGCGTTTTGAAGGACTGAAATACTTTGTTCGAAGGGCTTAATATCACCATCTTCACTTCCGAAGCAAAATGCATCACAACCGATAGCATCAAGTAATTCAATGGCACCTTTTGCAAAAACAGGAGCATGTGCTGTCGCATATACGTATGGCAATTCGATTACTAAATCTACACCACCACAGAGTGCCATTGTAGTTCGAGCCCATTTGTCAACAAATGCAGGCTCGCCTCTTTGAAGAAAATTGCCGCTCATGACCGCAATTACTACGTCTGCCGAAGTCGATATTCGGGCTTGTTCAATGTGATAAACATGACCATTATGGAACGGATTATATTCAACAACAATCCCTATAGCTTTCAAAGCGAGACCTCCTTTGGTATACTGATGTTTATTATAACGATGTGGCTAACGATGTGACAAGAGATTGTCTTGACATCCCTTTTCGCACATTATATAATCAAGAATGTTGTCTTGAGGTGATCGCATGAAATGGTCCATCAATCAATTGCAAAGATACAGGTCAGGAGATATGCCGCTTGACGAAGTGGTGAACCTTGATTCCGTTAAGAAACGGAACCCGGAAATCCGGAGCATCAAGCCTATCCAGGTCACCGGAAGTTGTAAAATCGGTCCGAGAGATATCACGTGCCGATTCCGACTCGAAGGTACAATGATTCTACCTTGTTCCCGAACTTGGGAAGATGTTGACTATCCGTTTGTAATCGAATCCGTTGAGCAATTCAGCTGGGATGAGACGGTATTGGCAACAAATGATGAAATTCATCCTGTTGTAGGTGATTTCGTTGTTCTAACACCTGTATTTGAGGAGCTCGTCCTCCTTGAAGTACCCCTTCAAGTTTTTGGCGCAAATGCCGACAAAATGAAACAGGCTGATGGAAAAGGTTGGTTATATGTAACTGAAGAGGAACACAATGCTCGGCTCCAAGAAGAGCAAAAAACAAAAGTGGATCCGAGATTAGCTGGATTAGCAAACTTTTTCGACAAGCAAGACGAATAGGTAATATAGTAAGGAGGTGCCCCAGATGGCTGTACCAAAAAGAAGAACATCAACAACAGTTACAAAAAAACGCCGGACGCATTATAAATTGCAAGTTCCAGGCATGGCGACATGTGATAACTGCGGCGAAATAAAACTATCTCACCGTGTTTGTAAATCATGCGGTCAATACAAAGGAAAAGAAATCATAGCTGAATAATTCTATTCTGCTACTAACGCCACCGGGGACCATGGCTCCGGTGGCCTTTTTCTATAGAAAAATAAATCGTGCGGGAGTTCCTACTCTCTCTCGTTGCTTTGCATTCCAGATGGAACGCGTCCGCTCGGAACGGAAATCAGCGTGTAAGAAGGATGTTTTCGTTCACCACCATCATATATTGTATAGTTGTTTACATAGACAAAGTTCTAACCAGTCATGGATAATGAATATAAACATTTGACTAATTATTCGGAGGGATTCACTTGGCGTATACCATTACTATTGATAACGATATTGCTCTTTTTACAATCGATCGTTCGGAAAAAAGAAATGCTGTAAATACAGAAGTGATGAGCGGTTTTGAGGAATTTATTGAACAAATAGGGAAGAATCCTGCAATTGCTTTCGCTGTTATTACAGGAGCGGGTGACCAAGCGTTTTGTTCCGGTGGAGACTTAGGTGAATTTCATAATTTAAAAACAGCTGAAGAAACATTTCCGATGTTAAGTAAAATGGCGGGGATTTTATACAAAATTGCCACTCTGCCAATCCCTACAATAGCTTTAGTAAACGGTGCTGCAGTTGGTGGCGGTTGTGAAATCGCAATGGCTTGTGACTACCGTGTCGTTTCGAGCACTGCAAAAGCTGGGTTTATACAAGGAACACTTAATATTACCACCGGTTGGGGTGGGGCTACATTATTGTTTGAAAAGGACGGCAAACATGACCGAGTTTTTCGACTGTTATCTGAAGCAAAAGTACTTTCTGCGAATGAGTTACTTGAAATAGAATGGGCTACGGAAGTTTATGACGGCAATGCGGAAGAGGGCTTAGCGACCTTTCTTACATCAATGTCCAAAATCCACAAATCTGTTCACAGGGCATATAAGGGAGTCGCAGTTCGAAAGTGGACAGCAGACTTTATGCGTGATCGTATGATTGAAGAAGCACGTCAATGTTCAATTTTATGGGAAAGTGAAGCACATCATAAGGCGGTAGAGGGTTTTTTAAGTGGACAAAACTCATCAAAGATTTAATTTTTTTACGAAAAAACTTGAAAACGTTTTCATTTATCGTTTAAACTATTGAAGATGGGTTTTTTTACAATCATCTAATTTGGGGGTTGAATAATGAAAAAGATATTAATTGCGAATCGTGGGGAAATCGCAATGAGAATTATGAAGACTTGTAAACGACTTGGTATTGCAACAGTTGCCGTTTATTCGGAAGCGGATAAAGATATGCCTTTCGTGCATGAAGCGGATGAAGCTTTTTTACTTGGACCACCACCTGTTCAACAGTCGTATTTGAAGTCTGAAGAGATTATTCGCATTGCTTTAGAAAATGGAGTGGATGCGATCCATCCGGGTTATGGGCTGTTGTCTGAGAATGCAGACTTTGTTCGGAAAATAGAAGCTGCTGGTATTAAATTCATAGGTCCGGATGCCGAAACAATCGTGAAAATGGGCGATAAAATTGGTTCTCGCGTAATGATGCAGGGAGCTGGAGTTCCAGTTGTTCCTGGAACGAATGAAGGCATAGCCACTTTAGAAGATGCAATACGGTTTGCGGCGGAGATTGGTTATCCAATAATGCTGAAAGCGAGTGCTGGTGGCGGAGGTATTGGAATGGTCCTTTGTGAAACTGAGCAAGCACTCAGTCAGAATTTCGAGACCGTAAAAAAACGTGCGAAAATCTATTTTGGGGACGATGTCGTATTTCTTGAAAAATATATTTCAAATGCACGTCATATCGAAGTGCAAATCTTTGGCGATGACCGCGGAAACGTCGTGCATCTCTTTGAGCGAAATTGTTCGGTACAAAGACGCAATCAAAAAGTAATTGAAGAGTCACCTTCTCCGGAGTTGCTTGAAGATACACGTGGGAAACTTCATGCTGCTGCAGTGAATGCTGCTAAGGCGGTTGATTATAAAAATGCAGGAACTGTAGAGTTTATTGTAGACGAAAAAAATGAAATCTACTTCCTTGAAATGAACACACGATTACAAGTAGAACATCCTGTTACAGAAGAAATTACAGGCTTTGATTTAGTAGAATGGCAAATTGAAGTAGCAAAAGGCAACGACCTTCCTGTTACGAGTCAAGAAGACATTAAATTTGTTGGGCATGCAATTGAATTTCGCATATATGCAGAAGACCCGATTAAATTCATGCCGTCGCCTGGACCCTTACATAAGATGGATTGGGGAAACACAGATGGAGTTCGGGTAGACTTTGGATATATTGAAGGGAATCAGGTAACGCCGTTTTACGATCCACTCATTTCCAAAGTGATTGTACATGCGGAGACACGAGAAAAAGCAATTGAGAAGTCAAAAACATTCCTTGCAGGAGTACAAATAGAGGGGCTTAAAACAAATCTTCCTTTATTTAATGAGTTTCTTGATTTTGAACGCTTCCAAACGGGAGATTATACTACAGCGGTACTAACACAATGGTCAGAACATCAAAAGGAGGAAAAATAAATGACGAAATTAAAATCAACGATGGCAGGAACGGTATTTACGGTGGATGTAGCAATAGGTGATGAAGTGAAGGCTGGACAGGTTGTTATGGTTCTAGAATCAATGAAAATGGAAATTCCAATTGAATCAGAAGTTTCTGGTAAAGTAACTGAAGTTAACGCGCAAGTTGGCGATTTTGTTAACGAAGGCGATGTTGTTGTAACACTCGGAGAATAAAGATTGTAAAGTAAATCTTTTGTTCGAAGTAAGGTTTTAGTAGAAGGGGGAATTCGAATGCCAAACAATAAGGGGTACAATAAAACACTTGAAAAAAAGCTGGAAGAAATATTTTCTGGGGGACATCCGAAATATCATGAAAGACTAAAAGAACAAAATAAGTTATTTGTTCGGGATCGACTTGGGCTGCTGTTTGACGGCGGTAAATATACTGAAGACGGTAGATTCGCAAACTATGAAGCAGGTGATTTACCCGCTGATGGAGTTGTGACTGCTACTGGGAAAGTAAATGGTCAGACAGTTTGTGTGATGGCGAACGACTCTACGGTTAAGGCTGGTTCTTGGGGTTCTCGCACTGTTGAAAAAATCATACGAATTCAAGAAATTGCAGAGAAAATGCGCGTCCCGATGTTGTATTTAGTCGATTCAGCTGGAGCACGAATTACAGATCAGCTTGATATGTTCCCGAATCGTAGAGGTGCTGGGAAAATATTCCATAACCAGGTGAGGTTATCAGGATTCATTCCTCAAATATGTGTCTTATTTGGCCCTTCAGCAGCAGGTGGAGCTTATATACCGGCATTTTGCGATATCGTCATTATGGTTGACGGAAATGCATCCATGTATCTTGGTTCCCCGCGAATGGCAGAAAAAGTGATTGGTGAAAAAGTGACACTTGAACAAATGGGTGGAGCACGTATGCATTGTTCGATTAGTGGTTGCGGAGATGTACTTGCCGAAAACGAGGAAGAAGCAATTGCTGAAGCTCGTCGATATTTAGGGTTTTTCCCAGCAAACTTTACAGAAGCAGCTCCATTAAGAGAAGCTGTGGCAGCTAAAGTTGGACGCACACTTGAAGAAATCATTCCTGAAAACCAGAATGCCCCTTTTGATATGTACGAAGCGATTGATGCATTAGTCGATGAAGGAAGTTTTTTCGATGTAAAGAAATTATTCGCGAAAGAAATCATTACAGGATTGGCGCGAATTGATGGTCGTCCTGTTGGAATTATTGCGAATCAGCCAAAAGTGAAGGGCGGCGTTCTGTTTGTCGATTCTGCAGATAAAGCGGCGAAGTTTATTACTCTTTGTGATGCATTTTCGATTCCTCTTCTATTCCTTGCGGATGTGCCAGGTTTCATGATTGGTACAAGTGTGGAACGTGCGGGTATTATTCGTCACGGTGCGAAACTAATTATGGCGATGAGTTCCGCGACAGTACCGAAAATTTCTGTAATTGTGCGTAAGGCTTATGGAGCTGGACTTTATGCAATGGCAGGTCCCGCGTTTGAACCTGACGTATGTATTGCTCTGCCGACTGCACAAATTGCTGTAATGGGTCCCGAAGCGGCTGTCAATGCGGTGTATTCAAACAAAATTGAAGCGATTGAAGATCCGAAAGAACGTATTGCGTTTGTTCAGGAAAAGCATAAGGAATATACTGAGGAAATCGATATTTATAAATTAGCTTCCGAATTAATAATTGATGAGATTATTGCACCTTCTAGTTTAAGAGAAGTGCTCATCGAACGTTTTAATGATTATAGTACAAAAAATGTTCCGCAACCGCCACGTAAGCATCCCGTTTATCCTGTATAAATTGGTTGTTCATTTGACCGTAAAAAATGTAGGTACAATATAATCAAAGACACTAATCGCATAGAGGTTAGTGTCTTCCTATATGTTGTTCTATTGATGGAAAAGAGGAATAGCCATGAGTACAGTTATTTCCGTTTTGCTTGGAGTTCTAATCGTATTTCCATTCCTATTGACATTTCTTATTCTTGTATTCTTTCGTAGAAGAGGTAGAGCGCCGGTAACCGTTATTGGGCTTGCTGCAGATCTAACTACGCCGTTTTTGTTTCTGGCTGTTTATATTATCTCCCGTGCGATTCTTGGCACAGGTATCGGAGTATATATTGCAGTAATCGCGATTGTCATAACGATTGCCTATGCATTTGTAGAAAGATTCAAAGTAAAAGAGTTTCAAATTGTTCGTCTTTTACGCAAGTCATGGAGACTATTATTTCTTATTCTGGCGGCGGTCTATTTTGTATTACTGATTATTGGTATCGTGCTTAAAATTATGGACTCTCTTAGTTGAGAACACTTTAAGCGTATATTTTTCAAAAAACCCTTTATAAATGCTATACTCTGTAAAGATAAATCGTCAAAAAGGGGCATGGAAAATGAACTTAGAAATGTTAGCATTACCCGAAAAAAACAAGGTAATGCAGTCTTATACGAATGATCCTGAATTTTTACATACGTATTTTGATTATATAATTGAAGAAAGTTCGTTTTTTATTCGAAATAAAGAACTTTCGGAAAGATCTTTTCAGCGAAGTGAGTTAAAAGAAGTACTAATCTCATTTATGAAGCCATTTGGAATTTCCGATGCCGCGCAAAAACACATTGACGAACTTGCTTTAAATGGAGTTGCGGTTGTAGGTGGGCAACAGGCTGGACTCCTAACAGGTCCTTTATATTCCGTGCATAAGGCGATTTCTGTACTATTACTTGCCAAACAGCAGCGTGAATTATTAGGAATACCCGTTGTGCCTGTTTTTTGGGTGGCTGGAGAAGATCATGATTTAAACGAAATAAACCATGTTCATACCGTTGCAGATTATCGCGTATCCAAAAAACAATACCGTGAGAAATATATATTAAAACTAATGGCATCGGATGCGACATTTAAACAAGACCAAATGGCCGAATTCGTTAAAGAGATATTCGGCACGTATGGTGAAACGGTTTATACGAAAGATTTACTCGCCGAAGTTCTTGATGCGTTAAAAAAAGAGTCCACATTCACAGGTTTTTTTGTAAGGCTTATGAATGGTCTTTTTCAAGATGAAGGTTTACTTTTCCTGGATTCGGCATATCAACCACTTCGGGAAATCGAAAGTGATTACTTTATCCAACTGATTAACGAGTCCGAAGAAATAGCCTCTTTAATCCATCAGAAAGAACAGCAATTCGATTCAGCTGGTTTTGGAACTCCGATGGATGTAAAACTAGATGGTGCTAATTTGTTTTTTGTTCATGAAACGGGTCGGGTTTTGCTGACAAGAGAAAATAGTTATTTTATTAATGACAGTGTAGGAATTCGTTTTACTAAGGAAGAACTGCTTAAAATTGCAAAACAGGAGCCGTGGCTTCTAAGTAATAACGTGGCGACAAGACCCATTATGCAAGATTTCGTTTTTCCGGTACTGGCTTTTGTAGGCGGACCTGGTGAAATTGCTTACTGGGCGGTTTTAAAGGATGCATTTCATCATCTGCAAATGAAAATGCCGATCATTGTGCCAAGAATGTCCATAACACTTGTTACTTCAAAAACGAGACAGGCTCTCGATTCAAAATCAGTAACTTTTAGTGATGTCATTTCTGGAGAATTCATCGCTGTAAGAGAAGAAGTCATTGATGATTTACGAGACGACCCGTTCAATAACGCGGTTGATGAAACAAAAGAAATGGTGAAGGTCCAGTACGATAAGTTAAAAGAAATGATAAGTAAAGAAGATACTAATTTCATAGAACTCTTACAAAAAAACTTAAAGTTTCATGAGCGTCAGTTTGAGTATTTAAAAGAGAAGTCGGATGAAAATATATATATAAAACACGATGCATTACTTCGGGCGTTTGGACTAATTGAATCTGAATTATTCCCTGAAGGCTCCTTACAAGAGCGAATGTATACTCCGTACGCATATTTGAATAGCTATGGACCAACACTCATTCGTGATTTACTCGAGTTGCCGTTTGAAATGGATGGGACGCATAAAATCGTCTATCTTTGACAATAATTAAAAGAACACTCTTGCAAGCACAATAGTGCGGGCGGGGGTGTTTTTTGTATTTTTCCACTGGACATAAACCAATAGTAATCTCAATGTAACAAGTACTATAGACGCATTTTGAGTAATACCGATAACTTTTTCAGAAACAGGTGGAGGAAAGTGGGGCGATGTGGTACATTTACTTTATATAGTGGGGTGAAGAGTATGTTTATGGGAGAATATCAGCACACCGTAGATGCAAAAGGTCGACTTATTGTTCCTTCTAAATTTAGGGAACATTTAGGTGCTGGTTTTGTGTTGACCCGTGGACTTGATAACTGTCTCTTTGGCTACCCTATGGATGAATGGAAATTGCTTGAGGAAAAACTTAAAGCTCTACCTGTAACAAAAAAAGATGCACGAGCATTTACTCGGTTTTTCTTTTCTGGAGCCACAGAAGTCGAACTCGACAAACAAGGGCGCATTAATATTCCATCATCGTTACTAAACTACGCGAAAGTAGAGAAGGATTGTGTCGTAATCGGTGTTTCAGGCCGTATTGAAATTTGGTCTAAACCACTATGGGAAGTCTATTATGACGACTCAGAACAATCGTTTAATGAAATCGCGGAAAACATTATAGACTTTGACTTTTAACAGTAAAAACAACATTTAACAATTAGAAAGTAGGCGGACCACATATTCAATCATACGACAGTGTTGCTGAATGAAGCCGTCGATGGCTTAAATATAAAAGACGACGGTATTTATGTAGACTGCACGCTTGGCGGCGCAGGTCACAGCATGGAAATATTAAAACATTTATCCCCACAAGGAAAACTTATTTGTTTCGATCAAGATTCAACAGCAATTGAAGTGGCAAAGGAAAGATTAAAAGACCATCTTGAACAAGTCATTTTTATTCGTTCAAACTTTAGATTTTTAAAAGAAGAGTTAGAAAAAATAGGGATAACGAAAGTTGATGGAATTCTTTACGATCTCGGTGTTTCATCTCCACAACTCGATACTCCAGAACGGGGTTTTAGTTATCACTTAGATGCTCCGCTCGATATGAGAATGGACATGGATGCGCCCCTCACTGCTTACGATGTCGTGAATGAATGGTCGTATCAAGACCTGATACGTATCTTTTTCAGATACGGCGAAGAGAAGTTTTCTAAACGAGTTGCACGGAAAATCGAGGAGACTCGGAAAGAAGCTCCAATACGTACAACAGCAGAACTTGCTGAACTCATTAAAGTAAGTATACCTGCTGCTACAAGAAGAACAGGTGGACATCCAGCGAAAAGAGTATTCCAAGCTATACGAATAGCAGTAAATGATGAATTAGGTGCTGCGGAAGATTCCATATCGGATGCAATAACATTGCTCAGTTCTGGTGGACGTCTTAGTGTCATTACATTTCATTCACTTGAAGATCGTCTATGTAAAACAATTTTCAAGGAAGCGTCTTCACTCCCAGAATTACCACCCAACTTGCCAATCATTCCTGAAGGGATGGAGCCAATAGCGAAACTAATCACGCGTAAACCGATTATTCCAAGCGAAGACGAAGTGGAAACGAATAAGCGAGCAAGATCTGCAAAACTTAGAATACTAGAGAAAATATAAAGGGGGAAGTGGACGATGGCATTAGAACAACGAAGAATAGTATCTTCATACATACGTGAGCAAGAAATACACGATATACCTCAACAACAACCACAAAAGCAACCTTTGCGTAAAAGAGTTTCATCCGGTGAAAAACTAATATTCGTGCTGTTTTCAACAATCCTCGTTTTATTTTCATCGATGATTTTACATACACAAGCACAAATAAATGATGTGAATCGTGAAGTTCAAGTACTTGATAGAAGTATTATGGAAACAAAGAAAGAAAATGCCGACTTAGCGACTGAGGTGAAAGAAAAATCCACATATGAACGCGTATGGGAGAAAGCGAAGGAACTTGGTTTGGACCTAGATAAGAACAACGTAAAGGTTGTGTCTGGACAATGAAAAAGAAAAAATTTCGTTTCCAATGGGGAGCCTTTCTGATGTTTTTAGCTTTTGGAGGGCTCTTTTTGCTTTTATTTGGAAGGATTGTTTATATTCAGATAACGGGCGAAGCGGAAGGAAAAGTCATGTCAACGCTCGCTGAGGTCAAGTACGCACGGGAATCATTACTCCAAGCGGATCGGGGAACAATTGTAGATCGAAATGGTGAGTTAATTGCCTCGGATACACTAAGTTACCGACTTGTTGCTGTTTTAAGTGAAGATGCAACGCCTAAAAATTCAAAGAGGGTCAGACATGTTGTGGATTATGAAAAAACTGCGGAAATACTTTCAGAGTATATCCCACTTGAAAAATCGTTTATCCTTGACCATATGCTTGATTATTCTAACAAGGAAAAATATCAAGTTGAATTTGGTAAAGCGGGTCGTGATTTAAGTCATGAAACTGTAGCTGCCCTGAAAAAATCGAAACTTACAGGACTTGAATTTGTGGAAGAAAAGAAGAGGTTTTATCCTAATGGAATTTTCGCATCCTATCTAGTAGGATTTGCTTTAAAAGAAGAAGATGAAGAGAAGAATATTAATACCGTTGGCAAGATGGGACTCGAAGCAACATACAATAAAGAGTTGACCGGAACGAATGGTAAAGTTGAATTCGATTCAGATCACTGGGGATTCGTTCTTCCAAAATCTGAAAAGTTAATACAACCCGCACAAGATGGTTTTGAAATTCAATTGACACTTGATAAAACAATTCAAAACTTTGTAGAAGATGCGATGAAACGTGTTGATGACGAATATTCACCAGATAAAATGCTCGCTGTAGTCGTTAATCCGAAAACGGGTGAAGTTTTGGCTATGAGTCAGCGTCCCACTTTTAATCCATCAACGCGTGAAGGATTGACTGCGAACTGGCTTAATGATGCAATCGAGAATACGGTTGAACCGGGTTCAACTATGAAGATGTTTACGGTTGCAGCCGCAATCGAAGAGAAAAAGTGGGATCCGATGGCTTTTTATAAGTCAGGTCAGTACACGGTCTTCGATAAAACCATCCGTGATGTAAATCGGACGGGATGGGGAACGATTACTTTCCTTGAGGGGTTCCAGCGTTCTTCCAACGTTTCAATGGCTTACTTACTTGAAAGAATTGGGGATCGAAAGTTTTTAGAATATGTAAAGGATTTTGGTTTTGGACAAAAGACCGGAATTGGCTTACCGAAAGAAGTGTCTGGAATTATTTTAGATAAAAACCCTAGTGAACGTTTAACAACGACATACGGACAGGGATCTACAGTAACTCCGGTTCAAATGCTTCAAGCCGCAACTGCAATTGCAAATGACGGCGTTATGATGAAACCTTATGTAATCGATAAAATTACAAATCCGAATACGAATGAAATTGTGCAAGACGAAAAACCCGTAGAAAAAGGAAGACCGATTTCTGCGAAAACAGCAAAAGAAGTAAGGGAGTTACTTGCTTCTACTGTTACATCGGACCACGGAACCGGACGAAAGTTTGCAATTGATGGTTATACAGTTGCTGGAAAAACGGGTACTGCTGAATTACCTGGTGCAACGGGTAAATACCTAGCGGGTGGATCTAATTATCTGTATTCGTTTCTTGGAATGGTACCTGCAGAAGATCCACAACTCGTAGCGTATATACTTGTCCAACACCCTAAATTAAAAACGGGGGAAGCCGGTTCAGAACCCGTAGCAAAACTGTTTAAATCCATAATGGAAAACAGTTTGAAATATATGAATATTGTCCCGGAAGGAATCGAAACAAAAGAAACAATCGATTTAAAAGACTTTACAGGGAAAGATTCTAAAGAGGCAATCTCGCTGTTAGAAAAAGATGGTTTTATACCTGTCCTTATAGGAGACGGGGAAGTTATAAATTCCCAGTACCCAAAAGAAGGGGTAAGGCTTGCAGAGGGAACGATAGTCATATTAAAATCGGAAGGTCCGATTTCTTTGCCGGACTTTACGGGATGGTCAAAAAAGATGGTACTTTCATATAAAATGTTATCGGGACTCGATATTCGCATTAACGGTAACGGATATGTAACAAGTCAAGGCTTATCAACTGGGAGTAATATAGGACCCGAAGACCCCGTGGTTGTTAACTTGCAAGAGCCCTCGGAAATTTATAAAGAGGTTGAAATTGATGAGGAAGAAGAAAGTATTGTAGGTGGTTAACGAATAGCTGACCGTTTCATCTCATACGTTTAAAGAAAAACGTGAGGTGTATCCATACTGCGGACAATTATCGAATTACAGTCTAAAAAGAGGTTAAGAGCGGTATTCGTCATTTTCCTCATCTGCCTTGGGATGTTGTTAGTGAAGTTGTTTTTCATGCAAATTATTAATCATGAACTTTTAACAGGACGAGCGGAAGCGAATTGGGACCGAGAAATTCCATTTGGCGGTATGCGCGGGGATATTGTAGATCGAAACGGTGAATTAATTGTAGGAAGCAGGCTTGCGCCGACTTTATACTTCATGCCTACTCAAAACGATGACATTCAATCTGCGGCAATTGCTTTATCTGAAATACTTGGGACGGATCCAATAGCTCTTGGGGAAAAAATGTCTCAAAAAGAGTATATGGTGAAATTAGCGCCAGAAGCTAAAAATATAACAAAAGAACAAGCCGATGAAGTTGCTAAACTACAAATTGATGGCTTGTATACGGGTGTAGATTTTGTAAGACACTATCCAAACGGTGAATTGCTTTCGAGATTACTAGGTTTTACAGGTTATGATGGAAAGGGTTTGGCTGGAATTGAATATGCATATGATGAATTTCTACTAGGAACTGGCGATAAAATCCGACTATTTACGGATGCCAAAGGGATTCCACTACCCCACGTCGATGACGGCTTTAATAAGGGTTCTCAAGGAGCGTCTATTGAACTCACGATTGATTTACGTATGCAAGAAATTGTGGAACGGGAACTCATACAGGCGATGGAGAAATTCGATGCTGACCAGGTGTTAGGCATTGTAATGGATCCAAAAACCGGTGCACTCCTATCTTTAGCTTCTTTACCTACATTTCACCCATCGAATTATCAAGACGTCGATCCGAGCATCTATAATCGGAATTTACCCGTCTGGATGACGTTTGAACCGGGTTCCACATTTAAAATCATTACACTTGCAGCCGGACTTGAGGAACAAGTAGTTGACCTTAAAAATGACCGATTCTATGATCCGGGATTTGTGAAAGTTGCAAATGCGAGGTTGCGTTGCTGGCAAAGGGCTGGACACAAAGAACAAACGTTCATGGAAGTCGTAGAAAACTCTTGTAACCCGGGTTTTGTAGAAATCGGTCAAAGACTTGGCGGGAAAAAACTTTCATCTTATCTTAAGGATTTTGGTTTTGGCCAATTAACGGATTCTGGAATTGCGGGGGAGTCGAAAGGGATTCTTTTCTCTGAGAAGGCATTCGGCCCCGTGGAACAAGCGACAACTGCATTTGGGCAAGGGATTTCAGTTACTCCAATACAACAAGTGCAAGCAGTAGCTGCAGTCATTAACGGGGGAAATTTATTCAAACCGTATATTGTCAATAAAATAACGGATGATAAAGGAGATTTATCTCGCTCATTTGAACCTGAACTAAAACGGAAAGTAATCGGTGAAGAAGCATCTGCACAAGCTCGTGAAGCTCTAGAATCGGTTGTTGCGAACGGAACGGGTCGTAATGCCTTTGTTGAGGGACTGCGTGTTGGCGGTAAAACAGGCACTGCGCAAAAAGTTGAAGAGGGTCGCTATAAAGATGGCGATTATATTGTTTCATTCATAGGTTTTGCGCCAGCAGATGACCCTGAAATCCTTGTTTATATAGCTGTTGATAATCCTAAAAACTCCGTCCAGTTTGGCGGTGTAATTGCAGCACCAATCGTTGGGCGAATAATTGAAGAAGCAGCACCACTTCTTGGGATCAGTAAGCGAGAAGGCCAACTCGAGAAAGAGTACCGTTGGGGAGATGCTTTGACGCATCGTGTGCCGGACCTTACTGGACTTACAAAAAAACAACTGGGCCATCAATTGCACACTTACCAAATTAAATGGCATGGCAATGGTGAAAAAGTGAAGCATCAGTTGCCGGCAATTGACTCTTTAATAACAGTTGACGATGTTATTCATGTGTACTCGGATTAAGATTTAAAAGCGAAATCTGAAACTGGCCTGTTGGCTTTGTTTCGGAAAATAGAAGGAGAAATAGTCATGACACTCACTACAACGCTCATTGCGATTGCCGTTGGGTTTACCCTTTCAATCGTTTCAGGATATATTATTATACCGGTTCTCAGGAGAATGAAGTTCGGGCAAAGTATTCGTGAAGAAGGTCCTAAAAACCATCAGAAAAAAGCAGGAACACCAACGATGGGTGGGCTGATCTTCACGCTTTCTATTATTATTTCCACCCTTGCCTTATCATACATATACGAAGTCCTGACGACGCAAACGATTGTCCTCCTTCTAGTTTTAATTGGATTTGGAGTAATCGGATTTTTGGACGATTTTATTATTGTTGTTAAAAAGAAAAACGATGGACTTACTTCTTTACAAAAACTGATTGGCCAAATACTTGTTGCAGTCGCAGCATTTTTCTTACTGAAATTGGGTTCATTTGATACAACGGTTGCATTGCCGTTTACGGATTTCAAAGTTGAACTCGGCATCTTTTATGTTGCATTCCTAATCTTTTGGCTCGTTGGTTTCTCAAATGCAGTTAATTTGACTGACGGGTTGGACGGATTAGTGGCAGGTACATCTTCGATTGCATTTGCTGCATTTGGTGTGTTAGCAATTAGTAATGAAACACTTGCGCAACTAGATATTGCGATGTTCGCCTTTGTTGTATCTGGGGCAATGCTCGGTTTTCTAATCTTCAATCTTAAGCCGGCACATGTGTTTATGGGGGATACTGGATCGCTTGCCCTCGGTGGTGCAATGGCTATGGTTGCTGTGTTAATGAAACAAGAACTACTCTTGCTTATTATTGGGATTGTATATGTAATCGAAACAGCATCCGTAATTTTACAAGTAATCAGTTTTAAATTAACTGGAAAGCGGATTTTTAAAATGAGTCCAATTCATCATCATTTCGAACTCTCGGGTTGGTCCGAATGGAAAATCGTCATTGTTTTTTGGGGAGTTGCGTTTATAGCAGCTATTATCCCAGTACTTCTGGAGGTGATGTAAGTGAAAGATACGACGCAGTTTTCCGGAAAAAAGATACTTGTTCTTGGTCTCGCCAAAAGTGGCTTTGCTGCTGCAAAACTACTGTCATCTCTTGGCGCTGTTGTAACAGTGAACGACTCATCACCTAGTGAAGGGAATAAGGAAGCAGCAGAGCTGAGATCTGAAGGCGTACACGTAATTTGTGGAGGTCATCCAGATGGACTTCTTGATGAAGGTTTTGAACTCGTCGTGAAAAATCCTGGAATTCCCTATACAAATTCGGTCATTAAAGAGGCAATTAAGAAAGAAATTCCAGTATGGACGGAAGTTGAAATTGCATCCAGAATTAGCGAGGCACCGATTATTGCCATTACAGGCTCAAATGGCAAAACAACTACAACGACATTGTTATACCATATGTTGAATGTTGCGAAGAAAAAGCCTCTTATTGCTGGAAATATAGGAACAGTATCTTGTGCTGTTGCGGAAAATGCAACTAAAGAAAATATAATAGTATTAGAAGCTTCTTCGTTTCAATTACTAGGAACGGATTCCTTCCGTCCGAAAATCGCGATTTGGACGAATGTGTATGATTCACATCTCGATTACCATGGGTCATCAGCGGAATACGTAAAAGCGAAAGCACATATTTTGAAAAACCAAACTTCCGAAGATTATTTTATTTATAATTCCGATCAAGCAGTTCTTCGTGAAGTTGCATTAAAATCGAATGCAATACAAATACCGTTCACCTTGAAAGGGAAACAGCAAACGGGTATATCTGCGGACAAATCGATGATCTATTGGAACGGCGAACCTTATGTAAGTCGTTCGATTATTAAACTACCTGGAGAACATAATCTTGAAAACATATTATCGGCAACGGCTGCAGCAATTCTTTCCGGTTGCGATAAAAACCCAATTGAAAGTGTACTTAGCTCTTTTACTGGAGTGAAGCACCGAATGCAATTCGTTAAAGAATCAAAAGGTCGCAAATATTATAATGATTCCAAAGCTACGAACACATTGGCAACTAAAAGTGCTCTTGCTGCATTCCAGACACCCATTGTATTGCTCGCTGGAGGTCTTGATAGAGGTCACTCGTTCGAGGAGTTAAGGCCGTTCATGGGGAACGTGAGGACGGTTATAGCGTTAGGGCAAACAAAGGAGAGATTTGCCGAGTTTGCTGCATCATGTGAAGTAGAGCAAATCATTCTATCCGAAAATATGGTGGATGCAGTAAGACAGGCTGATTTAGTGAGTGTTAAGGGTGATACTATTTTACTGTCCCCATGCTGTGCGAGTTGGGACGAATACGCTAGTTTTGAAGTTCGCGGTAATGAATTTATTGAAGCTGTTATGTCCTTGTAACAATTGAAATCATTTGATGCTATAAACTGGAAGGATGCGTAAACTGGAAGGAAAGTTGAAAATCGCATTTGTTGGTTCAGCGGCGGTGCTCTCTTTGATTGGCTTGGCTTTTGTCCATTCTGCAGGTTCGTATTGGGGAGCGGTCCGTTACGCTGACTCCTCCCCTTTCATAGTCAAGCAATTCATTTATATGGTTGTCTCGGTAGCAATTGCATTTTTTATAATAAAAAGTCCACTTACTTCCAATGTGAAAACATGGACAGTTGTTTATTGGCTCTCAATAGTACTACTTGTGGCAGTTCTTATTCCGGGAATTGGGGCCTCCCGTAACGGTTCACAAAGCTGGATTGCGTTTGGTCCATTTAGTCTTCAACCCGCAGAATTTATCAAAGTTGCATTAATTGGGAAGCTTGCGTCTACGGTTCAAATTGCCCGTGAAGGAAAAAGGCATATTCGGCTAAAACATATTGGGCTTATACTACTACCTGCTGCACTTATCATGATTCAACCTGATTTAGGGTCTACAGTAATTATGATTGTTTCAGCATTCACAGTATTGTTTATATCTGGTTATCCTCTTCGTTTTTTTGCCTTTATTGGCGTAACTGGACTTTCGGCTTTTATCGCATTAATAGCAGCGGCACCTTACCGTTTAGACCGTATTAAATCGTACATCGATCCTTGGAACGACCCTCTTGGAACTGGATTTCAAGGTATACAGTCTATATTTGCAATTGCGCCTGGTGGTTTGTTTGGTCATGGATATGGGAATAGCCGACAAAAGTACTTATATTTACCTGAGCCCCAAAACGACTTTATTTTTTCAATAATTGCCGAGGAATCTGGATTTATAGGGGCAACGTTTGTCATCGTACTTTTTGCAGTATTGCTCATATCTGCGTTTGGTATTGCCATACGAACGGAAGCCAATTTTCCATTTCTCATCGTTTCTGGAATGTCTTCTATGTTGATTTTTCAAACGTTTTTAAATATAGGAGTAGTATCAGGGTTATTGCCAGTAACAGGCGTTACCTTACCGTTCATCAGTTATGGCGGATCATCCCTAATGACAACATGGATGGCCGCGGGCGTTATTTTACACTTTGCAAGTAAACAAAAAATGAGATGAATGGAGGGTGTCTATATGGATAAAGTAATAGATATTGAAGAGCGGATACCCTCCATGCGCGAGAAAAGGCGAAGAACAACAAATAAGAAGTTTTTATTTGTAGTCCTAATATTCATTATCGCACTTCTCATTATTCTCTATTTCCAGTCGCCGCTAAGTCGAATAAATGAAGTGACGATTAGCGGTGCAAACCTTTACGAAGAAAAGTTTTATATAAATGAAAGTGGACTAATAAAGGACGAGCCTTTCTGGGGATTTAAGAAAAACTCAGTTGAAAAGGTTCTTAGTGAAATTGAAGTTGTGAAAAAGGTTGATGTAACTCGGAACTGGTTTAATAATATAGAAATAGTAATTTCGGAATGGGGAACCATTGCTTACGTTGAAGAAAAAGGCCAATATCAATTATTATTGGAAAATGGAGAATTATTTTCTACAGAAACAATCCTCCCAGAAGATGAAATTCCTGTTCTAATTGGTTTTAGTGACGTAAAAGTCCGTAAACAACTAAGTACGCAGTTAATCAAAATGGAAACAGCTGTTTATCATATGGTTTCTGAAATCATATTTTCTGGCGTGAATGAAGATATGGAAAGTATAATTGCATATATGGATGACGGGTACGAAGTACGTGCGATTATTCCGACATTTGCTGAAAGTATGGAGTTTTATCCAGACATTATTGCACAGTTAAACGATGTTGAAAAAGGCGTCATTGACATGGAAGTAGGAACGTATTTCACTCCATTTAGTAAAATGTACGGTGCAAAAGAGGAGGATGAGATCATTGTCGAAGAAGATGAGTGAAGATTACCGGAGAAGAGGGAGGCATATACTCTTTTCGCTCGTATTCCTTGTGCTGGGTTTCATGCTTGCGTTTTCTTATAATACACTTGGTAAGAACAAAGCGAATGATATTCATAAATCTACAACATTTTTCCAAGAAGAACAGTATAGAGAAGATTTAGGTCAACAAAAAGAGCGAAATAAAGAATTAACCGATGAAATCGCCGCCAAGCAGGAAGAGATTCAGTCGTATGAACAATCTTTTTCTACGAGTGAGGAAGATCACGCAGAGTTAGTGAAAGAAGCTAAAAATCTTCGCTTGCTGCTTGGTGTAGTTCCTGCGGTTGGACAAGGCATCAAAGTGGTATTAAAAGATGCTGAATACGACCCAGTTGAACAAAATCCGAATGACTATATCGTTCATGAGAGTCACATTCTTAGAGTTGTTAATGAACTAAGAATATCTGGAGCACAGGGACTTTCGATAAATGGTCAAAGGATAACAGCGAGCTCAAACATCAAATGTACAGGACCTGTCATTACAGTTGATGGTAGGACATTTCCAGCTCCTTTTGTTATAGAAGCTATTGGGGATGCAGAAGTATTGTTAGATTCTCTTTATTTAAGAGGCGGTGTTATCGATGGGCTTATTTTGGATAATATCGTTGTCACAACTGAACACTTAAAACAAATAAAATTATCAGCACTAAGAACTGAAGGATAGAAGAAAGGGATGGAAGGATGATTAATCCAATAAAGTGGAAATTCACATTTGTGCTGCTCATAATTGGATTAATGGTTGCAGTGCAATACAACACAGTTAAAAGTCCTGAAGTGCGCGACACAAGAGATATTTGGGCAATACGCAACGAACTTTCAAATGAAAAAAAGCTTCATTCCGAATTATTATCTGAAATTCGTGAGCTCGACAGTACAATTCATACATACGAATCACTCGAAGATAAAAATACAGGCAAGGCTTTAACTGAAACCGTGGACAAGCTCTATCAACAAGCCGGTATGACGGATATATCTGGTCCTGGTCTAGTGGTCAAAGTAAAACCATCAAAGGAAAGTATTGCTTATGGTATACCAATATCGGGTATTTCACCAGATCTTCTTACACGTTTTGTAAATGATTTGAACCGGTTTAAAGGGAACTCTTTAGAAGTGGATGGTAAACGATTTACAACACTAAGTTCGATTAGAGATATTAACGGTATTACAGCAGTTAATGGACTAAATGTTTCAAACCCACCTTTTGAAATGAAAATCATTACGCAGTCCTTTTCGGACGGGGAGAAATTATATAATTATTTGCTTGCATCATCGATTCATGATGACTTCTATTTGGATAATCTAATTCTTGATATTGGAAAACCGGACAAGAATATAACGATTCGTGGATGGCACGAAAAGTTTGAAAATCTTTTTTTAAATGAATTACCGAAAGGAGAATAAGATATGTGGCTGCCCTTATTAGGTCTTGTACTAGGGATATCGCTTGGTCTTTTAACAGATATTGAAATCCCGCAAGAGTACGGCAACTATCTTTCGATTGCCGTTCTTGCAGCACTCGATACTCTATTTGGGGGCATACGGGCACATCTTCAACAGGTATACGATGATAAAGTATTCGTTTCTGGATTCTTTTTTAATATCGTACTTGCCGCGAGTCTCGCTTTCCTAGGTGTACATTTAGGTGTTGACCTGTACCTAGCGGCCGTGTTCGCATTTGGTGTGAGATTGTTCCAAAACATTGCCGTAATTAGGAGAATTCTTTTAACAAAATGGGATGACCGAGAAAAGAAATCGAGTACAAAAGTTTCCGAATGAAAGGGTTTGAACATTAGATGTCGAAGTTCTTTAGACAATACTTCAATAATGCAATAGAATGTAATATAAGAGTTGTTAGGGAGGTGCCAGTCGTTGAGCCAATCAGAATTATACGTATCGCTTGATATAGGTTCTTCGTCAATCAAAGTTTTGGTTGGGGAAGTAGATGGAGGATCTCTGCATGTTGTGGGGGTTGGAAATGTTCAATCGGCAGGTATTCGCAAAGGTACAATTATCGATATCGATGCAACTGTTCAATCCATCAAAAAGGCGGTCGAACAGGCCGAAAGAATGATCGGTATGAAAATTAATGAAGTTGTACTTGGTATACCTGCGAATGGAGTGCAGCTACAAGATGTAAAAGGTGTAGTTGCTGTAAATAGTGAAAATCGAGAAATTACCGATGACGATCTTGACCGTGTTATGAAGTCTGCTCAAGTGATGTCTGTTCCACCAGATAGAGAAATCGTTAATATTATTCCAAAACAATTTATTGTTGATGATTACGGCGAAATAACAGATCCGCGTGGAATGATTGGTGTCCGTTTGGAAATGGATGGAACACTGATCACTACTTCAAAAACACTTGTCCACAATATATTACGCTGTGTTGAACGTGCAGGTCTTACCATTCGTGAAATATACTTGCAACCACTTGCAGCAGGTACATTTGCCCTTACGGAAGACGAAAAAGACCATGGTACAGCATATATTGATATAGGTGGAGGTTCTACCACGGTCTCAGTGTTTGGAGAAAACAGACTCATGTCGACATCTGTTATACCAGTTGGTGGTGACCATATAACAAAAGATTTATCAATTATATTAAAAACACCGACAGAACAAGCACGAAAAATTAAACATCAATACGGACATGCTTTTTATGACGATGCGTCAGACGACGAACTATTTGAAGTACCGGTAATCGGTGCAGATTCAAAAGATCAATATAGCCAGCGATACATATCGGAAATTATCGGAGTTCGACTAGAAGAACTTTTCGATCTCATTCTAGAAGAACTATTCCAAATGGGCGTACGTGATTTGCCAGGAGGTGTAGTATTAACTGGTGGAATTACCAAAATGGACGGTATTCTCCAGTTGGCTAGACATGTAATGAAAACAAGAGTACGTGTACATACACCTGAGTATATTGGTGTAAGAGAACCAATGTACACAACTTCAGTTGGATTAATACGTTATGCTCATATGCAGGAAGAATACTTTGGTAAATTATCCGATGCTTCTCCTGTCTTGGCGATTGAAGGAACTGAATACAACACAAGTAATAAGAAAAAAGCGTTCGAAAAAAATTCAGTTAAAAAACCAGGTATCTTTAGTAAAGCAAAAAATGTGTTCGATAACTTTTTTGAATGATTAATTAAAATCATAGAGATGTTTTAAGAATGACTAGGAGGAGAGACAATGCTAGAATTTGATACGAATATTGATCAGCTTGCAATCATTAAAGTCATTGGTGTTGGCGGTGGAGGAAATAATGCTGTTAACCGAATGATTGAACATGGTGTGAAGGGTGTAGAGTTTATTGCCGTGAATACGGATGCTCAAGCACTCAATCTTTCAAGTGCAGATGTGAAACTACAAATAGGTAACAAGTTAACTAGAGGACTAGGTGCTGGAGCGAACCCTGAAGTAGGGAAAAAAGCTGCGGACGAAAGTAAAGAACAAATTGAGGAAGCATTACGTGGTGCCGATATGGTATTTGTTACTGCAGGAATGGGTGGAGGTACTGGAACGGGTGCCGCACCGGTTATTGCACAAATCGCAAGAGATTTAGGAGCACTGACGGTTGGTGTTGTAACACGTCCATTCACTTTTGAAGGACGAAAACGTCAAACGCAGGCAATCGGTGGAATTACAGCGATGAAGGATTCAATAGATACACTCATCGTTATTCCGAATGATAAATTACTTGAAATTGTTGATAAAAATACGCCTATGCTTGAAGCGTTCCGTGAAGCGGACAATGTACTTCGACAAGGTGTTCAAGGTATCTCCGATTTAATCGCAGTTCCTGGGCTTATCAATCTCGATTTCGCGGATGTTAAAACGATTATGTCAAATAAAGGATCTGCACTGATGGGGATTGGTATTTCTACAGGAGAAAACCGAGCTTCAGAAGCTGCGAAAAAAGCTATTTCAAGTCCTTTACTGGAGACATCAATTGACGGAGCAAAAGGTGTGTTAATGAATATTACAGGTGGTTCGAACTTAAGTCTTTTCGAAGTTCAAGAAGCTGCCGATATTGTAGCCTCTGCTTCAGATGAAGATGTGAACATGATTTTTGGATCTGTTATTAATGATAATTTGAAGGACGAAATCATTGTTACTGTTATTGCAACAGGATTCAATGAAGTTCAGCTTATCCCGGCACGTCCTACACGCAGTTCAGGGTTTGGAGCAAGTCAATCCGCGCGTCCTGCTGTTCGTGAGCCACAGCAACAACAAAGCCAGTCAAGAAATCAGCGTGCTGAAGAATCTCGTCAGTATCAGGAGCAACCCGAGCATGAGACGAATCGTCCTCAGCAAGGTGGACAACCTGAAGATGCTCTTGATGTACCAACGTTCTTACGTAATAGACAACGTCGTAAATAATAGTGGTTATCCACAATATATAAGCAATTAGAGACTTTCCGATTATGCATAATGCATATTTGGAAAGTCTTTTTTTGGGTTGTGGAATAAATGCTGAAGAAAGGATTCTACTATTCCAGTTGCTTTCCGTTCCAGGCGGACGCGTTCCACGGGGCGGGCGTTGAGCCTCCTCGCTCGCTGTCGCTCCACTGCGGGGTCTCAACTGTCCCGCTTGATCCCGCTGGAGTCGCCGCCTTGCACTCCAAGCAACTAAGATTGCACATTGAAAATAGAAAAAATATATAGATATTTCCCGGAATTGGGATTACACTGCTTCAGGGAATTTTTTGTTCACTTTATTTATTGAACGGTTTTAACTTAAATTATAATACTGGAGGTTCCTGTATCCATAAAAAATTCTCAAATGTCTTGAAATCCTTATTTAACTCAGCTTTTAAAAGGTCTTGATAGAGCTCATGGTTCGCCTTTAACACGGGGCTTGTACACAAACATTTCATCTACATTACTGGTCTCTATACATTGGCCGAATAGTGGGAGTATTTATATTGATTTTATGTTTCCCATACACTTTAGCTGATTGGAGTGCAGACCGACGACTCCAATGGGATCAGCGCGAATGTCGAGACCCCACAGGAGCGTGCTTTTCGCGACGAGGAGGCTCGACGAGTGGCCCTAAGAAGAATGGTTTTTATTCTTCGCTAATGGAAAGCGTCCGGTCGGAACGGAAATCGGCGAGTAGCAGAAAGATTCTTTAGTTTAGTATATATTTTTGACAGAAGGAGCGTAATTGATTAGAGGCTGCCAAAATAAGTCGAATGATTTATTTGTTTTCATCCCCAAACCGACAAACATTTTAGGACATGGATGATATTGTTACTAATAGGGAGGGCGGCCTATGTATGGTGAAGTAATCGTCGGAGTGAATATGCTCTTCAATTTTGTAATTCTTTCATTTGCGAACAAAGTTGGAAATGCAGGTGCTACACATAGGCGTTTACTTCTTGCTTCTTTCGTTGGCGCTTTACCAGTTACATTATTTCCTGCATCTTTCATTGTGGTCATTGGAGCTTTTTTGGGCATGACTGTTTGTGCATTTGGAAGAGCATATGAGTCATGGAAAAAATCTGCAGTTGTCGTTTTAGTTGGTGCTTTGTTTGCTGGAGGAATGTTGACTGCTTTTCAATACCGAATCCATGAAATATTAGGTTCGTATACTGTTCTTACGTACGCAGTAGTTGCTTATGTGTCCCTATATTTATTTAAAAAGAATTGGCTTGATGTACGAACGGTTCGGCGTCTTTCTGAACTATCGGCGAAAACAAATCTTCAAATGTGGGGGGAGAATATTCGACTGGATATTTTTGTCGATACAGGAAATAGTTGTACTGAGCCATTATCAGGTGCACCCGTCCATTTTGTGTCGTTAAAAGCAATCGAAAATAGTATTCCCGATGAGTTAAAAGGGCCTTTGTTGTTATGGAATCCTAGTGAGTCGACATCGCTTTCTGAATTCCCAGGTGAATATCAAAAGGATATGAGGCTGGTTAGACTTCAAACGGTAGAAGGTCCATCTTGGGCAATCGGATTTAAATTCGAAAAATGGTTGGTTGAGGGAGATAACGCTCTACGTCCAGGATACATTGTCCTTACAAAAAGCAGTCATCAATATCCGGCCGGTGCCGATGCGATTTTACACGTATCCGCCATGGAAACTTTAAATCTTGAAAGGGGAGCTGTTCATGCTGCATGAGTTAAAAAAATGGGTATCGGTGATTGCCACGTTTTTTAAAAAGAAAAATGGTGTGTATTATATTGGAGGACATGAATCACTTCCAAAACCGCTAACACGAGAAGAGGAAGCAATTACGATTCGTGCTTTTATGGAAGGAGATATGAGTGCGAGAGATACACTCATTGAAAAGAATTTAAGACTTGTTGTATATATTGCCCGTCGATTCGATAATACAAATACGCATATTGAAGATCTTATTAGTATCGGTGCAATCGGACTTATAAAAGCAATTGAAACATTTAAAGTCGATAAAAACATTAAACTTGCAACGTATGCATCACGTTGTATTGAAAATGAAATTCTTATGCATTTAAGAAAAACAAATCGGCTTCGATCTGAAATTTCTTTTGACGAACCACTGAACTCTGATTCTGACGGTAATGAATTATTGCTTTCTGATATTTTAGGAACAGATGAGCATATTATTATTGATGATGTTGAAAAGAAAATAGAACGACAGCATATGATTGAAGCGATTAGTATTTTGGACGAACGTGAACGTTATATAATGGAATGTCGCTTTGGTCTTACTGGAAAGATCGAAATGACACAAAAAGAAGTTGCCGAATTGCTTGGGATTTCTCAATCTTATATTTCTCGTCTTGAAAAGAAAATAATTACAGATCTCCGTGAAAGACTCAATCATCCAATTGCATAATGGTTGAAATTGGCGATTGATTTCCCCGCATATTCTGTTAGTCACCGGACAGACTATATTGTACAGTCATCTACAGAATACGGAGGAAGAGCGAATGGTACGTACAAAAGTTGAAATATGTGGGGTCAATACGTCCGAATTGCCTTTATTCACGAATGAAGTGATGAAAGAGACCTTTATTAGGTTGCAAAGTGGAGATCACTCCGCTAGGGAAGAATTAGTTGTTGCTAACTTACGTCTCGTTTTAAGTCTTGTTCAACGATTTGCATATCGCGGTGAACAGGCGGATGATTTGTTTCAAGTTGGATGTATAGGGCTATTAAAATCAATAGATAACTTCGATTTGAAACATAATGTTAGGTTCTCAACCTACGCAGTTCCTATGATTATTGGAGAAATAAAACGTCATCTTCGCGATCACCATGCAGTGCGTGTATCGAGATCTTTACGCGATATTGCTTATAAAGCGATGCGGGCAAAGGAACAATTTATCAACGATAATTTAAGAGAACCCAGACTTTCAGATTTAGCAGAAGCAACGGGATTAAAAGAAGATGATATTCTATTTGCTCTTGATGCAATACAAGATCCGATGTCGCTTCATGAACCAATTAATGGTGGCGATGGGGATCCAGTATTTATGATGGATCAATTGCATGATAAAACAGTCTCAGAGGAAACGTGGTCCACATATGTCGCCGTTAAAGATACCGTCTCAACATTAAATGACAGACAGCAAACGATACTTTCGAAACGTTATTATTTAGGAGAAACACAAACTGAAATTGCAAAAGAATTAGGAATTTCACAAGCACAAATTTCGAGATTGGAAAAAAACGCCGTTCAAATAATACGTGATGGCATAGCCCAAAATGATTGAAAAAGGAAACGCAGTGCAGATAATGCATTGCGTTTTTTTCTTTTTTCATCCTTCGTAGCATATGCTTATATAAAGGAGGGATTCCATGAAATTTTCGGAAATCCAAAAAAAAGAAGTGATTGATGCAACTAAGGGTACTTTCCTTGGTTACGTTCAGGACGCGACAATCGATATTGTTAACGGAAAGGTAGAAGCTTTGCATATTGGCGAAGGAGATCGAAATATATTTTTTGACTCAAAGGAAAAAGACACTCGTAAAGTTAGGCTACAAGATATTACAACAATAGGGAAAGATATCGTATTAGTCGGCAGAAAAGACGGGAAAAAATGACTTATCATTGATATGTAGGTCTTGGCTTGTTACAATGAAGAGAACAATTGATGAAAAGTAGTGATTAGAATGAGTAATTTAACGGAACGTATACAAAAAATCGAAAATGAAATACAACGAGCTTGTGAAAATTCCGGCAGAAGTCGTAAAGACGTAGAAGTTGTTGCAGTAACGAAGAGCGTTTCGACTGTAAGGGCGAACGAAGTAAAAGAAGCTGGAATTATCCAACTTGCTGAAAACCGTGCAGAGGAGCTTCTCGTTAAACAAGAAGCGATCTCTGAAGGTGTGGAATGGCATTTTATCGGTAATTTACAAAGTCGTAAGGTTCGTGATATTATCAATGAAATCGACTTTTTACATTCACTCGATCGGATTAGTATTGCGAAAGAAATTCAGAAGCGTGCAAAAAAAGAAATTAATTGTTTCATTCAAGTGAACGTATCTGGAGAGAGTTCTAAGTCCGGTATTACACCGGAGGAACTGGACACTTTTGTTTCGGATTTAAAGTCATATGATAAAATTAAGGTAATCGGATTAATGACAATGGCCCCGAATATCGAAGACCAAGAAGTATTACGGACTGTTTTTAAAGATATGAAAATTTTACGGGATCGTTTAATGGCACAACAACTAACTCATGCACCTTGTACAGAATTATCAATGGGAATGTCTAATGATTTTGTAATTGCAGTCGAAGAAGGGGCAACCTATGTAAGAATAGGTACTGCACTCGTCGGGGCAGAAAGCGAGGGATACGAATGAGCTTAAAAAACAAACTTCAAAACTTCTTCTACTTGGACGATGAGGAAAGGGAAGTTGAAACACCAAAAGCGTCTACACGTCAACATGAAGAACAGACACCTATGAGGGAACAGCCCAAAAAGGTTAATTCAAGAAGGCAAACACCTTCCAGAGAATCATCCCAACCAGCAACGGTTGTAAGTCTTCAAAGTGCTCAGAAGTCATCTAAAGTAATTCTAGTCGAACCACGAGTTTATGCTGAAGCACAAGATATTTCAGAGCATCTAAAAAGTAAAAGAGCAGTTGTCGTGAATTTGCAACGAATTGATCGTGAACAAGGAGTTCGAATTGTCGATTTCCTTAGCGGTACAGTTTATGCAATAGGCGGAGATATTCAAAGAATTGGAACGGATATTTTTCTTTGTGTGCCTGAAAATGTGGAAGTTGCAGGGGCAATATCCGACTACTTTGAACAATAGAAACTAAATGAGGTGTACAATAAATAATGATCCCAATACTATTTGCAATTAGAAACTTTGTAGAACAGGCAATATCGATTTATAGTCTTTTGCTCATCGCATATATACTAATGTCTTGGGTTCCTTCAATGCGTGAAACAGGTTTCGGTAAATTTTTAGGTAAAATCGTCGAACCGTATCTTTCTTTTTTCCGGAAGTTTATCCCGCCACTTGGGATGATTGATATTTCACCAATCGTAGCAATATTTGCTTTACGATTCATATCAGCTGGAGTTAGAAATGTATTCAATATGATTATTAATTTTATTTCATAAGTCCCGTTACTTAAGGGATTAACATAAGGGGTAGGAAAACGTGGAAACAATTCTACAGCATTTCAGGAAAGATGAACAGCCATTTATAGAGACTGCAATCGGTTGGATACGTGAAGTAGAGGATACCTACTCCCCGAAGTTAACTGGTTTTTTAGATCCAAGACAGCGTTTTATAGTTGAATCGCTTGTTACGGGTAATGGGCTATTATTCGAAACAAATGGTGAGTTTCCTGAAGCTGAACGTGTGAGAGTGCTTATATATCCTGATTACTATGTTCCTGAACGTAGCGATTATAATATAACCGTATTTAAAGTGAAGTATGCATCGAAATTTTTACAACTGGGTCATAAAGATGTATTAGGTTCGATGATGTCTCTTGGAATTGATCGAACAAAGTTTGGTGATATTCGAATTGCTGAAGACGAGGTACAATTTGCAGTAGCAGATGAGCTGAAGGATTATATGACAGCGAACTTTACGTCAATTGGCAAAGCAAAAGTTACAGTTGATGAACTTACAAAATCAGATGAATTAATTCTTTCCTTGGATACTTGGGAAGAAACTTACTACGTCAGTAGTTCAATGCGGCTTGATACGATTGTTTCCGTTGTACTTAACATCTCAAGGCAAAAGGCGGCAGCATTAATTCACGGTGATAAAGTGAAATTGAACTGGGTCGTTCGCAATCAACCCGGTTTTGAATTGTTTGAATTTGATATGTTGTCAATTCGAGGTTTCGGCCGTTATAAAATCATTGCGATAGAAGGCATAACACGAAAAGAAAATATACGACTCATTATTGGTAAGTTGGTATGATTTTTCTGATAATTGCTGTTATTGATGGCATCTACATGTATAATGAAGGTTGAATATGTAAAAGAGGGAGATGCATCAGATGGCTTTGTCACCAATCGATATACATAATAAAGAATTTGGCCGTTCAATGTTCCGTGGCTATAACGAAGATGATGTAAATGAATTTCTAGAGCAAGTGCTTAAAGATTATGAAAATGTGCTTGAGGAAAATAAACAGCTGAAAGAAAGTTTAGGACTAACCAAGGAACAAATTGTACATTTCAATTCAATTGAAGCGACATTACACAGTTCGATTCTTATTGCGCAGGAAGCTGCAGAAGATGTACGTCGCAATTCGATGAAAGAGTCTGAGCTTATTGTGAAGGAAGCGGAAAAGAATGCTGATCGCATTGTAAATGAAGCTCTTTCTCGTGCTCGCGAAATTTCTGTTGAAGTTGACGATCTGAAAAAGCAGTCGAAAGTTTTTAGAAGCCGTTTTAAAATGCTGATAGAGGCACAGCTTGATTTAATACAGGCGGATGATTGGGACCGTTTAATAGAAACAGAAGTTGGAACAGAGCAAATTGAGTTTTCAAAAAGAGTTTAAATTGGAACAAAATGATTATACTGAACTTGACTATACTTTTGTAAGCAATTATAATAAATTTCATATATTTACATGAAGCATTGATGGAGACAGTACTTTCTTTTGTAAGTAAAGCGAGCCGGAGACAGTGAAAGCCCGGTCAATACAATCGAAGTGAAAATCACTCTTGAGCTTAGACGTACATTTTATGTAAGTCTCGGGAACACCCCGTTATCGTGTCTGAGTGGCAGCATGATTTCATGTTGCAAGTTAGGGTGGTAACGCGGGTATAATACCTCGTCCCTTTTTTAAAGGGGCGGGGTATTTTTGTATGGATTCAATTAACTTTTTGAATAACTATTATTAGGAGGAATACTAATGGATTATAAAGACACATTACTTATGCCGAAAACGGATTTCCCGATGCGTGGAAATTTACCGAATAGAGAACCTGAAATGCAAGCGAAATGGGAAGAGATGGAGATTTATAAAAAAGTACAAGAACGTACTGCAGAACGTCCATTCTTTGTTTTACATGATGGTCCGCCATATGCCAACGGAGATCTTCATATGGGCCATGCGCTCAATAAAGTACTGAAAGATATGATCGTTCGACACAAATCGATGACGGGTTTTCATTCTCCGTATGTTCCGGGTTGGGATACTCACGGTTTGCCAATCGAACAAGCCCTTGTAAACAAAGGCGTAAAAAGAAAAGATTATTCGATTGCTGAATTCCGTAAAATGTGTGAAGAATATGCGCTTGGTCAAATTGATAGCCAAAGATCACAGTTTAAACGGATTGGTGTTCGCGGCGATTGGGATAATCCTTATATTACGCTGAAGCCATCTTTTGAAGCGCGTCAAATTCAAGTTTTTGGTGAAATGGCTAAAAAAGGATACATCTATAAAGGGTTACGACCTGTTTATTGGTCGCCATCAAGTGAATCTGCACTGGCAGAAGCTGAAATTGAATATCAAGATAAAAAATCTCCTTCTATTTATGTCAGTTTCCCTGTAAAAGACGGTCTTGGTGTGCTTGAAGAGGATGTTAATTTCTTAATTTGGACAACGACACCTTGGACAATTCCAGCGAACTTAGGAATTTCAGTACATCCTGAATTTACGTACGTAATTGTTAAGGCTCAGGAAGAGAAATTTTTAATTGCAAAAGATCTTCTTACATTTGTTGCTGAAGAAATTGGTTGGGAAGACTATACGGTTGAACGCGAACTGCAAGGATCAGAACTGGACCGTGTAGTTGCTAAGCACCCACTCTATGATCGTGATTCACTTGTAATGCTAGGGGAACATGTATCAGCAGATGCTGGAACAGGTTGCGTTCATACTGCACCAGGTCACGGTGAAGACGATTTCTACGTTTCAAAAGCGTATGGCATTGATGCACTTTCACCTATAGATAATCGTGGTGTTATGACGGATGAAGCACCTGGATTTGAAGGTTTATTTTATGAAGATGCGAATAAAGCAGTAACTGAAGCACTTGATAAAGTAGGTTCTTTGAAGAAGTTATCATTCATCACACACTCGTATCCACATGACTGGCGTACGAAAAAACCGGTAATTTACCGTGCAACTGCACAGTGGTTTGCTTCAATTGAAAGTTTCCGTCCTGAATTGCTTCAGGCGATTAAGGATACAAAGTTTACACCTTCATGGGGTGAAACACGTCTTTACAATATGGTCCGTGACCGCGGAGACTGGTGTATCTCACGTCAACGTGTGTGGGGAGTTCCGATTCCTGTATTTTACGGAGAAGATGAAGAACCAATTATTACGGATGAGACCATTGCGAACGTTGCAGAAATCTTCCGTGAACACGGCTCTAATGTTTGGTTTGAACGGGATGCGAAAGATTTACTTCCAGAAGGATTTACACATCCAAGCAGCCCGAACGGTTTATTTACGAAAGAAACGGATATTATGGATGTATGGTTTGACTCAGGTTCTACACATCAAGGTGTGCTCGACGAGCGTGATGATCTTGTCTATCCAGCGGATCTTTACTTGGAAGGATCTGACCAGTACCGTGGTTGGTTTAACTCATCATTAACGACGAGTGTTGCAATAAACGGGCATGCACCTTATAAGGGGATTTTAAGCCACGGCTTTACTCTTGATGGAAATGGACGCAAAATGAGTAAGTCGCTTGGAAACGTTATAATTCCCGCGAAAGTTATGAACCAAATGGGTGCGGACATTCTTCGTTTATGGGTTTCTTCAGTAGATTATACTGCGGATGTTCGTGTGTCGGATTCAAACTTTAAACAAGTTTCAGAAGTATACCGAAAAATCCGGAACACATTCCGTTTCATTCACGGGAATACGTCCGATTTCAATCCAGCTACAAATCGGGTTCAATTTGAAGATTTGCGACCAGTAGATCAATATGTCTATGTAAAACTTCAAGATTTGATTAAAGAAGTTCGCGAAGCATATGAAAATTATGAATTTGCTAGTGTTTATCATGCAACAAACAACTTCTGTACTGGTGTTTTAAGTTCGTTCTATTTAGATATTGCGAAAGACGTTGTTTACATTGAAAACAAAGACCATCCACATCGTCGTGCAATGCAAACGGTTATGCATGATACTCTAATGGCTCTTGTACAATTGTTGACGCCGATTCTACCACATACAGCTGATGAAATGTGGGCTCATTTTGAGCATGTTGAAGAAGAGAGTGTTCAACTGACGGATATGCCGGAAGCTCAAGATTTGGGAGCTGAAGCAGAAAAACTTCGTGAGCAGTTCGGAACACTAATGTTAATTCGTGATGATGTTCTAAAAGCGTTGGAAGTCGCTCGAACTGAAAAGATTATTGGTAAATCACTTGAAGCGAAAGTGACGATATATGTCCCTGAAGCATATACAGATGTATTCAAAGTTAAGGATATTGATTTTGCACAGTTCTTTATCGTGTCTGAGTTTACAGAAGGCAACATCGCAGATGCTCCAGAACAAGCATTGAAACTGGATACAGTAAGCGTCCTTGTAGAAGCTGCAAACGGCGAGAAGTGTGATCGTTGCTGGACAATTTCTGAAACAGTAGGTTCAGATGAACTACATCCAGAGATTTGTGAAAGATGTGCGACGGTTGTAAAAGAACATTATACTTTGACGGAATAACTCGTCTAACATGAAGTGGCGGCGGCAGTCTGGTCTTAAGGATTGCTTACGTCGCTTTTTTTATTATTTATGAGGTTCATTTAACGTCGACTACTGCTCTTTTGTGGTAAAATAAGAACAATTGTTATATGGGGGTTTTGTGAAATGTTTATTTATTACGGATTGGCCTTACTTGTGATTTTCCTAGATCAATTGACGAAATGGTTAGTTGTGAACAACATGAAACTGGGGGAAAGAATAAGCATATCCGAACCCTATTTTGGACTTCTATCTCATCGTAATAAAGGTGCGGCTTGGGGAATGCTTGAGGGACAGATGTGGCTCTTTTATATTGTTACAATTATTGTGGTCGCGGGAATTGTTTATTATTTTCATAAAGAAGCAAAAGGTGAACCGTTATTTGCAATCGCTCTAATGATGCTCTTGGGAGGCGCAATTGGTAATTTCATCGACCGCGTCATTCGAAAAGAAGTTGTCGATTTCATTGACGTCCTAATACCGATTGTGAATTATGAGTTTCCAATATTTAACATAGCAGATGCTGCTTTAACCGTTGGTGTTGTTTTAGTAATTATCCATATTCTTATGGATGAAAAGAAGAATATGAAAAAGAAAAAGGTGTCTTAATGGAGAAATTTGTAGTAGAAATAACAGAAGAATTTGAAGGAAGCCGAATTGATAAAGCATTAATCGATGCACGACCGGAATGGTCTAGAAGTCAAGTTCAACAGTGGATGAAAGACGGCCTTGTACTTGTTGGTGGAAAACCTGTAAAAGCGAGTTATAAAATGAAGCGCGGCGATATACTAACTGTTCAAGAGCCCGAACCAGAAGTTTTAGATGTAATTGCAGAAGATCTCAATTTAGAAATTGTCTACGAAGATTCAGATGTCCTCGTTGTCAACAAACCACGTGGAATGGTAGTCCATCCGGCACCAGGCCATCCAACTGGTACAGTTGTAAATGGTCTTATGCACCACTGTAACGACTTGTCAGGCATTAACGGTGTACTTCGACCTGGAATTGTACACCGTATTGACAAAGATACATCGGGACTTCTTATGGTTGCCAAAAACGACAAGGCCCATGTATCACTTGTGAACCAACTAGTGGATAGAACCGTCACACGGGTTTATACAGCTCTTGTTCACGGTCATATTCCACATGATAATGGAACGATTGAGGCACCTATTGGTCGTCATCAGCGTGAAAGGCAAAGTATGACGGTGACAGATAAAGGTAAACATGCCGTGACTCACTTTAAAGTACTTGAACGTTTTGGGAATTTTACTCTTGTAGAATGTAAACTAGAAACCGGTCGTACGCATCAAATACGTGTGCATATGAAGTACATCGGTTTTCCTCTTGCAGGAGATCCCAAATATGGCCCTAAAAAAACAGTCGACTTTGATGGTCAATTGTTGCATGCAGGCACGGTAGGGTTTGAACACCCTGAAACAGGTGAATATATGGAGTTTACAAGCCCACCACCAGAAGACTTTTTAGCAATGATCGACAAAGTTCGAGTGAACGTTGACAAATCAGAAGACTAAACTGTATACTGATAAAAGTAAATGAATAGCGATACCTTTAAGATCAGTCCAGAGAGGCTGGGAAGGTTGCACGGAAGTATGGTAGGGATTGCTGCGGCAATTTTTCTGCTGTACGTATTTTCTGAGTGTTTTCCTTCCCGCCAAATATGGCTGGAGGGATTTTTTTATGCCTAGATTACAGTTAGCTCGCTGATTTCCGTTCCGACCGGACGCGTTCCATTAGCGAAGAATAAAAACCATTCTTCTTAGGGCCACTCGTCGAGCCTCCTCGTCGCGAAAACCACGCTCCTGTGGGGTCTCGACATTCGCGCTGATCCCATTGGAGTCGCCGGTCTGCACTCCAATCAGCTGAAAAGTGTGGGGAATATTAGTTCAATTGAATTTTAAGTTCAATCTAAGTTGATTGGAGTGCAATGCGGCGACTCTAGCGGGATTAAGCGGGACAGTTGAGACCCCGCAGCGGAGCGATAGCGAGCGAGGAGGCTCAACGCCCGGCCCTAAGAAGAATGGTTTTTATTCTTCGACAGTAGAAAGCGTCCGCATGGAACGGAAATCAACGGGCAAGAAGAACATCTGAACTTTATCTATGCATAATCGATTTTTAATTAGGAGGAGAGAACATTGACGGAGAAAGCAAATATATTGGACGAGCAAGCGATTGATAGAGCACTTACGCGGATTGCTCATGAAATTATTGAACGCAATAAAGGAATTGACAAGTGTATATTGGTTGGTATTAAAACAAGAGGCGCATTTTTAGCGAAACGATTGGCCTTGAAGATTGAGCAGTTTGAAGGGAAAAAAATTCGGTCGGGTGAACTGGATATTACACTTTACCGAGATGACCTAGTTTTGAAAAATGAAAACAAAGAGCCACTCGTTCAACAAGTGGATATTGAACACGATGTGACCGATATGAAAGTGGTTTTGGTAGACGACGTTTTGTACACAGGCAGAACCGTTCGTGCAGCAATGGATGCTGTGATGGACTTAGGAAGACCTGCATCTGTGCAGCTTGCAGTACTCGTGGACAGAGGACATCGTGAACTTCCAATACGACCAGATTATGTAGGAAAAAACATTCCAACGTCGAGTGGAGAACGAGTTGTTGTGAGCGTCGAAGAAAAAGACGGAAAAAACAGCGTTTCAATTCATTCAATTTAATAAAAAAATACGGAAATTAGCGTGGGGGAAATGATGGTGTCTGAAAAAGTCTTGGATGTACATGAAAAACCGAAAATGGGTCATTGGTTAACTTTAAGTTTACAGCATATGTTCGCAATGTTTGGTGCAACAATATTAGTTCCACAACTCGTGGGTTTAAGTCCAGCAATCGCCTTATTAACGAGTGGAATTGCAACAATCGTTTTCATTATCGTCACACGCTTTCAAGTTCCAGCTTATCTTGGTTCATCGTTTGCATTTATTATTCCAATACAAGTTGCGACTAAAAGTGGAGGAATTGGAAGTGCAATGATTGGTAGTATGTTCGTAGCGCTTGTCTACGGAATTATTTCGTTAATCATTTGGAAAACAGGATCGGGATGGATTATGAAAGTATTGCCTCCGATAGTTGTTGCACCGGTAATTATCGTAATTGGTTTAGCACTTGCACCAACGGCGGTTGGAATGGCTAGTACTGTTAATAATGAATACAACTTGCTTCATTTCTCCGCGGCGCTTGTAACGTTGTCGGCAGCAATTATTTGCTTAATGTTCTTTAAAGGGATTATCAGTTTAATGCCGATATTAGTAGGAATTATCGTTGGCTATATTTACTCAGCAGCTATTGGAATATTGGATTTCACGAAAGTCTTAGAAGCAAAAGTTCTCGTATTTCCTGAAATGCTCATTCCTGGGGTTGACTACGATTTTGTTGTTACACCCACACTGCTGTTAGTTATGGTACCAATCGCAATTGTCACCATATCTGAACATATTGGACATCAGCTTGTCCTTGGAAGAATTGTTGAAAGAGATTACATAAAAGACCCTGGTTTACACCGTTCTTTACTTGGAGATGGACTTGGTACACTCCTCAGTGGTTTGATTGGTGGGCCTCCGAAAACAACATACGGTGAAAACATTGGAGTTCTTGCAATCACTCGAGTGTATAGTGTGTACGTAATTTTGGGGGCGGCAGTCTTTGCAATCATTTTCTCCTTTTTCGGTAAAGTAATGGCTTTGATTGCAACGATTCCTACGGCGGTTTTGGGTGGAATATCCATTCTTTTGTTCGGAATTATCGCTTCATCAGGTCTCAGGATGCTCGTAGATCATACAATTGACTTTGGAAACCAACGGAATCTTGTAATTGCATCGGTTATCTTAGTAATCGGGATTGGCGGAGCATCCATTAAGTTCAGCGAAACGTTTGAAATTGAAGGAATGGCTCTTGCCGCAATCGTTGGTGTTGTTTTGAATCTTGTACTTCCGGGAAAAACGGCCAAAAAGCTCACAGATGAAACTGCATAATTTGGAAGGGGAATTCAAATGAAACATCTTGTATCGATGAAACAGCTGAGTGAATTACAAATTATAGAACTGCTGGACAGAGCCGAAAGTTTTAAAAAAGATGGAATTGATGAATTACCTGGAAACTATACAATAAGTAACCTGTTTTTTGAACCGAGTACTCGAACGAAAATGAGCTTTGAAATGGCAGAACGTAAATTAGGGTTAGAAGTACTGCCTTTCGACGCAAGTTTCTCAAGTGTATTAAAAGGGGAGACACTTTATGACACAGTAAAAACACTGGAATCGATTGGTCTAGACGTACTTGTCATCCGTCACCCCGATGATGGATATTATGAAGAGCTGATCAATCGGACAAGTTGTTCAATTATTAACGGCGGTGATGGATCGGGACAACATCCAACGCAATCGCTACTTGATTTATTTACAATTAAAGAAGAGTTTGGAACATTTAAAGGGCTAGAGGTCCTTATTGTTGGTGATATTGTGCACAGTCGTGTCGCACGTTCAAATGCAGATGCACTCACAAGATTAGGCGCAAATGTTACGTTCCTTTGTCCGGCTGAATGGTCGGGTGAATTTGAATCTGTAAATGATTGGGAAGATTATGCTGAAAAAAGTGACGTAATCATGTTACTGAGAGTTCAAAATGAACGTCATGAGAATGGCTTAAGCTACATTGGAGAAAGTTACCACGAACGTTATGGTCTAACGGTAGAACGTGCTTCAAGAATGAAAGAAACAGCAATCATCATGCATCCTGCGCCTTTTAATCGGGGGGTTGAGATAGCGGACGAATTGATTGAAAATGCTAATTCTCGTATTTTTATGCAGATAAAAAACGGTGTGTATGTTAGAATGGCAGTATTAGAGGCTATTTTGAAAGGGAGGAATTAAGTTTGGATAAACTAATTCAAGGCGTACAAATGGTATCTGAAAGCGGAGAGTTAATCATTGGAGATGTTGGAATTACGGGAAATCTGATTAGTGAAATTGGAAACGAACTTAATGCCGGTAATGCAGAAATTATAAATGGCAATGGATTATTCCTATCTCCAGGTTTTATAGATGTGCATGTACATCTTCGTCAGCCAGGTGGAGAACATAAAGAAACGATTGAATCGGGTACACTTGCTGCAGCAAAGGGCGGTTATACAACAATCTGTCCTATGCCGAACACAAGACCTGTTCCAGATACAATCGAAACTCTTACTCTTGTGAATGACTTGATTGCTAAAAATGCATTAATACGCGTTCTTCCATATGCGTCCATCACGATTCGTCAAGCGGGTAAAGAACAAGCAAATCTTGCAGAACTAAAAGAGCATGGTGCGTTTGCATTTACGGACGACGGTGTTGGGGTACAAGAAGCGGGAATGATGTACGAAGCAATGCAAGCCGCTGCCAAAATAAACATGGCGGTTGTTGCACATTGTGAAGACAATTCACTTATATACGGCGGCGCACTACATGAAGGAACGAAAAATAAAGAGCTGGGGTTACCTGGAATTCCTTCAATCGCTGAATCGGTACATATTGCAAGGGATATATTATTAGCTGAAGCAGCAGGCGCACATTATCACGTTTGTCACGTCAGTACGAAAGAATCTGTTCGAGTGATTCGGGATGGTAAAAAAGCGGGAGTTCACGTAACAGCAGAAGTGAGCCCACATCATTTACTATTATCGGAAAATGACATTACGAAAGACAATGCAGATTGGAAAATGAACCCACCACTTCGAGGTCAAGACGATTTGGAAGCACTTCGCGCCGGACTCTTAGACGGCACACTAGATTTTATTGCAACAGATCATGCACCGCACACAGCTGAAGAAAAAGCAGTTGGAATGAAAACAGCCCCTTTTGGAATTACAGGTTTAGAAACAGCATTTCCACTTCTATATACGAACTTTGTAAAAGAAGGAATTTGGACAATGAAACAACTCATTGACTGGATGACAAGTAAGCCCGCGGATGTCTTTAATCTGCCTTACGGAAAACTAGAAGTGGGTGCGGAAGCAGATTTGGTGTTGATTGATTTGAATAAAGAACAGAAAATAGATCGTTCTACATTTGTATCTCTAGGGAAAAATACACCATTTGACGGCTGGGATTGTTTTGGGTGGCCAGTAACGACGATTTACGGCGGAAAAGTTGTTTGGGAGGATGGAAAATAATGAAAACAAGAATGCTTATTTTGGAAGACGGTACGGTTTTTGAAGGAGCTGCATTCGGAAGTGACCGAGCATCCATCGGTGAAACAGTGTTTACGACAGGTATGACGGGTTATCAAGAAGCCATTTCAAATCCATCAAGTTTTGGATCGATTCTCGTTATGACGTACCCTCTAATCGGTAATTACGGTATTAACCGTGATGATTTTGAATCGATTGAGACATCTGTGAACGGTCTCGTTGTTCGAGAGTTGGAGGAAGAGCCGTCGAATTTTAGAAGTGGAATGAGTCTAGGAGCTGTCTTAGAAATGAAGGGTGTGCCTGGGATTCAAGGGATTGACACTCGTAAGTTAACAAGAATTTTACGTGATAAAGGTCCACTAAAAGGCTTTCTAACAGCGGTTGGAGAAGAAGTTTCTATAGTTGATAAAATAGCTGAAATATCTGCCTATCAATTGCCGACAGATTTAGTTTCCCGAGTTTCAACGAAGAAACCTTATCCAAGTCCAGGCCGCGGAGACCGTGTTGTCTTAATCGATTGCGGTATGAAGCACGGAATTCTAAGAGAACTTAATAAAAGAGATTGCGATGTCATCGTTGTTCCATACAATACAACAGCGGATGTCATACTTTCTTTATTCCCTGACGGCATTGTGTTATCAAATGGCCCAGGAAATCCTGCAGATGTAGGGGTAACCGTAAATGTAATCAAAGAATTATTAGGTAGAGCACCTATTTTCGGTATTGGTTTAGGGCATCAATTGCTTGCACTTGCGAATGGCGCAACAACGATTAAGTTGAAAAACGGACACCGTGGGGGCAATCACCCTGTAAAAGATTTATTGTCTGGACGAACAGAATTGACGTCACAAAATCACGGATACGCTGTTGACGAAAATTCTCTTGAAGGAACGAATCTTGAAATAACTCATAGAGCACTTAATGATGGATCCATTGAAGGGTTGAAAAGCACACTATACAGCGCTTTTTCGGTACAATTTCACCCTGAAGCGTCCCCTGGACCTGAAGATTCAAACCACCTATTTGATCGATTTATCGACTTAATGAAAACGAACAACCGGAAGGAGAATATTAATGCCTAAACGTACAGACATTGAAACAATATTAGTAATCGGTTCAGGTCCAATTGTCATCGGACAAGCAGCAGAATTCGACTATGCGGGAACACAAGCATGTCTTTCTTTAAAGGAAGAAGGATACCGAGTAATCTTGATCAACTCCAATCCTGCAACAATAATGACGGATACGGAAATTGCGGACAAAGTATATATTGAGCCGTTAACGCTTGAATTTGTCAGTGGAATTATTCGTAAAGAACAGCCGGATGCACTCCTTCCTACTCTCGGTGGGCAAACAGGACTGAATATGGCGATTGAACTGCATGAATCGGGCATTTTAGATGAACTGGGTGTCGAAATTTTAGGAACGAAACTTGATGCCATTCATAAAGCGGAAGACCGTGATTTATTCCGAACGCTTATGCATGAACTTGGTGAACCTGTTCCAGAAAGTGACATCATTCATAATCTTGAGGAGGCTTATGCATTTGTAGAGCGCATCGGTTATCCCGTTATTGTTCGCCCAGCATTCACGCTCGGCGGTACGGGTGGCGGTATTTGTGAAAACGATAAAGAACTTGAAGAAACTGTAACCAGCGGCTTGAAATATAGCCCAGTTACGCAATGTCTACTTGAAAAGTCAATTGCTGGATTTAAAGAAATTGAATATGAAGTCATGCGAGATTCCGCAGATAATGCGATTGTCGTATGTAATATGGAAAACGTCGATGCAGTAGGGATTCACACTGGTGATTCCATTGTTGCAGCACCTTGCCAAACACTGACAGACCGTGAAAATCAGATGTTGCGAAATGTTTCTCTGAAAATCATTCGTGAACTCAAAATCGAAGGCGGTTGTAACGTTCAACTTGCACTCGATCCAAATTCGTTCGATTATTATATTATTGAAGTGAATCCTCGTGTAAGTAGATCGTCAGCACTTGCATCGAAAGCAACAGGCTACCCAATTGCTAAAATCGCGGCTAAAATTGCTGTCGGTTTAACTCTTGATGAAATGATGAATCCGGTAACTGGAACGAAATATGCTTGTTTCGAACCGGCTCTTGATTACATCGTTACGAAAATTCCACGGTGGCCGTTTGATAAATTCGAATCTGCGAAGCGGAATCTTGGTACGCAAATGAAAGCGACTGGAGAAGTAATGGCAATAGGCCGTACTTTTGAAGAGTCTATTTTAAAAGCGGTTCGTTCACTAGAAACTGGCCAATTTGACTTGTCTCTTAAAAATGGCTCTGAAATGACGGATGAGTGGATTGAAAAACGGATTCGTCGTGCAGGGGATGAGCGCTTATTCTTCATCGGAGAAGCATTGCGTAGAGGTGTTTCTGTAGAAACAATTCATGACTGGAGTATGATTGATGTATTTTTCCTTCGTAAACTCGAAAACATTGTTCGTTTCGAAAACGACTTGAGAAACAATCCGTTCGATCAAGCTACATTATACACTGCAAAACGCATGGGCTTTGCGGATGTTACGATCGCCAAGCTTTGGGAGTCTACTGAAAAAGCGATTTATGAGTACCGAAAAGAGCACGGAATCATTCCGGTCTATAAAAAAGTAGATACATGTGCGGGTGAGTTTGAATCCGATACACCTTACTTTTACGGCACATATGAAGATGAGAATGAGTCGATAAAGTCGGAAAAGAAAAGCATAGTCGTGTTAGGTTCAGGCCCAATTCGAATCGGACAAGGTGTTGAGTTCGACTATGCAACGGTTCACTCTGTTTGGGCGATTCAGCAAGCGGGCTACGAAGCGATTATTATCAACAACAATCCAGAAACTGTTTCAACGGATTTCTCAATTTCAGATAAATTGTATTTTGAACCCCTTACTTTAGAAGACGTCATGCACATTGTTGATCTTGAGCAACCTGAAGGTGTCGTTGTTCAATTTGGTGGACAAACGGCGATTAACCTTGCTGCCGGTCTTGAAGATCGCGGTGTGAAAATATTAGGAACGTCTCTTGAAGATACGGATCGTGCGGAAAACCGTAATAAGTTCGAAAAAGCTCTTCATGAAATTGACATTCCACAACCACTTGGAAAAACGGCTGTTTCTGTTCCAGAAGCAATTGTAATTGCCAATGAAATCGGCTATCCAGTACTCGTTAGACCATCTTATGTATTGGGTGGACGTGCGATGGAAATCGTTTATAGAGAAGAAGAACTGATTTATTATATGGAGCATGCGGTTGACGCAAGCCCAGAGCAACCGATTCTCGTCGATCGATATTTGACGGGTGTAGAAATTGAAGTAGATGCCATTAGTGACGGTGAAAACGTATTGATTCCGGGTATTATGGAACATATCGAACGTGCTGGAGTTCACTCAGGTGACTCGATTGCAGTTTTTCCGCCACAAAATTTATCAGACAAACATATTCAAACAATTACAGATTATACGACGAGGCTAGCTCGTGGACTTAAGATTATTGGTCTGATGAACATTCAGTACGTCATTTCTGACGATGAAGTGTATGTCATTGAAGTGAATCCACGTTCAAGCCGAACTGTGCCGTTTTTGAGTAAAATTACGAATATACCGATGGCGAATATTGCTACGAAGGCCATTCTTGGGCACTCCATTACATCACAAGGATATTCAGGCGGACTTGCAAAAGCTCCAGCTGGTGTTTACGTAAAGGTTCCTGTGTTTTCATTCGCAAAACTTCGTCGTGTAGACATAACGCTTGGACCTGAAATGAAATCAACAGGTGAAGTTATGGGGAAAGACGTGACACTTGAAAAAGCACTTTACAAAGGGCTTGTTGCATCAGGTATGGAAATTAAAGAATACGGAACTGTGCTCATGACTGTTTCAGATAAAGATAAAGATGAAATGATTGGCATCGCGAAACGTTTTACAAACATCGGGTATAACGTGATGGCAACTGAAGGTACAGCAAAAGTATTAGAAGATGCTGGAATACGTGTGAAAACTGTTGGTAAAATAGGTTCTGAAGGTCCCACACTTCTGGATGTCATTCAAAAAGGTGAAGCACAGTTTGTCATCAATACATTGACAATAGGAAAAGAACCAGCACGTGACGGCTTTAGAATACGTCGTCAATCTGTTGAAAATAACGTTCCATGCTTTACTTCATTAGATACTGCTGAAGCAATGCTTAGTGTTATTGAATCCATGAAGTTCCAAACGGAGGCAATGACGAAAAGGGAGGTTCTAAATTGATCATCCAAGATCGTATGCACATTACTTCTCATAATCGTTTAGCCCATAATATATTTGAAATGAAGCTCACTGGAAAACTGGTCGGAGAGATTTCTTCTCCGGGGCAGTTTGTCCACATCCGGGTAAGTGATTCGTATGAATTGCTTCTTCGGAGACCCATTTCAATCGCATCTATTAATGATGAAAAGAATGAAATAACCATTATATACCGTGCGGAAGGAAAGGGTACAACCGAGCTTTCAAAGAAACGTGAAGGCGATGAAGTGGATGTACTTGGACCTCTTGGCAACGGTTTTCCAGTAGAAGAAACGGCAGAAGGCGAAACGGCAATTCTCATAGGCGGCGGTATCGGCGTTCCCCCGCTTTATGAGCTTTCGAAACAACTGACAGCTAAAGGCGTAAAATGTGTTCATGTATTAGGATTTCAATCCGAAAATGTCGTGTTTTATGAAGAAGAATTTGCGGAACTCGGTGAAACGCATATTGTAACAGTGGACGGAACGCATGGTACTGAAGGATTTGTTACGAACGTTATGGAAAACTTTTCAGAAGAATTTTCAACGTTTTACAGTTGTGGACCGATGCCGATGCTTGATGCGGTAGAGCGAATGTACAAAGGACGAAAAGGATTTCTATCTTTTGAACAACGTATGGGGTGCGGCATTGGAGCTTGTTTTGCATGTGTATGCAGAACGACTGAAGGCTCGGACAAACCGTATATTAAAGTATGTTCGGATGGACCCGTCTTTCCAGCAGGGGTGGTGTCGATATGAATAGACTCTCAGTAGATTTACCAGGACTTCAACTAAAAAATCCGATTATGCCGGCATCGGGTTGCTTTGGATTTGGTCAAGAATACGGCAATCTGTATGACTTATCTCTTCTTGGCGCGATTATGATTAAAGCAACAACACTTGAAATGAGACTTGGAAATCCTACGCCACGTGTTGCTGAAACGTCTTCAGGAATGCTGAATGCGATTGGGCTTCAAAATCCAGGACTAAAAAGTGTTATGGAAAACGAACTGCCTTGGTTGGAAAAATTCGATGTACCAATCATTGCGAACGTTGCAGGTACGGAGACTTCGGATTATGTTGAAGTTGCACGAGTCATATCAAGTGCGCCGAATGTGAAAGCGTTGGAACTAAACATTTCATGCCCGAACGTTAAAGAAGGCGGAATCACATTTGGAACGGATCCAATTGTTGCTGAGAAATTAACAGCGGCTGTAAAAGCTGTTTCAAAAGTACCGGTGTACGTTAAACTTTCACCGAACGTCACCAATGTGAGTGAAATTGCTCGCGCGGTTGAAGCGGGTGGTGCAGATGGTATTACGATGATCAATACACTTCTTGGCATGCGTTTGGATGAAAAAACAGGACGACCTGTAATTGCCAACCTAACCGGCGGATTATCCGGACCGGCAATTAAACCTGTTGCCATTAAAATGGTGTATGAAGTGAGTCAAGCAGTCCGAATTCCGATTATTGGAATGGGTGGAATTACAGAAACGTCTGATGTCATTGATTTCCTATCTGCTGGTGCGAGTGCAGTTGCAGTAGGAACAGCTAACTTTGTCAATCCGTTTATATGTCCGAATATTATTAAAGAATTGCCTGCTAAATTTGATGAACTTGGGATCAATCATATTTCTGAACTCATTGGAAGGAGTCACCGTTTGTGAAAAACACACCCATTATTGCACTTGACTTTCATTCGGGAGAAAAGACATTTGAATTTCTCAGCGCGTTTGACGGAGATGTCCATGTCAAAGTAGGCATGCAACTTTATTATAAAGAGGGTCCAGCGATTGTTTCACGTTTGAAAGAGTTGGGGTATGATGTATTTCTCGATTTGAAATTGCATGATATTCCGAACACAGTGAAGTCTGCGATGGAAGTACTTGCAGGCTTTGGTGTGGACCTAGTGAACGTACATGCAGCAGGTGGCAAGACAATGATGGAGGCGGCGCTTGAAGGTCTTGATAAAGGAACGCCTTCGGGTCGGAAACGCCCAGCGCTCATCGGTGTGACTCAGTTGACGTCGACGGATGAGCGTCAAGTTCGGGAAGAGCAATTGATAAACGTCGCACTAAGGGACTCTGTACTGCATTATGCACAGCTTACGAAGAGTGCGGGCCTAGACGGTGTTGTTTGTTCGGTTCACGAGTCGGCTGTTATAAAAGAGGTGTGCGGTACTGAATTTTTAAAAGTGACGCCGGGAATACGACTTCCAGATGGTGGCGTGCATGATCAGAAACGAATCGCTACACCAGAAGAAGCACGGCTTGCGGGTTCGACACATATCGTTGTTGGAAGAGCCATTACAGGAGCAGTAGATCCACGTGCTGCGTATGAACAAATCAATGCACTTTGGAAGGGGCTAGAATAATGACTGAGAAAAAAGACATTGCTAAAATTCTATTGAATGTTGGAGCGATTGAGCTTAGTCCAAATGAGCCATTCACATGGGCTTCAGGAATCAAATCCCCAATTTACTGTGACAACCGTTTAACGATGGCAGATCCTGTGGGACGAATACAAATTGCAGAAGGTTTGGCACGAATCATTCGTGAGCAGTATTCGGATACAACCGTAATCGCAGGAACTGCAACAGCTGGTATTCCACATGCGGCATGGGTTGCGGATATCTTAGGATTACCGATGGTCTACATCCGGTCCGCAGCCAAAGGGCATGGCAGAAGCCGTCAAATCGAAGGCAAAATTACATCTACTGATAAAGCGATTATTATTGAAGATTTAATTTCAACAGGTGGAAGCAGTTTGAATGCTGCAGAAGCACTTCGTTCGGAAAATGTTGAAGTGACGGGCATTGTGTCCATTTTTACATATGAACTTCAAAGTGCAGACAAAGCGTTCGCAGCGGATAACTTAACGTATACAAGCTTAACGAATTTCGGCGCACTTATTGAAGCGGCAGAAGAAAGCGGCGCGATTAGTGATGAATCGATTGCGAGTCTACTTGATTGGCATGGGAAGTTGAAGGCTGGTTTATTGAAGTAAAAAAAGCGATTCCACTGTGGAATCGCTTTTTTTATGCTGCTTAAGTGCTCTTGAGTGACTCGTTTTGGGCGTGTGGAAAGTCATGATTTGCAAGCAAATCTCGTGGGTGAAAGCAAAGAAATAAAGAACTGTTGAGCATATTGAATCAACGGAAAACAGATTGAATTGAGCATCGCATTTAAGGGATGCCTTTTTTCATCCCTTAAAACCAACAAGAATTCTCTTTTTCGGAATATCTTTGGATATCTTTGGTATAGTAATTGGAAGGAATCGGCATAAGAAGAATGTAGGGTAATTCTATGAATTCATAACCTTCAGGATAATGAAACTTTCCATGCCTTATGAACGTATCAATAGTAGAACTATTCTTGTACCGCAAGCGGGCCAGGTTGTGAAGTTATCTAGTGTTATATATTATATAGGAGGTTCTTTATGAGGAAAGTTACTTTAACATTTATTGCATCTTTTTATTATATCTTTTTTGCTATGATTCTAATATACGGTGCAATAGATCATAAGAGTCCGCAATTTAAAGTATCTTTGCTTATACTAGTTATAACAGCCCTTCTCCACTCTCTTATCAGAAAAAAAATGGGGAAATTATCATCACTCTTTTAGAAAAAAAAAGTATTACTATTTTTATTAATTCTATATTTTTATTCTTAGTGATTATCATGTATATAGCATTTCGAGATAACGTAAGTTATTTTTATTTGATTATATTTGGACTTTATTTGTTGTCTACCATTTACTTTTCACTCTCGAGAAATAAAAAAACCCCGAATTAATCTTGTGTAATCACTACGTAGCTATTGATATAGTATTTATGAACTGTTCCCGAATCGGGTGCAATTCTGGAAGAAAAATTTGTATCCCTTTTCAATATTCGGGCTAAATAATTGGCTACGTTCAATAATATTTTAAAGATAATTGAAGCTCAAGAATAATTAATATAGGAAGAGGGAAATCGTATGTTGCTTAATTTGATGCAAAATATAGGAATCTTTTATTATTGGACTTGGTTTATCTGGCCTTTTGTGTTTGTAATTGCATTGGTTTATGCGATTACTTCTTTAGTAAAAGATGAAAAAGCTTCAATGAAACCTTCCATAGTGGCCTCCATTGTACTTTTAATAATTTTAACTGGATTGTCAGACTTGGGGTAACAGCCTTTACATTCGGTTCATCATAAAATGGGTGCAATTACTGTATAAGGGCTGTCATTCAATCGGGCAAGGATATTTAAAAAAATTATAGTTCCATGATGTAGGGAGAATGAAGGAGTTGATCTACCTGATCATTTTTGCGGAAATTCTACGTGCAATTTCTACTGGAATACTTATTATTAGCTCTGCATTTTATTTACGCTATTTGCACAAAGCGAAAAAGCAAAGAAAACTTCCGACTTTTGAATTTACAATGTATATCATCATTCAGTTTGCATATGTGCTTTTTACAATTGGTTTATTGATTTCAATTTTTGTTGATTGACTACTCTGTTACTAACTAGCAACGAGTACATTTGAAAAGTGTAAATGTTATCTTCTCGTTGCAATAAACGGGCCAAATTTCAGAATAAAATATAGGGGGTAACTATGAGTTTTTACTATCGAAATTATTTAAGTCTACTCAAAAATAATTTTATGTTATTCATAATTGCAGTTGTTTTATTAATATTCACCTTTTTTATATGGGCTGGTGTTCCTGTTTATGTCATAGGAACTTTTGTAGCAAATATGACGAGTAATCCACTATATATTTATTTATGTATTGCAGTTTCTGGAGGATTTTTGTTTTCTTTATATTTTTTGCCTATCAATTTTAAATTCGCTAAACATATACCCAACGTAAAAGAGCTCACTCCTGTAAAATACTTTATTCGAATACAAGTACTATTTATATCTTTATGTTCGTTAGGTTTTGTAGCAATTTATTGTATCTTGGTATGGTCGATAGCTCTTTGAGTAATTGATAGCATCGTTTTTAAATAAACGGGTGCTTTTGGTGCATTACTTATGTCGAATTTAGGAGGTCGCACTTTTGCAAAGTAAACGTAGTTTAGGAATGCTTTCTTTTATGTTTAAGCCAAGAACACCCGTGACTTCAGTCGTGGGATGAATTGGTTGGAATTGAATTAATCTAAAAACTTCATTCTTGCATACAGAACATACATTCCGTATAATTGAGAGTAGGAATGGAGGTGAAAACGATGTCGAAATCAGAAAAAAAGAAGTTCGGTGTTCAAAAAGGAATTCTGAAATTAGGTTCCAAACAAGAGTACCTTGCGCTCAGAAAGTTAAGTCATTTAAGTAAGAACATGTACAACGTCGGACTTTACAGCGTACGTCAACACTTTTTTGAAACGAAAAAGTATTTGAATTACAATAAGAATTATCACCTTTGTAAGACAAATGAAAACTACGCATTCATGGGCACGGCCGCTGCTCAACAAACATTGATGAAGGTAGAGGAAAACTTTAAAAGTTTTTTTGGCTTACTTAAACTTAAAGACCGAAAAGCTCGAATCCCAAATTACCTTAAGAAAGATTCTTTTTTTGAGTTGAGTTATCCTCAGTTTAAATTACAAGAAGATGGGACATTTAATATCCCAACTTCCTCAGCGTTTAAAAAAGAATACGGGGCGATTACCATCCAATTCCCAATAAATTTACAGGTGGAAGACATAGTGGAAATACGCATCATCCCGAAGTACAACGCACATTATTTCGAAATAGAATTTGTGTATGAAGTGCAAGTTGAAAAGACTAACTTGGATGAAAATGAAGCTCTTTCTATTGATTTGGGTATTGATAACTTGGCCGCATGTTTAGACACGCTGGGCAACTCTTTTATCATCGATGGCAAACGGATAAAATCGGTGAACCAATGGTACAACAAAGAAAATGCACGGCTCCAATCCATAAAAGATAAACAACAAATTATCCATCTAACACACGGTCAAATCCGTTTGTTGCGAAAGCGCAATCATATTTTACGCGATTTTTTAAACAAAACCACACACTACATGATCCAGCATTGCTTGGAACATGGAATCGGTAAAATTGTCGTTGGGCATAATAAAGGATGGAAAAATAAAAGCAAAATGGGCAAACAGGGAAACCAGCGCTTCGTGCAAATTCCACATAGTCTACTAATGAATAAAATCGAAAGCATGTGTGAGCGCTATGGGATTCAATTTACAAGACAGGAAGAATCTTATACTTCAAAAGCAAGTTTTCTCGATAATGACCCAATCCCGGTTTACGGAGAAGTAACAGAAAGTAAACCTGTTTTCAGTGGGAAACGTTTTTCCCGCGGGCTCTACCAAACGAGGCATTCCGTTTGGATCAATGCAGATATGAACAGCGCAGCAAATATCTTACGTAAATGTACCCATACATCCGCTTTGGCGGCCAAGGTGGTTAGAGGGCTTTTGGCGGTCCCAGTGAGAATTAAATTGGCTTAGTCTTTTATCAATTGAAACTCGCAGAATCTCGTTACTTTAGCAACGAGTAGTTCAATAGTCTGATTGTAGGACTTGTTTTTCTTTGTCTTTTTATTTTCACAGGTAACTTTTTCATTACAATGCCACTTGGACTTATCCTTCTAGCACTCTCATTCGTTTTATCCTTGTTCAGCAGAAAAGACAAATTCGGGAGGGTATCACTTTACGCCTTCCCAATAATTATAGTCATTTATTTATTGTTCTTTGTAGTCATGTATTTATTTTGGAATACACCATAATACAATGACGCAAACGGGTGCGATAGCAGCATAAGGGTTGTCATTCAATCGGGCCATTTGATTGTGGATTAGGAGGAATTAAAAATGAAGAGTAAAAAAGTTAAATATTTAGTAATAGGAATTATTATCCTTGCGTTCTTTTTTTCCCTAAAGGTAATTAATGATTATAGAGAAAGAGACTTAATTAGTCTGATAAACTACAAGCCAGCTGATTTTCTTTCTTTGGGTTTTACTTCAGATATGAACGAAGTACCAGAAGGCAAAGGTTTTGAGTGGTTTACAAAGGACAAGGAACCAACTGATGAACTGATGGAGTTTTTAAGCCAGTACAGTGTAAAAAAGATAAATGAAGAGAAGTTTAATGAAATTAGAGAAAGTGGAGAACGTATTGAATTTGATGTATATCATTCAAAAGCTAAGCCATCCATTGTTTGGATGTATGGAAACAGTGTTCACATTCTAGTCGGAAATTATTACGAAATTACAAATGGACCAATCGATATAGAATGGATAAGAAAATACAACGAAAAATACAATGATTTGTATGAATAATAAAATATTGCAATTCCGGAAACGGGTGCGATTGCCTGAAAAGTGATTGCGTCCAGATCACGTAAACGGGCAAATAGATTGTGAAGTAAGCCTGAAAGGAGGAGCTAGGTAGGAATACAAAGTTATTAATCCTCTTGCTACTAAGTTTCTTTTCATTTCCTTTGGGTCATTTACTTAGAGTTATATATTTTACAATATTGCCTGATTATGGTGATGCTGAAGTAGCCTTAATATCTATTGTTATACCGTTGAATGTAACTGCACTCATTTTGAATTTACATCGGCTACACAAAAATAAAGAAGTTCACAACGAATATTAAAAATAAGATATATTATAGACCACGACAAACGGGTGTAATGCTGGAATTAGGATTTGCACCCGTTCAACAATAGGGCCAGATTATAAAGGGGGAGGAAGTTATTTGGGGAGAATTATAATTGCAATTATATTAACGATTTTGGGTGGTATTTTCGGAAGTTTTTTAGAAACCTTTTTAGAACCTCCAGTCTTTGCAAATACCATTCCTCTTGCAATAATGGGAGGATTTATTTTAGCAGAGGTTCGGCGTAAAAATGATAAATAACCAGCACTTTTGTATTTTACAAATGGGTGCGGTTTAATACATAAGGATGGCTACAATCGGAGCCATTTAATTGAATGATGGTAGATGGATAAAGGGGGGAATAATATGAAAAAGTTATTTACACTAGTAGCCCTGTTGGTATTTGTTTTAAGTGCCTGTGCTAATAATAATCAGAAATCAAATACGATTTCTGCCGTTGAATTAACAGAGAGAGAGAATGCAATACTTACGACTACATCAGTTAAATCATTTGTTTTCGACTTCAATATTGACACTGATTATAAAGAAGTATCAGTATGGGTTGAAAAATACGAATCAGGTAAATTAGTTAATGAGGCAATAAGCTCTTTAATATCAGGTGTAGAGAATAATGGTTCTATTATTTTTGCAACTTCTAATCCAGATGAAAGTGGTAAGAAGCAGACATTCAATATTGGGATTAGCGGTAACAGTGGTATAGGCTCTGTAAGTAACTTCGAGACAACTTCAGATGATTTGGATACTATGGCAAGCGTTTGGAACAACCTCGAAGGCAAGAATAATTCAATTGAAGGTGTGCTAGTGTTAGCGAATATCGGTTATTCAAGTGATGGAATTATAAGTGGTCTTACTGATGACTTTTATAAAGATGCTGAAGATCATATGAATGAGCTAGAAAAATATGACGTTGCTTACCTTCTGAAAGCTGAATTTATTAAGTAAAGACGTGTATAAGAATTATTTAAAAAACGGGTGCAATTCTGGAATAAGGATTTGCACCCGTTCAACTAAAGACCAGTTTCATATGTTTAAACTCTTACTTAACAATAACGACTAACTTCTTTAAAGGGGTTGAAAAGATTGCTATTCCGCAATCAGGTACAGTTGCTATATAAGTACTATGCTTCACTCGGGCCATTTAGTGGAAGAAGAGGTATTTTTAGAAGCGTGTTGAATTAGTTAATATATGGTGATAATTCAATTCAATATTTACTTGGGGGAGAGTTAATTTGAAGAAAATAATGACTTTATTATTTACACTAATGCTTTTAACAGCTTGTTCAGAAACTACATACAATGATTATATATTTAGTGGGGAAAGTGAGCATTGGGAGGCTGAATACACCTATAATGGAACAGAAAAATGGGGAGAAAAAGACGGGCAAAGAACTTATTCGAACGAATATGACTTTAGGTTTATATTAAAATACAAAGGTTCTTTAGAAGAGTTGTCTTCATTACAAAAACTTGAATACTCCTATGAAACCAATAGAGTTCATGAAAGTAGCACTGAAGAGTTTACGGAACCTCCATCAACAGGAACATTTTCGTCTTCAGGTAGTTCAAGAGGCGGGGCGAAAGTACATGAAGATGAAGTTATAAAGGTAAATGTAAAATGGGATGACTTTGAAGAGTCATTTGAACTGAATAATAACAGTAAGTAACTTTGTTGAACGAAGGGGCAGATTGAGGAATGAATGTGATGAAAGGGGTGTAACAATGAAAAAGTTTATTGACTTTTTAGAAAAACTAGAGAGTAATAATATTTACTATACTTTAGATAAAACTAGAGATGAATATATCAGGGTTGATATTTCAGTTCCAGGTGAAATATGGGAAGTTGAGTTTGCTGCTGAAGATGGGGATATTGTTGTTGAGAGGTTTAAGAGTGTTGGTAACGTTGAGGGGGAAGAAGCTTTAAATTATTTGTTTGAAAATTTCACAGATTAAACAAAAGGGTGCGATTCTTTAACAAAGATTTGCATCCTTTTCAATAACGGGCCATTTAGGGAAGTTTATTTATGATTCGGAAGGATATTTATACGTCTTTAGGTGCGTGTGATTTATCAATTTAACCGTTGGTCCAGAAGTAATTTCATAGGTCATTCGGTCTTTCCCAATTGGAACCCATTGTCCACCATCGGTAGGCTCTATTTCAAAAGTAATTTGCAATTCAAAGCCACGAAAGCCATTAACTCTTCTTGTTTCTTTTACTTCAATCTTCCAAGGAGCGACAATAGGTGAAAAATCCTTAATAATGTTCGGATAATAGTATTTACGCAAGTCTTTTTCAATGTCAGGCGTAAGCATACTTATAAGCATGTCCTGTAATCTAAGTTCTTCAGAGTCTTGAGTTGGTTCAGCTGATGAAACGCTTGTTGTGTGATTAGAAGTAATAAGGCCAAGGGATAGAACAAAAATAAGGGATAGGCTAAAAACAATCAACATTTTTTTCATACTCTTCAATACACCCCTTTATGACTTCATTTAATTAACTGTATTGTCACCTTTTTAGGGTAAAGTATACGCTTATTGAAACTAACGGGTGCGATTGCTTTATAAGCGATTGCGTCTATATTGAAATCGGGCCAGATTATATATATTAAATTAAAGGGAAAGTCGTGGAGGCTAGTATAGTGATAATAAGAAAAATACAAGTAAATGATTCAGAGGATTTCGTCGAATTAAGTAAAAAAATTGATGAATCTGATGTTATGTTATTTGAACCAGGAGAAAGAAATACTACTCCTGAACAACAGAGAAAATCAATTGAAAGAATATTGACTGAAAAAAGATCAGTTTTCTTTGTTGCTGAAAGTGAAGAGAAACTTGTAGGTTTTATCGCTGCATTAGGTAGTGATTTAAAAAGAAATCGGCATTCAGCATATCTTGTTTTAGGAGTTCTGGAAGAATGTCAAGGTCAAGGGATAGCGTCCAAATTATTCAATCGAGTATTTGAATGGGCAAAAGAAATTGAAATTACAAGATTAGAACTTACAGTTATCAAAGACAATTTCAAGGCATTCAATTTATATAGAAAAATGGGATTTGTCTTAGAAGGTGAGAAAGTAAATTCATTAGTAATAAACGGACAATTCGTTAATGAATATTATCTCTACAAGTTGTTATAAATACGAAAATAATACACATCACTATACCCCAATCGGGCGCAATTGTTGAATAAAGACTGTGCCTCAATCGGGCCAATTAAAGTACTACTTTATAAATTTGCAACATTCTTTAATTTTAACCGTCTATTTATTTAGGAGAGAAAGGAGATTGAAAATGAAGCAAACAATCAGGGCAAGGATATTGTGTATTTTTGATTTATTTTTGGCGACAGGTGCAATTTGGTCAGGTTTTCAAATGATTACGTCAAGCAGCGGAACGATTTTTGCTGAGCCATATCCCGACAGCTGGGCTTCCAATCTTCCTTTTAATAGTTGGGTTTTGCCTGGTGTCCTAGCAATTGTCATATTTGGACTTGGTAATATTATTGCTGCGGTATTAAGTTTAAGAAAAGAACATAGTAGTTCTTGGTATGCATCTACTATTATGGGATTGGTTTTCCTGATCAGTTTGGCTTTTCAGTATATTTCCGTAGGTGAAATGTATATAGTAACTGGTCCTTTTTTAATCTTTGGGGTTGTTCAGCTATGTCTTAGTGGATATGTTTTTTTGAGTTATAGAGGTCCAAAATTGACCAAAGAATATAGTTAGTGGGTATTCAATAATTGGGTGCGACTCTGGAAGGAGAATTCGTACCCTTTTTCCAGAGTCGGGCTAAATAATTGGCTACGTTCAATAACATTTTAAAGATAATTGAATGACAAGAATAATGAATTAGAGAGAAGGGAAATCGTATGTTGCTTAATTTAATGCAAAATATAGGAATCTTTTATTATTGGACCTGGTTTATCTGGCCTTTTGTGTTTGTAATTTCATTGGTTTATGCGATTACTTCTTTAGTAAAAAATGATAAAGCTTCAATGAAACCTTCCATAGTTGCCTCCATTGCACTTTTAATAATTTTAACTGGACTGTCAGACTTGGGGTAACAGCCTCTACATTTGGTTAATCATTAAATGGGTGCGTTAATGGCAAAGTGTTATGTCAGAAACGGGCCAAACAGTGTAAGAGGAGGTGCAGAAGTTGAGTGGAAACAAAATAAAAATCGCTGTGTTAGTAATAAGTATATCTTTTATACTATCAATAACATTTTTTACGCTCTTCAAAATCAACTCTAATCATAAAGCAAACGAGCTTGAAATGGCTGAGTGTTTCGATAAGGAAGCAGGTATAAGCCTGGAAGTAGAGAGAAGATTCTTGATTTCCAAAACTACTGTTTCTTGTGATGATAAGTAATTTAAACTTTGAACCCATTCAGTGATAGATCCATTATCTTAAAGAAAAAAATCTACATGTGAAATTGAAAGTAGTAACTGGGGGAGTACCGTAAACGGGTGCGATTCTTCAATAAGGATTGTGCCCGTTGTCAAAAAATGGGTACGAGTGTCTAGTAACTAACTTGTTTGTAGATATTAATAATTTTGAGAGATTGGAGGAGCAGAATGATCTTATTGTATTTTTTCAGTTTTCTTATTAACGCCTAATAGTTCGGAAATTATTGCAAACCTTTTAAATTTGCAATAGTAAATAGCTTTTCAAAGCAATCGGGTTCGATTATTCTGTAAGGATTGTGCCCGTATCCATCGAATGGGCTAATATACAAGCATTTTGTAAAATGAAGTATACTCAAAATAGGAAAAGTGATTACAAAGTTTGGTTAGGAGTGGTTTACATATTTAGGGAGAATCTGAAAAGGATATTTATATCATTATTAACAAATCCACTATTATTGATTGGATATTGGATTTTTTGTTATGAATTAGCTGCACTTAGCATGTATGGAAAAATAAATAATACTGTTTTTATTTTATTATTATCTACAGTATTTTTAATTTCTATAATTGCATTTTCTGCAATGAAAGTTGTGAAAGGTAAAGAACTAGAATCCAAGAAATTAATTAATTTAAAGGCATGGAAATATGTTTCTATTGCAACTATGGTAATAATAACATTATTTTACGGAATGAAGATTTATAAAAGTGCAACAAATTATGGAGGCGAGCTTGCTTGGTTTATCGAAAGATTAAAAAATGAAACTTCAGTTGAATTTGAACATCACAATATATATATGGATGGAGTAGAAGGGATTTTTAAAGACATAAATAAAGAATATGCTTTGCCAAAGAAATTATATATGGCAAGTGATTTTTATCTTGAATTTAATTCGGATGGAACAATCCTATCTTTTGATACATTTGTGTATGGGAAAAATGCTGATGGGAAGCAGGAAAGTTACTTAATAACTTATGATCAAAATAAGGCGGCAAATATTACTTTAATATTAAACGGACATGTAAATGCCGATTATGATGAGGATAAACTAGTGGAACCTTTAATTAAAACGGTTAAAGTTATTCCGGTTAAGCAGACAGTTGGTAAGTGGAATGAACATAAGTATGGATTAGTTTATTACGGGAAAAGAAATTGGGGCTACAATACAGAGGGTATTATTAATATTAATGAGAATGGTATGGAGCAGACTCCTGCAAAAGTAACATCTGAAATAATTGGATATACGGTATCTATATTTGTTCCTGGAAAAGAGAAAGAGATAATTCCAGCTAGATATAATTTAATTGGTGACCCAAATTGGAGTAAGTCAAATACAACTCAAAATCAAGATAGTTATGAAGGAGATCGGCAAGAGATACTAAATACCGATGAACAATTTTATCTTTCAAAAGATGTAGGCTATAAATTAGATGTTATAGATAAAGCATTAGGAAGTACTTTGTATTCACTTAGCAAGACAATTGACGGTGGTAAAACTTGGGCAGTTATAAATCAAAATCCATTCAATGGAACAGTTGGTAGTGCAGCGGGAATAACATTTATTAATGATGAACTTGGATTTTTAAGGGCGGCAAGACCTTCTGGTACTGAAGGAGTGTTATATCGTACAAATGATGGAGGGATATCCTTCGAAGAGGTAAGTTATGCCATTCAGGAAATGAAGTTAGATAGTGGACAATCTATAAATCCTTTTGATTTTCCAGGGCTGCCCTATGAGAAAGATGGGGTTTTTAGTATGTTGGTTGGGCAAGGATCAGATGGTGATTATAATGGTAATAGTAGTGGACTTTATCAATCAAATGATAACGGTGAAATTTGGGAATATGTAAAAGAGGTTAAAAGTAAATAGTCTTATTAAATGGATATTTATAGATTAGAAAATATAATAATACTAATAATGGAAAATATATAACTAAAAAGGCAGGCTGAAGATTTAGGCTTGCCATTTAACTTTCTAATTCGTTATCCGAACCTATGCTAATCAGGGGTTTATTTACATTGTTTTTATCGCTTTTCTCCCCATTAACCGAACCCGTTAAGAAAATAGTACACTTTTTTCTATCGGGTTCACTTCATAGGTGCAAATAGAGCAATAAGGCACTGTTTAGCATATTGAATCACCGGAAACAGAGTGAAATGAGCATCGCAATTTGGCGATGTTTTTTTCATTTCTTAATATTAACAAGAGCTCCCTTTTTTGGAGTATCTTTGGTACCGTAATGGGGGGGAATTGACATAAGAAGGATGTAGGACAGTTCTATGGATTCATAACCTTCAGGATAATGAAACTTTCCATGCCTTCTGAACGTATCAATAGTAGAACTATTCTTGTACCGCAAACGGAGCCGATCATTTAATTACTGCCGATTGGAGGTGAGGTTATTGTATTTTCCAACTAAGAAGGACGTTTGGTTTTCTATAATTATTTGGGGCTTCATACTTTTTATGATTTTGATTTACATTTTTGGTGGAGAACCTGTTGGTTGGCAACTGATAACCTATAAAAGTATTCCGGGATATATCATAGGTGCATTGATTATAACTTTGTTACTGTGGATTTGGTTTGGAACAGGTTACAAGATTGAAGGGGAGTTTCTAAAGGTAAGATATGGTCCATTCAAAAGTAAAATTAATATTAAAGAAATCAAAGTAATTCGCCGAACAAAAAATCCATTTACAGCTCCTGCTCTATCCGTCGACAGATTGGAGATTCAATTCAGTAAATTTGATGTGATAAATATATCCCCGAAAAGTGAAAGTCAACTTATACACTCGTTGCTAGCTATAAATCCTCATATACAATTAGATGATATTTCATTGGAGCCAAATGAAAACTAGATTTGATTTCTTCGGCAAAAGAGTGCACTAAACAACAAGGTCTGTGTATGAATCGGGGCCATTTTGTGAAATGAATATGAAATTTTTTGTTAGAGGCCCCGACTAACTTCTATAAGGGGGAAGATTCATGAAAAAATATTTATTTATATCCATTTTTCTTTTTGCTTTTATAGCATCTCTAAGCGGTTGTAGCAAAGGAATGAAAGAGGTTAAGGAAGTAAATGTTTATGAGATGGAAAGCTTTTCTGAAGTTAAAGAGGATTCCTTAGTCACCTTCACAAAGAAAAAAGAGATTAAGCAATTTAAAAAAGCTGTTAACAGTGCTAAAAAGCAACCAGGTATAGTGGATATGGCAGACCCACAGTATAAAGTCGAATTGGGTGGAAGATCAATCTTCCTTTGGTTAAGTCAAGACCACGGAACAATAATGGATATTGAAGATACTAACACTATATACACTTTAACAAATAAGTCAGTTAAAAATGTAAACAACATATTCCGTTAAAGGGGGCGATTCTTGAAGAAGAATTTGCACCCCTTTTCAGTAATCGGGCCATTTTAATTAATACAAGAGCAACCTACTAATAAGTTAAGTCGTCAAAATATTTGTAACCTTAATATTGGAGGTGCAATATGAGTTCTAGAAATAAATGGATAATTGTTATATTTAGTACATTATTTACTCTTTATCTTATTGGCGAAGTTGTAAGTCACTTTTTTTTCGGGTTTTCCATTTGGCTTTTCATCAATATCCCTTTGTACCTCATTCCATTTGTAGGAGCAATTTTAATATTGATTTTTATAATTGTAGATTCCTTGAAGAATAAACAACTAAAGAGAAACGTATTCCCTTTAGTGCTAAGTTTTTTGCTTATACTTTTAATGATTAACCAATCATTCTCTCCTCTACTTCGAAAAGCTGAATTCTCTTTTAAACTTGGAGATAGGGAAGATGTTGCGACTTCAATACTGAATGGGGAAATAGAGACTACAAATGAACGCGGCAATCTTTTCCGTATTCCTAAAGGATATGGTAGTTCATCTTTATCGGACGGAAAAGAAGTGATGAAGATGAATGATAAATTGCTTTTTTTCACTAAGCGTGGAGTACTTGATGATTTTTCTGGATATATTTTTTCCCCAAATGGAGTCGAACCAAGAGATGAAGAGGTAATGGCAAAGATAGTGAAAAAGCAAAGAATGAGCAAGAATTGGTACTACATAGCTTGTACTTAATTCAACAAGTCGAAAATGAAATCTATAGATAAAGATAATGATTTTACCATTAGGGAGGTAGCTACAATCGGGTGCAATTCTGCCATGAGTATTTGCTCTCTTTTCAGTTAAAGGGCTAAGATTATTAAACAATGATATAAGTAATTAATCGCGTTAAAGAAGAATTAAGATTAAAAACTTCTAGTTTTAAGTATCGCATGAAAAGTTTTGATGGCTTGAGGAGGTGCTAATGATGTTAGGGCTAATAACGTTATTTATTTTCATAATACTTTCAATACCTGTTTATGGTTTTTGTATTTGGAGTCTCTATGAACCAGAAAAGAGTTTTTTCTTTTTAGACCGATGGAGATATAAAGAAACTCCTGAGTTGTCTGATATTCAAATTAAGTTGACCAAAATTGGGAGCATCATTACTATGATCCTATGGACTATACTAGTTATTAGCTTTGTAATTGATGCCTTTACACCTGAACCACCGCTCCTGCAATTCTAGTAACGGGGGCTTTAACAGCAGAAGGTTAGTGCCTCAATCGGGCCATTTTGTGGAGTAAAGAACGAATGAGATGAAACTTTAAAAGAGGGGGGGAGTAAGTGCAGAAGCGTTTTGTTAAATATCTTCTAACGGTAATATTTTTTATCATTTATTTTAAAGCTTGTGAGTTTATATGGTCTTATTTACCTGTAAGTACATCCGTAGCAGTTCTGGAAGGCAGTATAATTGTGGTAGTTGTGTCATTGGTGCTTGCAGCAATAAGCACTAATAAAGTAATCGGTATCATTCAAAGTTAAACTTGTGCAACAAAGAGAAATCTTCCAGAATCGGGCCAAATTGATGTATAAAACATAAAACTTTTAGGGGGAATGAAATTGAAAACGCTTAAATTTTTCATCTTCTTAATTGGGATATTTTCAATATCATTAGTAGGTTGTTCAAACGATATCGAAAATACGGAACAAAGTTTAATGGTCCAAAAACGAATTGGTGATGAAAATAACTATGAAGACTTCAGAGAGATCACTGACAATGAGCAGGTTCAAAAATTGAAAGAGATTATAAAAGATGCTAATTGGATAAATGCAAAACCAGAAATGGCATACCCTCCTAATTACAAATTTGCATTGCGTTTTAAAAACCCTAACATCGAAGCCAAAGCGGCATTATATGAACTATGGATAAGCCCAAACAAAGATAAAGTGGAACTCCTTATCGACGGTAGTAGTGAAAATAACTATGTTCAATTAGACAAAATTAAGTCAGCAGAACTATTTGAAATAGTTACAGAAGAAAAATTAACGGACCTTTGAGGCATTGCATCCAATCAATTTATTCTCTTGTTAGGGGGAATAAATTCATTCCTCATATTCAGCTAATGGGCGCAATTCTTGAATAAGGATTTGCACCCTTTTCAGTAATCGGGCTAATTTAAATGTTTAGTATTTGTTAAAATGACAGGAGGTTGATTATTAGGATATATACTATAATTCAACTAATTATTGTTATGACTGTGTTTGGTATATATTTTTATTTTATTGAGCCTGCAATTTTAGATAATGTAATGCTCAGGTTTTTGGTTTTCGGAATAATTTTCGTTTCACTTACTTATATATCTAAAAAGTTTGAGGGTTATTTTAAATTTTTGGAAAAACGGGTAGATAAACAACTCAGTGTCTGGATTATATTTGGATTGCTGTTTATACCAATCTTCATTGGAATACTGAATTAACGGGTGCACTTCTTGAATAAGGATCGTGCCCGTTACCATCAAACGGAGCCATTTAGTGTGAAAAGGTATAGATTGAGATTGCAGAGTATTCACCAAACATTTGTAACTTATATTCGAGATAAGAGTCTAATTACCAGGAGGTGTTGTGATGAAAGTTTTTAAAAATATGATATTTATTTCAGCATTCTTTTTATTGCTATCTTCTTGTAGTAACCTCACTTCCCTTCAAGGGTGCCCTGATGCAGAAATTGAATGGGTGGATATGCTGATGATTAATGATATAAAATACGAGCATCATTTTCCGGAACCAGTGAAGGGAAATCTTCCCATAACAATTGAAAAGGGTAAAGAACTAGGTAAAGTGACTTATAAGATGGCTGACAGTGCATGTCTTAATCACAAGATGGAGAATGGTGATGCGGCATTTTTAAAAGAAGGAACAATCATTTTTGAAATAAAAGGATATCCAACTTCCTTGATTGTTGCTGCAAATGATGTTGTATATGTAGTCAACACCAATGAAAATGCGAAAACGGCAGGAGAACTTTACCCTATGTATAAGTTGGTGAAGGATATCCATATTGAAAGTACCGAAGATGGAAAGAGAATGCATACATTCTCACAGGCTTCTAAGGATAAGTTCTTAGCCACATTTTATTTATTAAAATTAGAAGATATTCAGTCATTAATTGATGCAGGTAAATTAGAGGGTACTCGTATATTTTTGGAAATTGAACTGAATAATGGCGTTTCATTTAGGCATCTTTATTGGGTCGATTCTAATACATTCCATATGGGGGCAATTGGAAACGATGAAATAAAGGAAGTTATTAACTTTGAAGTATCAAATCTGAAGAAATGATATCAGTAAATAGATTAAAGAATTGCAACGATTGAAAACTGTAGAAGTCGATATCTTTTAAATTCTGCAATCGGGTGCGATTCGCTAACAAAGATTTGCACTCATTTCAGTAACGAAGCCATTTAGTTGAATAACTTAAACTAACTGGCTTTAGAAATAGTAAAAGAAGTAATTTTTATTATGCTTTTCTTGGGGTGGAGAAAATGAAAAAATGGCTATCTTATTTCTTTTATTTTGTTACAACAGTAGCGGTTACCTATGCCATCCAGTTGATAATATTGTTTTATATAAGTAGTATGCGTTTTACTGCTGCTGATAGATCACCATCTGGAGATATAGGCTTAGATGCAAAACTTGTGTTTAGTGTAGGTTTTCCAGTATTTTATTTTATTTGTTTAACAATTGTTTTCTTTTTGTATCGTTCTCTAATGGCGCAGTTTGGAATTGAATTAAAAAAAATGCTTCCAATTTATATTAATACCTTTATTGCTTTGTGTTTAATAGTTCGTTTCACTCATTTTGCATTTGACTAATCTTTCTTCAAGTAACGGGCGCGTTAATGGAACACTGCCTTGCCACCATAGGGCCATTTTGTTGTGTATTTGGAGGTGAATAATTTGAGGATAAAGCCAACAAAAAACCATTTAAATGCATGGATTGAAAATTACGTACCAGATAAAGACTTGTTTTTCCTAACAAAAGTATACTTGAATCATGAGATTGATATTTCAGATGTCTTATTGATGCCGATTGATGAATTTCTAAGTCACAGCACATATAAGCAAATAGATTATGTGAATAGTTATTTGTATTGGAATATAAAGCATGCCCAGTATGTAATTATTGCTGATAAGAAATGGATTGGAAGTAGATCTGTTGAAGAACAAGTTTTCATATTTAATTCACAACTGCAATGTGCAAGAGGGCTTGTAGTACCTATTACTTTTTTAGATGAGTTAGGAAAAATACCTCAGAATTATATAGTGAATAAGCATCTTATTATTCAACGTGAAATGTGGGACTTGCTTGATTTTGCAATTAAAGAACAGATACTTAATAAAATGGTATATGAGTGGTGGGATAACGGAGAATGTGAAGCTCCTCCCTCTTCGATGCCTAGTTTTTTAAAACCGTATGCTAATACATTTGGTTATAAACAAGGTGCAAATTGTTTGGCAGCTGTTTTGTATGCTATTTCAAAAGGAAAACAGGAATGGTTTATTCATGAATGGCTACATCAAAAAACATTCTTGGAAAAACTAAGCCAGTATGACTATCAGGAATTCTTAGGTGATGGTATGGGTGAAGGGGATATTGTAATTTGGAAAGATAAAAATGCTACCATTCAGCATGCAGCTTATCACATCGGTGATGGTCTGTACTTCAATAAGCATGGCCAAACTATTTTTAATCCTTGGAAGATTTTAAAAGAAGAACAGCTATATAAAGAATGGGACCACCTCAAACCTGTGGTATATCGAAGTGTAAAAAATTTATAAAATAAACGGGTGCGTTTACGGGATAAGGATTGTGCCTCAATAGGGCCATTTAGTTCACTAAGGGGGATGAGAAGTGGAAAGGAAGTATAGTAAGTACTCCGTGATTCTAATTGTCGTTGGGATTTTTATTGCGTATATGATTTTCCCTCCTATCAATATAACATTTGGAGTGTGGTCTATGGTAGCCATCCCCATTGGTTTTGCTATCTATTTAACAGGTGTAACGCTTGGAATTATCGCTTTTTTAAAGAAGGAAAAAGGGTTTATTAAATATATCGCGTTAATTTCCATTGCATTAGGTGTTTTATATGTCGTATTCCTCTTCGCAATATTCGGAGGGGAGATCTAGTTTGGGAATAAAAGATTTTAGTGGATTCAGTAATGGGACCATTATCTTGAGTAGCACATGGCGAATGAAAATTGGAGAAACAGACAATCTGTTAGGATTTCAAATAATCAAAAGATAGCTTTTCGCTGTCCTTTTTGGGGGATTTATATGTCATTTGAGCAATGTCAAAGTATTAATTTGCTAATGGCTGGCTTTGATAGAACTTGGTTTTTTGCTGGTGGATGGGCGATTGACCTTTTTGTTGGTAAAGAAACAAGAGAACATCAAGATATAGAGTTTGCGGTTTTTAGAAAGGATCAAATTTGCTTAAAAGATTATCTCGAAGGATGGGAGTTCAAAAAGGTTATTAAAGGTGAGTTTCATTCCTGGGAAAATGAGTTTTTAGAATTACCAATTCACGAAATACACGCTTCAAATGTTTTGAATGGAGACAACATAGAGATTCTTCTTAATGAAACGAAAGAAAATGATTGGACATTCCGTAGGGATTTTAGAATTTCCTGCCCAATCAATTCCGTTTGGAGTATTACTAAAACAGGCATTCCATACTTAAAACCGGAAATTGTACTTTTATATAAAGCGAAAAACACAAGAGAAAAAGATCATCAAGACTTTGTTACCGTAAAGGATTATCTCGAAGATGATCAGAAAAAATGGCTTCGAGATGTATTAGAAATACATGAACCAGAACATAACTAGCTTCAATTTTTAATCTGAATATTTATTGGACTTAAGGATACTTTTCAGGAATAAAACTTTTCACCAATCGGGTGCAAATTTTGGTATAAGGGATTTCAGAATAGGATATTTAGTATGCTAAGGAGACAATGCTTTGGATAGATTTCACAGAATAATAGTTGTTTTATTTTTCATAGTAAACTTTTCTCTAATTTGGGTTTCTACCAACATCTCCGAAATTGTTGTTTCGCTGAGTAGACTTGATGAGAGTAAAGGATATATGTTAACAGAAGCAGAGGAATTTACCCTGTTTCTTATTATTACTATACCAATGTTTTTGATACAATCTCTTTTCTTATTTTTTGTTTTAATTTACTTGAAAAAAAAGCTATACAAAAAATCTTCAATACTACTAAACTTAGTAGCCCATTTTCTGCTTCTTATGTGGTTCGTCTTTAGTGTATATCATTTCACGATAAACGGTTATTAAGAAAATGGGGACAATTATTTTCTTAAAATAGTAATTCCATCGGCCAAGACTTTATTATCATAAAAAAGACAGGGAGGTATATATGGAGATTCAAAAACAAAAATTCAAAAAGATCTTCGGAAAAATTACGAAAAATAAACAAATATATGAATCTGTGCTACTTATAGAAAACTTTAGCGGAGATTTTTCATATCAGCTTGGGTACGGAGGTAAGAACACAGATACCCCCCTCCTAATGGCAAGCATTACAAAGTTGTTCACAAGCACCTGTATTCTTATTTTGAGAGAGCAAGGAAAACTGTCACTAGACGACAAAATAGCAAAATACTTTGAAGAAGATATGTTGAGTAGCCTTCATATATATAAGGGGCAAGAGTATTCTATGGATCTTAGACTCTCTCATTTATTATTTCATACAAGTGGATTGCCGGATGCCATAGAGGAAGGCAGTAATAGGGCAAGAAAACGTGAAATCTACAAGGATAGGCAAATCAGTATTGATGAAGCCATCATGAAAACGAAACAATTGAAACCACACTTTGCACCGGATATTGGCAAAAGAGCCCATTACGCAAATATAAACTTTGATATACTAGGAAAAATAATTGAAATAGTTACTGATTCAACATTGGAAGATGTTTATAAGCAATTCATCTTCGACCCTTTAGGGCTCAAAAATACATACCTTCCAATAGATGAAGATGATTTTGTTCCTAATGTTTATTATAAGGACACCTCCTTTTATCTTCCGAAAATTATTAGAAGTATTCCCGCCAGTGGCGGTTGTATTTCTACGGCTCGTGAATTAATGATATTTATCAAGGCTTTTTTTGGAGGAAGGTTGTTTAATAAAACTGTTTTTCATGAATTAGAAATCAATAACAAGTTGCAAATCGCCATGTCCCCCATTCATTACGGTGCCGGATATATGAAAATTTCGTTGGGTGGTCTTGTGACACTATTTATGGGAGAAGGTGAATTATTGGGTCATTCAGGCTCAACAGGTTCATTTGCGTTTTATCATCCTGCATCGGATTTGTTTTTTGTGGGCGATGTCAATCAAATGGCAAAGCCTGCACTTCCTGTTCGATTGGTGATGCAACTCGCTATGTCTATAAAATCGTAAAGATTTTAAAAAGTATCATAACCATAGGGTATCTTCCGTTGTCGGAGCCTTTACTTGATTAAGACATTTTCAAAAAAGGGGGATTTTTGACTTTGGCATATCAAGAATTTAGTGTTGAAGCTGAGAGCAAGAGAGTTTTTATGAAAATTTTAAAGGGATTAATAATAGTTGGTTTATTATTTGCTGCATTGGTCGGGTATGGAGTTTATTGGATGTTCTTTGATATGAATCGGTTACCAACTGGAGAATATCTTACAGAAGAGACATCACCTAATGGAAAATACACGTTAAAAGCATATGTCACTAACGGGGGTGCACCAACGGCATATGCTGTTCGTGGCGAGTTGACATTTAATAAGAAGAATAATAAAACCAAAAATGTCTATTGGAACTATCGAGAAGAATCTGCAAAGATTACTTGGACAGACAATAACACAGTGGTAATTAACGGACATACTTTAGATGTTCGAAGAGATAAATTTGATTTTAGAAACCAATAACAATGCCTTTTGTACTCCAACAAACGGGGGCAATTCTGGAATAAGGATTTGCGCATGTGAAACAATTGGGCCATTTAGTTGAGTGAAGGTTGGTTCATTTATGGTGAAGTATTCTTAAATAGGAGTGGGGATATTGAAAAGTCTTCTTTACAAAGGGATTTTACTTGGAACTATTGTGTTAGCTGGGTGTAGCTGTATTTCAAAATACGATGATAGTGAAGCAGCAGCGATTGTAAAAGGTCAAGAGATTACGGTAGGTGATTTACGTTTTTTTTATCCTGATGATACTGCATTAGATTATCTTGAATCGGCAATAGAAGTAGAATTGGTAAAACAGGAGGTAAAGGAAATGGACCTCGATATTTCCACCAATTTAAGTGGTGAAAAAAACCGTGATGAATTTGAAAAACTTCCTCCTAAAAATACAAAAGACCAAGGTGGAAAGCAAATTCGTAAGTATGCCGAATCTCAAGCTAAGAAATTAGATATGACTCCTGAAGATTTCCAAAGAGAATATGCTAAAAGAATTAATGAACGAAATGCTTATATCAATACTTATCTCGAGGCTAAATTAGGTGAAGGAGATATTAATGATGAAAAATGGATAGAGGAATTTGGGGAAGAGTATCATAATTTATTAGAAAAACTGATGGATGAGAATGAAAATAAGATTGAAGTATTAATTGATTAATATCCTCAAGAACCGGGTGCAGTTGTTGTATAAGGACTACGCTTCAATCGGACTATTTGGTTGAAAAAGTGTTAAATAAGTCTCGGTGTTTGCTAAAAAAAGGAGGATGAAATATGGTTATACTTTTTTGGCCTTTCATGCTTGTTTCAATTGTCTTATCATTTGCTGCTCTAAGTAAGAAAAAGCCACTGTTACTCGTTATTTCTTTCTTTTTAATAATACCCTTTTCGCTTTACTTAGCTGCTACACCACTGTTTAGTTGGTGGGGGTTTATCTTGCCTTTCTTTTATCTTGGTTCAGCGTTGTCGCTTAGGAAAAATATGATGTGGTTATCGGTTTTGTTGATTGTGCCAGTTATACTAATGGTTGGTTGGCTTGGATACGTTGTTATTACTCAGTGACAAGTCACACAATCGGGTGCAATTCTTCAATAAGGATCGTGCCCGTTGTTAAAAATGGGCGCGAATGTCTTATTACTAACTAGTTTGTAGATAATAATAATTTTGAGTGAATGGAGGGGCAGAATGATCTTATTATATTTTATTATTGGTTATGTGGCTTTATATTCAGCAATTTGGTTACATGAAGTTGGGCACGGTCTTATGTATGCGAAATACGGGTGCAAGAATAATCCTTTCAATGTTCATGTTCCACTGTATCTATTTTTCTCAACCCCAAATCCTATTGATGAAGATAAGGCTAAAAAAACGTTGGGTCATCAGCAACTTTATTATGTGGGGATTGCCGGAATAGTGGTTAACCTGCTCTTTTGAATCCCAATTTTTTTCTTCTTTTGTCTCTGGAATTCCCTAATTCGCTAGCATTCTTTTTTCTGTTTTCCTTTGGTTTATTTCACCTGGTAGAAGCATCTACATATTTGGTTATCAGTAATATCTTTTTATCAAGTGACATGGTTCTAGTTCAACAATATAATCCCCGATTAAGGATTCCGCTTTTTATTATCGGACTATTTGTAATAGGTATAATTGTATTTATGATGATTAATTGTCCTTCATCTTGGAAATTTGGTCTTGTCTCAGCCATTGTGATTATGACTGCATGCACAGTCCTGGGAAGAATTATATTTACTACGATACATACGGCCAAGGCAGGTTGATCTTTCGTTAAAGGATGCGTTAAATAAATAAGGATCGTATTACAATTGGGCCATTTTGTGGAAAATAGGTAGGTGGACATAGTATGAAACTGAGATTAAAAAAGGAGCTGTATAAAATGAACGAAAATAAAGGATTAGAAATAAAATGCTCATCGAAAGCAGAAAACATTCTGTCTCAGATCAATAGTAAAACTAAGCTAGGTGACTTACGAAAAATCGCGAAGGACATTAAAAGAGATCACGAACTGGCTATGGAACTTTGGTCAACCGAAGAATTTTTGCCCAGACTATTAGCAATTTTAATTATGGATAATAAACTTCTATCACAAGATGTGCTAAATGGGCTTGCTAAGGATATGCAGATTCACGCATTTGATGAACGAAATAATTTAATGGATTGGTTAATGGCTAATCAGCTCACCAAAGACAAGAAGAGAATTGCGATGATGGAGTCTTGGGAAAATAGTCCTTTTCCTCTTCAAAGGCGTGTTTACTGGTATTATCAAGGGCGATTGCGTTGGACTGGACAAACACCACCTGATAACACCGCAGACTTGCTAGTTGCAATAGAAGCTAAAATTTCGCAGGAAGAACCAGAAGTTCAATGGGCTATGAATTTCACCGCATGCTGGATAGGCGTTTATGATGAAAAGAATCGTGCTCGTTGTATTAAACTTGGTGAGAAAACAGGTCTTTATAAAGATGAAAAAGTATCAAGAGGATGTACTCCTAGCTATTTGCCTGAGTTCATTACGATTGAGGTTAACAAACGACGGAATAAGTAGATACCTCTGAAAAATGAATTAGGGTTTGATGCAAAAATAAAGGGATAAACTTAAACTGAAATTACTTAGTGTAACAAGTATACGCAGTAAATATTACCTTGATAATCTACCATCGGGTGCGATAACAGGATAAGGGTTGTCATTCAATCGGGCATTATAATTGAATAATGGCGGGGATAAAGTGAAAAGGTTATTTACAATAGTAGCATTATTGGTATTTGTTCTAAGTGCCTGTGCTAATAATAATTCAAAATCAAATACGATTTCTGCTGTTGAATTAACAGAAAGGGAGAATGCAATACTTACGACTATTTCTGGTAAATCATTTGTATTCGACTTCAATATTGACAGTGATTATAAAGAAGTCTCAGTATGGGTTGAAAAATACGAATCAGGTAAATTGGAGAATGAGGCAATAAGTTTTTTAATAACGGAAATAAAGGATAATGGTTCTATTATTTTTGTAACTTCTAATCCAGATGACAGTGGTAAGAAGCAGACATTCAATATTGGGATTAGCGGTAATGGTGGTATAGGTTCTGTAAGTAATTTCGATACAAACTCAGATGATTTAGATGCTATGGCAAGCGTTTGGAGTAACCTCGAAGGCAAGAATAATTCAATTGAAGGTGTGCTAGTGTTAGCGATAATCGGTTATTCAAGTGATGGAATTATGAGTGGTCTAACTGATGATTTTTATAAAGATGCTGAAGGTCAAATGAATGAGCTAGAAAAATATGACGTTGCTTACCTTCTAAAAGCTGAATTTCATAAGTAAAGGCTTTTGTAAGTATTTTTAAATATACGGGTGCAGCTGTGGAAGATGAACTGTTCCTGAAAAAGGGCCAGATTATAAATAGGGAGGAAGTTTTTTGGGAAGAATAAAACATATAACAGATGATGTGAGAGAAGGGGAATAAATGAAAAATGTGATAATAAAAATAACATTATTGTTTATTACAGTAACAATGCTAATGATTCCCGTAATGGAAAATGGAGTAGTAAAGGCACAAGAAATAAATGATTTAACTGAAGCGGAAGAAAAGCAAATAGAAAAAGTCATAACGGAAAAAATGAGTAAGGGAAAGATTCCAGGATTATCTATAACGATAGTGAAAGATGATAAAACTGTTTATCAAAAAGGGTTTGGATATTCAATTCTAGATGAAGAAAAACCAATCACTTCCCAGTCTTTATTTGAATTAGCATCTAATAGTAAAGCTTTTACTGCATTAGCTATTTTTAGTTTAGTAGAAAGTGGACAAATAGAGCTTAACGATAATGTAACTACATATATACCTTGGCTAAAAGTAAAATATAATGGAAAAGAAATACCAATAACGATTGAGCAAACGTTACATCAAACAACTGGAATCCCCGACTCTACTATAAATATGATTCCCGTTTCTAATGAAGATAGTGCGCTGGAAGAAACAGTAAGAACCTTAATTGGAATAGAACTAGATAGTGAACCAGGTAAGATGTTTCAATATGCGACAATAAATTATGATGTCCTAGGATTAATTATTGAACAGGTAACGGGTGAGACATATGAAAACTATATGGAAGAAACTATTTTAAAACCAATGGAATTAAATAATACGTACCTATTCCGAAATGAAGAAATAAACAATCAAATGACAAATGGATATAAAATGGGGTTTTTAAAACCACAACGATATGAAGCACCGATATATAGGGGAAACAAACCAGCAGGATATATTATATCTAGCGGGGAGGATATGGCAAAATGGCTTAAAATTCAAATGGGTACGATGAATGAAGTTGATTTTGAAAAAGAAGTCATTATAAAGACTCATAAGGCTAATCGTGCTGTTGATGCAGTAGGTAATGAAGTATTCTATGCTGGCGGCTGGTTCCTTGAACCAAATGAACAGGTCACTCATGATGGAATGAATCCAAACTATTCAACTTATATAACATTCAGTAACAAAGAAAAAATTGGAGTTGCTGTGTTAGGTAATTTAAGTTCAAATCAAGTTCAAAATATAGGAGTGGAGATTAATGGAATATTACATGGAGATGTTGTTAGTAATGACATAGAAGATTCAAACCAATATATAGATAAGTTGGCAGTTGGTATCATACTTGTTTTAAGCATCTTTATGCTAGTTATTTTAATTTTTATCATAAGGATCTTAATTAAGATAAATAGAAAGCAATTGTATTATAAATTTAATGGTATAAAAAGTATTCTTAAACTGACTTTGTCTTTAGTATTAATGTTGGGATTAAGTTACTTTATCTATTTAATTCCAAGCCTTTTACTAAATGGTTATTCATGGGAAGCTGTGTTTGTTTGGAGCCCTAAGAGTGTTCAGGTGGCACTGTATTCAATGTATATTATTATTTGGCTTATCTATATATTTTTTATACTGAAAATCCATTTTAAAGGGAATCAGCATGGTCACAAATAATAACTGCATAATACTAGTATGTTTATGGAGGAAATAAGTTACTTTAAACTTTCTTCAATTAACGGGCCATTTTTTAGTTCAGTATTTTAAAGAATGATTTTTTTAATTTATGGGGAGTGAAATACTGATTATGAGAAGCGAAATGATGAAGAGATTTTTAATAGCAGTCCTTTCCATTGTTTTATTTGCAACCCTACTTGCTTGGGTTTCCTATACACCTAGTGTTCAACGAGAACCTAATGTCTATTATTTTGGGTTTTTAGAAACATCCTTTTTTGTAGTTATATATGCTGGACCTGTTTATTTCCTTGCAGGAATACCACTTTCAGTCCTGATTGATAAGCTAATTGGGAAAACGAAAAGTAATTCAAGATGGACAAGATATTTTGTCGGATTAGGTTTATATTCGTCAATTGGTGCATTCGTTGGTTTTATTTTCCCTATTTTACTTACTGAAAATATAGATTGGCGGGGAATTATTTCATATTCACTTTACGGATGTATTGCAGCCAATTTTTACTATCACGTGTTATTATTGGTATCAAAAATAAATGAAAAGTATTTAATCTTCAACTAAAGGGTGCAATTCTTTAACAAGGATTTGCACCCTTTTCAGTAACATGGCCGAATAATTGGGTAAGGATTCTATTTGGATTGAGGAGAGAAGTATGAAAGATAAAATTCTTGTTACTGTAAATGCTATTATGATATTTGCTGTTTGGTTGTTTGCTTCTACCTTTCTGTCAGCAACAGATGAATGGTGGTCCTTTTACACTTTAAATATGCAGGAACTTTCTCCTTTTAATGTGGAGGTATCTTGGCTAAAAGTATTTGCTTTTGGCTTCATTTCTCTAATAACTTCTTTTATTCTTGTAAGGCTAACTAGCAGATAACCAGAGCCAATAGAAAACGAAAGAGGATGCCAACTTATCAGTTAGCGGGTGCAGTTGTTGTATAAGGACTATGTTTCAATCGGACCATTTAGTAGGAAAGTAATAACCAAATATAGATCAATGTAATTGGGAGAGGTGAAATAATGAAAAGACCTTTAGGTGTTTCATTGATTAGTTATTTTTATCTTTTTGGTGCAGTTGTTTTATTATTTACTGCTGTTTTCTATAACGCTGATGCTGATTCTACTGGCATAGCTGAGAGATTTGGACTACCGAATGTACCAGAACGATTAATGAGAGTGTTAGTGGCTTTGATATCATTGTTGATGGTCTATGGATATATTAGATTAAAAAAATGGGGCTTTTGGTTAATGATAATCTATTCAGTGCTTTTCGGATTAATAAGTTCTTTATTAGTATCAAATCAATCTCAACAGCCATTTATCGGAAACTTGATTTGGTCAATTATTGTTTTAACTTATACAATCTATATAAAAAGGGCATTTTTCAAAACAGACTTCCAACATTGAAGAACTTTTATTGAAAATCCATATTATTATGTTTCAATTATCGGGTGCGTCTAGATCACGTAAACGAGCTAGATTCATATTCTTTTTGTAGAAATTTAAAAGTGTAGAAAGGATTTCAAGAAGGACTGTAAACGTTAAACTAGAGTCAACAGTTTTCAACAAATAAGACACAACAGTTTTCCCTCATAATCTCACTTTCTATATACTGAAACTAGTCTATAGAAAGTGAGGGATAGGAAGTGGAAAAGTGGATGGTCTATTATGAAATACACAGATTGCGCTCTGAAGGATTTAAAAACAGCTCAATCGCAAAAAAGTTAAAAATCTCCAGAAATCGAGTCATTGAGTACGGAAGAATGTCACCAGATGAATTCCAAAAGTTTATACTGTCTTTACAACAGAGAGGTAAAAAGTTGGATCCCTATAAAGACCAGATACTCGAATGGTTAAAGGAACATCCGGACCTTTCTGGAGCACAGGTGCTTGATTGGTTGCAGGAGAAGCTTGATGTGGACTCTGTTTCTGAAGGAACAGTTAGGAATTTCGTTAATGGGCTTAGAGAACGTCATTGTATTCCTAAAATGAGTACCGAGAGAAATTACGCAGTAGTTCCTGAGTTGCCTATGGGCAAACAAATCCAAGTGGATTTTGGAGAGACAAGACAACTGACAACGGAGGGCCAATATAAACGACTGTACTTTATTGCATTCGTACTAGCACGCTCTCGATATAAGTATGTAGAGTGGCTAGATCGTCCTTTCAGGACAAGTGATTTAATACGAATGCATGAGAATGCCTTTAACTATTACGGTGGAATAACAGATGAAATTGCTTATGATCAGGATCGTTTACTGGCAGTCAGCGAGAATGCGGGTGATTTAATTTTAACCGCGGACTTTACAAATTATTATCAAAAGAGGAAATTTAAAATTTATCTATGTCGAAAAGCCGATCCAGAATCTAAAGGGAAAATTGAACAAGTCGTCAAGTATGTAAAATATAACTTCGCTAAGAATCGAACCTTTGCCAATCTACTAGATTGGCAAGAGTCTAGTATGAAATGGCTTAAGCGAACTGGGAATTACAAAGTACATCACAACACAAAAAAGAGACCTACTGAAGTGTACACTCTGGAAAAGGAACACCTCAGACAGGTCTCAGGGGCTTACATTTTTGAAGATATCTATGTTTCCAGTATAACAAGGCAAATCCACAAAGACAACGTCATACGATTTGAAGGTAATCGATATAGCGTACCTGTCGGTACGTACCGTAAAGACGCACCGAATATCGCATATGTAGAAAAGAACCACGAATATATTTGTATACGTCTTCAGCAAAATGGTCACGTGCTGGCAAAACATCAAATAGCTAATGGCAAAGGAAATATCATCTCCGACCCTTCCCATAGGAAGCGAAACCAAACTAAAAGAGATAAGCTTATTCAACAAGTCGAAGACCTATTACAAGATCCACACGCTGCAAAATGGCTTGTAGAACAGCTAGCTGTGCGTTATCCACGTCATTTGATTGACCAATTGAAAATCGTGCAATTAGTTGGTCAACAGTATCCCGAATTTCTAGATATCGCTGTTCAGGAACTGAAACGCTTGAAACTCACTAGCGCAAACGATCTGAGGGACATCGCTTTTTCGTTGGCACTACACAGTAAAAAGAATAATAGCAAGGCAACTAGCATAGTCAATGAAAAATATAAAAATCTGATTGCGCCTGAACGAAAAGAAGATATATATCTTCAGGTTCTTCGAGGAGGTGATTCTAAATGAAACATCCTTATGAACCTTTGCAAGATAAATGTAGAACTCTGCGGCTCGCAGAGTCCGCTAAAGAATTGCCTAATCTTTTACGAGAGGCAGAAGCTAAGGGCTGGACTTACCACGAGTTTATACATGAGTTTCTAAGCTATGAAGTGAATTATCGTGAAACAAAAAACACTGATAAACTAATGAAGTGGGCAGAATTCCCCGAGCTACTTAAACTTGAAGATTTCCGTTTAGAAGAGCAAACAGCAATTGGTGTGAAACAACTAAATGTATTAAAAGAATTAACGTGGGTAGAGGAATATTTCACGCTTATCATGATGGGGCCGACAGGCGTCGGCAAGACCCATCTCTCGACAGCACTTGGTGTTCATGCGATTGAGCAAGGATATCAAGTATCCTTTATCTCGATGGATCGTCTGATTTACGTTTTAAAGACAAGAGAATACGTGGCTAAATCGAAAGCAAGATATAAGAGGATTGTAAAATCCGATTTAATCATCATTGATGATGTCATGTATATGGCTTACGAGCCGCAGGAAGCACACCTATTCTTTCAGTTCATTTACGAACTTTATGATCAAGCAGCTTTCATTTTAACGTCAAATAAAGGTCCGGGTGAATGGGGAAAATTTTTGGGCGATCCAACATTGACAACTGCAATTTTAGATCGTCTTCTTCACCGAAGTGAAATTTTAACCTTTAGTGAAGATCAAAATAGCATTCGTATGAAATACAGAAAAGCGCTCTTCACGGAGCAAAGTGTTGGGTCTTAATTGACGAAAACTGTTGAGTGTTATTTATCAAAAACTGTTCGATTTTACTTGACGGTTACAAGGACACATACCCAAACTCGTAACGATGAAACCATTAAAATTGTCACCTAATAGGATTCATTCTTTACAAGACCCATTCGCGTTAGTTAGTACAATTGAAATGCTAGATAGTAAGGGGGCATCTATATGAAAAAAAATAAAAAGTTCCTACTACTTTTGTTAATAGCCAGCTTATTTTGCAATGTGTTATTAATGACGACCAATTATGTAGAAAAGCATAAGAAACAAACATTTGTAGAGAATCAATTACATGTTTATTTTAATTATATTTTTGAATATAGTAATGTATTAAATCAAATGCTGGAAAACGACAATTATAAGGAGAACATTACTTTAATCAATCAGTATAGTGATAGTATTTATCTCGGGACACTATCAACAAAACACTTTGTTAAGGACAAGCCTAACAGTCTTATATCCAGTCAATTCGGGATGGCTGATTACATTAAAAAATTAACAGGGTATATTAACATAACTAATGAGGACAAAATAAATATTAGGATGCTTTCAGAAGTAAACTCAGAACTTAAAGAATTATATAATGCATACAGCCAGCATATTCTAAATCAGGATAAAAAACCTTCTGAAACAGAAAAACAACTTTTTGAAATAGTGAAAGCTAGTTCAGAAAAGTTAGAGAAATTAATGACGTTTTAGAGTTCTGAATTAAGTTTCGCATCCCTAATTAATCTGTTTTGTATGAATTTCGCTATTATATTTATTGACATTATTATCTTAATCGGAATATTAATAGTTCAATTTATTTCTAGAGCTATATTATTAAAAGTAGGAAAAAAATAAATTGTATACTGAATTAAGATGTCTTTCAGGAGTAGATACAAGAAAAAAACGTATAAGTGTGCCACAGATGGGTGCAGTTTTGGAAGATGCACTGTGCCTGAATTAAGCCAGTTAGTTGAAGAAAAGATATCGAAGATTATAAATCCTTGTCTAATTAAGGAGGGGAAATTGATGAAAAAAAGAATTGTTTTGTTTGCATTGGGATTAATTTTGTTTTTTAGTGCTCTTCCAATGAGTATCAAAACTATTATGGAGGACTTCCATACAAAACAAATGCATAATCGCTATGATATTGAAGTTATTGCTCATAACTACCCTCCTCCTGGACAGAAATTTGCCGTTTTGAATCACAATGTGGAAATTGAAGAAACAATTATCGATGAAGGAAATTATACTGACCGTTGGAATTATGATATAGCTATTGCAAATCTAACTATTAAGGTAAACGGCAAGAGACTTGCCACTTTAGAAAATTACCCAATAAGAGTGAAAGATGAAGGGATAGGGAAATATCACGGAAACATCTCGTTTATAGGCATAATCGATAAACAAGAAGAAGAAAGAAAATTGTATGTAATATTGAGAAATACAAAAGATGAGATTACAAATGAAAATGGAGTAAACATTATAAGTTCACCTCCCATGGAGACAATAAAATATACAATACACACAATAGACGAAAAAGGACAGGTAGAAAGTGACACTTTCAGTCAAAATAATCGAAGTGCCATACAAACTCTTGTGCTAAATAATAGCGGCACTTCGCCAATGGCAGTGGGATACTATACAGATGCTTGGCATATGTATCCATCTGTTTTCCTCCAATTCTCAACGCTCTTTCTCGGTCTAATACTAATAATCTACTATTTCCCTATCAGAAAGGTAAAAGAGTAGCGTACTTTTTTATTCACCTTCTTCCACTAAAGAGTGCAGTTGTATTAGAAGAATTGTGCCTGAAACGGGCCAAATCGTAAAAGATTAGCTTAACCACGAAACACAATAATATAGATACTAGGAGCTGTTTTTGTGAGCATTTTAAGTGAGACGGTAAAAGTAGGAAAATATAAGCCAGAGTTTTTAAAAGCATTAAAGGAATTCGAGCTACCTACTGAAAAGGCACAATATACTTCTTTTTCAGCTGTCATACTTGAGAAGTTAACTGATGATCAGTACCCAATTGTAATTTTAAGTAATGATGAACCGGTTGGATTTTTCTTGTTACAATCAACTGATAGGGTGAAGGAGTTTACAGACAATCCAAGGGCATTATTGTTAACTGCACTATCAATAGATAATTCTAAACAGGGAAAAGGACTTGCTAAAGGGGCAATGAATTTAATAAAACAATTTGTTAATCAAGAATTTTCTGAATATGATGAAATTATATTAGCTGTTAATCATAAAAATATACCAGCGCAAAATTTATATAAAAGGGTTGGATTCAGTGACACTGGCAAAAGAAAAATAGGCAAGATAGGAGAACAGTTTATTTTCAATACATATATTTAATGCAGTTGAACTGGTTAAAATATACTGCAATCGGGTGCACTTCTGGAGTAGTAGCTGCTCCTCAAGCGGACCAAATTGTGAAAATGGTGTTAGAAAAGGGTGTGGGTCGAATGGGAAAAAAAGAGCATGTTGTTTATCGTGAAGTGCAACGTCCTCGGCAAATTTGGATTTGGATACTGGTAATAGGGATTGCCATAATGATGTGGTATGGATTCATTCAACAAATTATTCTTGATACTCCTTTTGGAGACAAACCAGCCCCTAATGGTGTAATGATTGTTTTGTGGCTACTTTTTGGAGTTATCTTTCCTGTATTATTTCTTGGGATAATGAAATTGATTATTGAAGTTCGAGAAGGTGGTCTATATATCCGTTTTATACCTTTTCATTTTCAATATAAGAAATATCTATTCAAAGACATACAACATTGTGAAAGCATTATTTACAGTCCACTCAAACGATTTGGAGGCTGGGGAATCCGTTTTAACATCAAAGGAGAAATCGTTTATAACATGAGTGGTAACCAAGGGATTGAATTAAATTTAAGAAATAAAACCGTTGTGATTGGAACTAGACGGCCAGATGAATTAATAAAGGCTATTACTTCTACCCAACAAAAAAAAAATAAAAGCAGTTCACCGTAATCGGGTGCAATTCTGGAATAAGGATTTGCAACCGTTCAACAATAGGGCCAATTTGTTGAAGATGCTGACAATAAAATTAGTTATTTGAGTTAGTTTTTTCAACAAGAATATAGGAGCTGAATTAAATGGCGGTTAATGAGGTCACGGAAAAGGTATTATTTCAGCTTTCAATACATTCCAATGAACAGCGTCCTTTGATAGTCGGTATAGATGGATTAAGTGGGGCTGGAAAAACGACATTAACAAAAAAAATTGCAAAAGAATTAATTAATAATAACTGCAAGGTAGTTTCTTTTCATCTTGATGACCATATTGTTGAAAGAAATAAACGATACCTAACAGGACACGAAGAATGGTATGAATATTATTATCTACAATGGAATGTTAAGGAACTGAAAGGTGATTTATTTAAATCACTACATAATTGTTCCAACCCTATAACTCTTCAATTTTATGACAAATATAAGGATTCTATTTCAACTAAACATATTACAGTAGCACCTGATAGCATTATTCTTATTGAAGGCATATTTCTACAAAGACAAGAATGGAGAAGGTTTTACGATTTTGTTGTTTTTTTAGACTGTCCATGTGAATTGAGACACGAAAGAGTTTTAAATCGTGATATGTATATTGGGAATTATCTAGAAAGACTTAATAAGTATCAGCGGAGATACTGGTTGGGAGAGACACATTACCTGGATACAGTAAAACCAATTAAAAATGCTGATGTTGTATATAACGTAAAATGATGCTCAGGATTAATCTAGGTTCGTTCAAGAGCCAGTTATATTGATTCGCAAATGGGTGCGATTGTTTTATAAGCAAATGCGTCTATATCGTAATCTATGGACCGCGATTGTGGAACATTACATTGGATCTCATGAAGCTATTCACGTTTCTTGGACAATTAAGAGGCAGGTTAATTGAACAAGGTATGACTGTAACTGAACTGGATATACTAAGCCCAAATATAATTTAGGGTGATGAAATTGGATAAAAGTAAACCTCTTCTATTGGCTTTATTTAGTATACTAATTTGTGGGTTGTATTACGGAACAGTAAATGCAAAAACGAACGATCCTCCTCCTTCCTTTGATGGAGAAATTATTAAAGGCAAACAACTTACTCCTTTAGAAAGCGAGTTAATGTCTTTTACGACTGGTTTGATGGTAACCGAACCAAAACAAGCTGTTGAATTGTGGATATTAGGCGTAAATAATCGAAGTGGTGCTGTTCAATATGCGATGTTGTCCCCTTTGCTTCGAAAACAATCAAGGAGTAAATTTGAGGAAACTCACTGGATAACAGGTCAGTCAAGCCCTTCGGTTAGTAACTTTCGTTTTACCAAAGTAGAAAAGCTAAGCGAATCCAAAATGCGATATACCGTAAAATACGATTTATGGGCATCGGATGGAGATTTTGGTGGTGGGCAGAAGATAATAATCGTGGAAAAGAATTTAGAGCCATTTAAAGAGTATTGGTTTATTTCATCAATCACAACGAAATATAATCAATGGGAAGCATTTACCCCAGCCGAGACAGTTTTAAAATAGAGCATTGCAGTTAATAATCCGACAAAGAACGCTGTTGTTAATATTGCAATAGCGTTTTAAGTAACGTTTACTTTGGTGGGTTTCAAAAACGTTCAACAATTGCGGTAGGAGGAATCATCATCTTTGGTTTTGTGACAAGCTGGGTGTTTGGAAGGGAAAATACAGACCGGACAATAAAAGATTTACTCGCCTTGCCTTTTCCCATAGCGGATTCGGTCCACTATTCATATGTTTTTTAACGTTTTGCACCTTTAAAGAGAACTCATTAACATTTTTCTTCACCTGTTTTTTTATGTTAGCTTTCTAAACAGCGTTTTAACAATATCGGTACTAGATTTTACGTTGTGAATGTTTATTACAGAACTTGTCGCGAAAGCTCATTTGTAAATGAAAACCTTACTAAGGAATGATTAAATAATTAGTGTACTTTAATCGACTTTCGTAAGGTTTCTAAAAGTGGGTACATTGCATCTGCACCTTCTATGGGATATTGAAAAGTAATAGCTAGTGCGTGTTCACCGATCTCATAAGCAATAAATCCTTTCACTGGATTGTGACCATAGAATTGGATTTTTCCGGTCAAACCGTTTTCTTCAACCGACGTACTTTCCAATTCAAACATTTCTTCATAATTTTCTGTTTCAAAGATTTCTTGCAGGTTCGTAACAGCTTTTTCAAGATTTGTGTGTTCTATCATTTCTAATGTTATCTTATAATCATCATATTGAGTTGAATACGTTATTTGGTTGTTGCTCACTTCAGTAACAGCGAATGCTTCGTCTAATAGATAAGCGATACCATAGGGTTGTATTTGATAATTAATAACTTTAACTTCCAAGTCACTGCCTTCTACAATCCTAATTACTGTTTCGGAAGGGCCTGTTTGAATCTCTATGTTCGTTTCTTTATTTTCAACCACATCTTCTGAATTCACTTGGTTTTCATCATCGATGATTGGAGTATCAATTGTTTGATTACCATCGTTGCCCGTTAAATTGTCTCCACTTTGTTGAGTTATGCTGTTAGATATGAAGTTGTAGCCGAAGAACAATAAAATAACCATTACTCCGATATTTAAAGCATATTTAAAGCCTGCGAATAATTTAGTTTTGTTTTTGGAACGATCATTATCCATTGTAAATACAATTTTATTATGAAGTTTGTTTTTTCTCTTCTTATCCCAAATAACATCTTTATCCAATTGTTTTAGTGGTTCATCGAAGTAAGATATATCCTTAGATTTGTTTTTCATTTAAAAACCCCTCCTTTAACAGTTCCTTTTCTAAAGCGGGAATTGCTCGATAAAGTGTTGTTTTAACCTTTCCTTCCGACCAATTTAAAATTTCACTAGTTTCCCTTGTACTAAACTCATTTATTTTCCTGAGAATAATGACCTCGCGGTAGGTGGATTTTAGCCTACTTAATGCTTTATACAACTCAATTGAACTTTCTCTGATTTCTAAAACATCTTCCGGTAAAGGTGCGGAATCCTTCAGCGTTTGGAGTACTTCTCGGAAAATCTTTATAGGTTTTTGTTTTCGGATATAGTCTACGGTGTTATTATGTGCAATACTGAATAGCCAAGTTTTGGGCTGCGATTTTTTTTGAAAAGAATGATGGTTTTTATAAGCTTTAATAAAAGTATCATGAGTCAAATCTTCCGCTTGATGATAATCGTTAGTCATCATCATGATAAACTTAAATATTGAATCACTATAAAGATGATACCAATTCGTAATTTCCTCCTTTGTATGTGGCAAGTAACTCACCCTTCCTTGCATTTTGTTATTCATCATTTAGACGTATCATAAATTATTTGGTCACAGTCTTATTTTATTAAGTAGGTAATGGCTGCTGAAATGCTCTAGAATTTTGGAAAACTCTTTGTTGAGTGGAAGTCATGACTTGGTAGCAAATCACGTGGAGTGCAAGCGAGACAAATGCGATTCCAAAGTGGAATCGCATTTGTATTATGCTGTTGGAGCACTATAGGATTGTGAAAAGCACTTGAGTAGCTTGGGTTTAAAGTCCTCATTTGCAAGCAAATCGCGTGGGGTGCAAGCAAAATCGCTTTGAGTGCAAGCAAATCAGTGTTGAGTGCAAGCAAAGTAATACCGAGTGCAAGGAAACAAATTCTTTATTTTAAAAGGTCTTTTTTCTTTTTCTCTATTAAGGATGCCCCGGAGATTCCGGGTTTTGTCATTTCATAGGGATTTAGAATAATGCTTAATTCTTCTTCTGTAAGGACTTCGTAGTGAGAACATAGCTCATAGACGGATTTTCCGGTAAGAATGGCTTCACGGGCAATTTTGGTAGCCAGCTCGTAGCCGATATGTGGATTGATTGCCGTAATTGTTCCGACACTTGTGTCTACATAGTGCTTCATTATTTCTTCGTTTGCAGTAATCCCGGACACACAGTAATCTGTGAATACTTGGAATCCGTTGTTCATGATGCTGATCGATTGTAAAAGATTGAAAACAAGAACGGGTTCCATTACGTTTAGTTCAAATTGGCCGGCTTCTGAAGCAAGGCAGATTGTATGATCATTGCCAATGACTTGGAATGCGATTTGATTGATCAGTTCAGCCATTACGGGATTTACTTTTCCGGGCATAATGGATGAGCCCGGTTGTCTCATTGGCAGGTTCAGTTCATTCAAACCTGTTCGTGGCCCAGATGCCATGAGCCGAATGTCATTTGAAATTTTGGACATGTTCATCATACATACTTTCAAAGACGCGGAAACTTCTGTATAGACGTCCGTGTTTTGTGTGGCGTCAACTAAGCTTTCGGCGGCAATCAGTGGAAAGTTGCTGATTTTAGCCAGTTGGTCTACGACGTTTAAAATATAGCTTGGATCTGCATTCAATCCAGTACCTACAGCGGTAGCTCCCATATTCACCGTGTAAAGATGCTGCCGCGACTGGGAAATACGATTGATATCCCGTCTGATTACTCGGCTGTAAGCATCGAATTCTTGTCCCAACCGAATGGGAACAGCATCTTGCAAATGTGTGCGTCCCATTTTAATAATATGGTCGAATTCAATTGATTTTATTTTAAAAGCGTCATACATTTTCTCCATCGTCGTGAGCAGTTTTGCGGACAATGAAAGTGTTGCGATATGTATTGCGGTCGGAAATGCGTCGTTTGTGGATTGAGCCATATTGACATGATTGTTCGGGCTTAAAAAGGCGTAATCCCCTTTTTCTTTGCCAAGTATTTCAAGTGCTCGATTCGCAATCACTTCATTCGCGTTCATATTGATAGAAGTACCTGCGCCACCCTGAATAGGGTCCACAATAAATTGGTCATGCCAAAGCCCTTCCATTATTTCATCTGACGCTTGCACAATTGCTTGTTGTAAATTGAATGGAAGTCGGTTGGTTTCAAAATTTGCGTTCGCCGCTGCTTTCTTCACAATCGCCATCGCTTTTATTAATTCTGAATTGATTCGGTAACCGGTAATGGGGAAGTTTTCAACTGCTCGTAACGTTTGAATGCCGTAGTAACAAGTATTTGGAACTTCCTTTTTACCTAAGAAGTCTTCTTCGGTTCGCATGTCAGAATTTCTCACTTTACTTTCCTCCTAGTAGTTGTTAATGAATACGAAATGGTACCTATGTAACAAAATGAGTATTGAAATAATGTCGTTGTTAGTATAACACTTTCGTGCGATTCAATAACAAGATTTAAACTATTGGACGTACCTGTGCAGGAAACAAAAAATTAGGTATGTCCACACCATGACAATCATAAAGTAAACTATCCGCGGGTAAATTATTGGAAGACGGATTTATTCGAAAATGGATGTTTATAGTGGAAACAAGAGGAGGGCGTAAAAAGGGATACTCGTTAATAAGCAACACTATTCAATGGATATACTACTAATTAGGGGTGAATATGATATCTAATTTAAGAAAAATTGGAATCTTGCTGACTTGTTCCGCTTTATCATTTGGAATGTGTTTATCGACCGCAAACGCTTCTCAGTCAATGAATGAATTGTCCCAAAAGCCTCGTGTTCAAATCGCTACTACAGAAACAAATTTCACAAAAGACGATTTAATAAAAAAGTTTCGTTCCTTGTTTCCCAATCAATTTGACTATTTAAAGTCGAGTGATTTTCAAATGGGCAGCGGGCTTTATTATCCTGAAGATGAGACGTTACGCTATGAACTCTCCTTTACTAAGTTGGTGAATGGAAAACGAATATATGGGTCTGTGGGATTTGTTGGCGAAGACCTTGAAATTGAACAATTCCATTACCAACCATCTAATGTGTCCGAGGCTTTATTTCCAGCAAAAGTTTCAAAGGAAGAGGCCAAAAAGATAGCGATTGCTTTACTTAAAAAATTTAAAGATGGAGAGAAGTACCAATTTGAATCAGACTCGTTGAACTATTACTCGAGACAACTGTTAACGGATCCAATTCGTTACTCGTTTTCATTTGCCCGCACGGAAAATAAGGTGCCACTTGCGGATCAAAGAATTGAGGTAAGTGTGCTTGGCAACGGTGAAATCGTGGGGCTGTATAGAAACCCCATGAATAAGAACTCGTCCACTTTTGACGATGTAAAACAAGTTATAGATGAAAATAAAGTTCTTAAAAAAGTAAAAGAAAATCTTACAGTTGAATTGCACTATCAAATAAAGAATGATTATCAAACAAACCAAACAAATAATCGCAGTGTTCAGCTCGTTTACCAACCAACATCTAATTTACGCGGGGTGCATGCGCATTCGGGTAAGTGGTTAACGGCGAAAGACTATGTAGATAAGTTACCAAAAAACACAAAATTGGAGAAGATTTCTGCCAATCCGATTCCACCAAAATACAACGGAATTACTAAGGAAGAAGCAAAAAAAATTACTGAACAAGCTCTTGATATTTATCCCGACACTTGGAAATTAAGTGTTCAATCTATTGGGGAATACACAAATTATGGTGGACAGGAAGTTTTTAGTGTCCAGTATATGTATCAAGGTGAAAACGGGGGTCATGGGTCAAATTTAGAAATAAATAAACAGACTGGTGAGATTATACAATTTTACGATGTAGCAGCTCAAATGTTGGAGCAGGCCGGAGCAAAAACTGAAAAGGCCAACAAAATTACTGAGCAGGAGGCACTTGCCAAAGCTAAGAACTATTTATTGAAATGGGTTCCATCTTACCTTCACGAATACGCCAATCCTATTGCAGAATCTTATTATGAGGAAAGACCTGGAACTTATTATTTTAATTTCCCAAGAATTTTGAATGGCGTTATTGTGATGGATGATCAAATTAACGTAAGCGTAGCCGCCAATGGTTCATTAAACAGTCTTAGTGTAATTTATCAAGAAGTGAAGGAATGGCCATCAATTGAATCAGCCATTACTAAGGAAAAGGCCAATGGGATCTTTAAAGAGGCACTAAGTCTTAAATTGAATTATATGAAACAAGAGCAAAAAAACAATCATCATTACGATTTAGTCTATTTGCCTTTATTTAACGGAAAATCGTTTAGCTCTTTAGACGCCACTTCGGGAAAATGGAGCAGCTTGTATGATGTGAGCGATTTACCCGAGGTTTCACATCCTTGGGCAAAGGAGGAGCTCAATTACCTCATCGGTGCCAGAATTTTAGAGGTTAAAGATATAGATAATTTTGATGGAGATGCCGCCGTAACAAAAGAAGAGGCACTTAAAACCCTTATGAATGCGCTAACTTATTTTTATGACGGCAGGTTCTATGATTCGAGTGAAAACAAGAGTCAAACTTTCGAGAATATAGATCCTAAACACCCCTTATATCAAATGGTGGAACAAGCCGTTGAAATGGGCATCATCTTACCAAGCGATAAAATCTTTTCCGTCGATTCTCCGATTACGAAAGAAGAAATGGCCGTTTGGCATATACGTGCTTTAGGGCTTGAGCTGGCAGCCAAACAGAGTGGTATTTATAAGCTTGACTTCAAGGACTGGGATCAAGTTCAAAAAGAATATACGGGTCATGTCGCTTTGGCAAATTCTTTGGGATTATTCACGGCGGATAAAAAAATTTTTAACCCCGATAAAGAAGTGACGTATGCGGAGTTAGCCGTTTCAACAATTCGTCTAGCCCATGAAATAGCGAAAAAAGGAAGTAGCCAGAGGTACTATTAACAAATAACTAAGAATAATCTCATGAAATTGGTTGTACAATTTATGACGTTGTTGAAAGAAAATCCCCATCTCTAATAAATAGAGAAAGGGATGGAATTTCACTAACGTCATTTTTCAAATCTTTCAAACCCAAGCTGAACGGAATCTGCCAATCGTTTATAGCCAATTTCCATATAAATTTTATTCGAAGTGGCATTCATCAAATCCGTATACAGGACACAAAATTGATAGTCATTAAGAAGTTCTTTTGTTCCAGCAGCAACCAACGTCCGACCATAGCCTTTTTTTCTCTCTTCCCGCGGTGTAAAAACGAGGGATACAGTTACACCATACTTTGTTGGACGTGACTTCTTCATCATTGAAACAACTTTTCCGTCAAGCTCCCATAAAAAAATTTCTTGTTCGTCAATAAATGAAGCAACCCGCTTTTTGACATCTTCCATTGGGGAAATGGAGAGCCCTGAATCTTCTTCAAATAAGTTGAACCACTTCTCAATCATCAAGCCATCTTTTCTATTTGCAAAACGCCATGTTCCTAGACTTGGTTCCAACGTTTCGTTTACTTTGTCCAGTCGATACAATCCTTGATCCATCACTAAAAATGACGTTAAGTCTGTTTTCATGGCCCATTTTTCTGCGAATAAATTTGCCCATTCTTTCAAACTAACAACTGAACTGATTTCAATTTCAAGATCAAGCAGTTTTTTTATTAACAGGTCGACACTTTCTTCTAAACGGCTTTCGTCGGTAAATATAAGATTTAATGGATGCGGGGGTGTCATTTGTAATAAAGCGAGCACCTCCCCTTTCTCCATAATTGTTGCCATGAATGGATGCTCATACTTTCCTGTTTTGATTGCTTGGAGCACTCCGAAAAAAAGACTGTATAGATCTTCCTTTTCGGATAGAATTGGTTCTGCAATCCTTGCAAATTCATGTACGTCTTCGTGTCGAGTAAATTCCATACAAGCCACCTCCATTCGCCATCAAATTATTTCATCTATAAACCCAAGCTCATCTTAGCTCTTCATTTACCTTGCTACTATAGTCAGTCATTCCCATCCTTCACCGTTCGTTCCATATTAAATATACGATTGAACAAGGAAAAAGATTCAAAAAATTCGAGTGCGTGTGCATGACATTATTCAGATAATGCAATGATTATGAATGCGGAAAAGTTTGAACATGACTAGTATGGGCTTTGGGTGAAGTATGTTTGATTGTTTGTCACACATGTACCTCTTTTTATATAGAAAGTCATTGACAGATAGTTGTTTTACAGATATGCTATTCTTAATTATCAAAACAATTGAATAAATATTCTTATCAAGAGAAGCCGAGGGACTGGCCCTACGACGCTTCAGCAACCAGCCTTTTGGTCAGGTGCTAACTCCAGCGAATCTATTTAGATTCCACAGATAAGGAGAAGCATACTTTATGTATTTTCAAGAGCCTTCTTCTAATTGGAAGGCTTTTTTGTTTTTTTAGAATAGGAGTGGAATAGTCAATGGTGAAGCATTTAATCGAACAACAATTAAAAGAGCGAATTTTAGTTATGGATGGTGCGATGGGTACGATGATTCAGGCAGCGGATTTGTCTGAGGATGATTTTGGTGGAGAGGAATACGATGGGTGCAACGAGTATTTAAACATTATGAGACCCGATGTCCTTGAGCGGATTCACCGTGAATACCTTGAGGCTGGCGCGGATATCATCTGTACGAATACATTTGGTGGAACACCGATTGTACTCGATGATTACGATCTTGGTGATCAGGCTTATGATATTAACTTTAAGGCTGCTGAGCTTGCGAAAAAATGTGCAGTTGAATTTTCCACAGCGGAGTGGCCAAGATTTGTCGCAGGGGCAATGGGACCGACAACGAAAACATTATCCGTTACCGGTGGTGCCACTTTTGACGGACTGACAAATGACTTCTATATTCAAGCAAAAGCTTTGATTGACGGCGGTTGCGACATCCTTCTTATGGAAACAAGTCAGGATATGTTGAACGTGAAAGCTGGTACACTGGGTATTAAACAAGCATTTGAAGAGACGGGTATTGAATTGCCTGTCATGATTTCTGGAACGATTGAACCAATGGGAACAACGCTCGCGGGACAAAGGATTGAATCTTTTTACATATCGATTGAACATATTAAACCACTTTCAGTCGGCCTAAACTGCGCAACTGGACCTGAATTCATGACCGATCACCTTCGTTCATTGTCAGATCTATCAAGTGGATTCGTCAGTTGTTATCCAAATGCTGGATTGCCGGATGAAGAAGGACATTACCATGAATCTCCAGAATCCTTATCGAAAAAGCTCGAAGGTTTTGCGGATAAAGGATGGCTGAATATCGTAGGGGGCTGTTGCGGAACAACGCCAGCACATATTGAGGCGATTCGAGAAGTGGTACGAGGTAAAAAGCCGAGACAAATTCCTGTGGAACTGCACGGCCATGCGATATCGGGTATTGAACCTCTTCTGTATGATGAATCGATGCGTCCTTTACTTATTGGCGAACGAACAAACGTCATTGGCTCAAGAAAATTCAAGCAACTGATTGTTGATGGGAAATTTGAAGAAGCATCTGAAATCGCTCGTGCACAAGTAAGAGGTGGGGCGCATGTCATTGATATTTGTCTTGCGAATCCGGACCGAGATGAACTTGAGGACATTACACGATTTATGAAAGAAGTTGTGAAGAAAGTAAAAGTACCTCTAGTGATTGATTCGACCGATGAAAAGGTCATTGAGGAAGCTTTAAAATATTCTCAAGGTAAAGTGATCATCAACTCCATCAATTTAGAAGACGGTGAAGAACGCTTTGACGCTGTTCTTCCATTAGTGAAGAAATACGGCGCAGCTGTTGTCGTTGGAACAATCGATGAACCAGGAATGGCCGTAACTCGTGAACGTAAATTAGAAGTAGCGCAGCGTTCGTATGACTTACTTGTTAATAAATGGGGAATTGAGCCTGAAGATATCATATTTGATCCGCTCGTTTTTCCGGTTGGAACAGGAGATGCGCAGTACATTGGATCAGCAGTTGAAACAATCGAGGGCATTCGATTAATTAAAGAAAAAATGCCTCGCGCGTTAACGATTTTGGGTGTTAGTAACGTTTCCTTCGGGTTGCCTCCTGTTGGTCGTGAAGTGTTGAACGCTGTGTATTTGTACCATTGTACGTTAGCAGGATTGGACTACGCCATCGTAAATACGGAGAAATTGGAACGCTATGCTTCCATTCCAGAAGCGGAAATTAAGATGGCGAATGAACTGCTGTTTACGACAACGGATCAAACACTTGCTGACTTTACAAATTTCTACCGCGGAAAGAAAAAAGAAAAGACGGAAGACGATATTCCGAAAACAGTTCCGGAACGTCTCAGTTATTATGTAGTTGAAGGAACGAAAGAAGGATTGATTCCCGACTTGGAAGCGGCAAGGGAAATGTACGACGCTCCGCTGGATATCATCAATGGACCGTTAATGACGGGGATGGCAGAAGTGGGAAGACTCTTCAATACGAATCAACTGATCGTAGCGGAAGTGCTTCAAAGTGCGGAAGTTATGAAGGCGTCGGTTACGTATTTGGAACAGTTCATGGATAAGGATTCCGGGGATCATGGCAAAGGGAAAATTGTTCTTGCGACGGTTAAAGGCGATGTCCATGATATTGGGAAGAACTTGGTCGAAATCATTTTGGGGAATAATGGGTTTACAGTCATTGATGTCGGCATCAAAGTGACGCCCGGTACATTAATTGATGTGATTCGCAAGGAAAAGCCAGATATGATTGGTTTATCAGGCCTTCTCGTAAAATCGGCACAACAAATGGTGTTGACTGCGCAGGATTTCAAAGCCGCCGGGATTGACATACCGATACTTGTTGGAGGAGCCGCATTGACACGTCGTTTTACAGAGACGAAGATTGCTGCAGAGTACGATGGCCCGGTTTTGTATGCAAAAGATGCGATGTACGGCTTGGAATTGGCCAATCGACTGCAAAATAAAGATGAAAAAGAAGCATTACTTATTGAAATAGAAGAGGCAAAAATAAAGCGAGTCGAAAACGATATTATAAAAGAAGCGAAAAGAGCGGCGGCACCTGCTGTAGAAATGGCGGTTCGACCGGTAAAAACGGTTCGAGAAGACGCGGCGGTTCGGGTTCCAAAAGATTTACGTCGTCGGATTCAAAAGGAGTATTCGGTCTCTCACTTGTCACCATATGTAAATATGCGAACGCTTATTGGGCATCATCTTGGCCTTCGGGGTAATGTTGCTAAGATGCTTGAGAATAAAGAGCCGCGTGCGCTTGAGCTCCATGAAATGGTCACAGGATTCCTGAGTTCGGGTAATTTATCGGCATCTGGCTTGTATCAATTCTTTCCCGCTCAAGCGGACGGGAATGACGTCATTATTTACAGTCCGGAAGACAGCAAAACGGAGATTGAACGATTCACGTTTCCAAGGCAAAGCAAAGAGCCGTTTTTATGTTTGGCAGACTTTTTGAAGACAGTGGATAGCGGTGAAATGGATTATATAGCTTTGATGCAAGTAACGGCTGGACATGGGGTACGAGATTTCGCCAATCAATTGAAGGCGGAAGGTAAGTTTTTGGAAAGTCATGCATTCCAGTCAACGGCCCTAGAGCTTGCGGAAGGATTTGCTGAACGGATTCATCAAGAGATTCGCGATCAATGGGGGTTCCCGGATGCTACGGAATTCACTATGCTTGAGCGGTTTGCAGCGAAGTATACGGGTCAGCGCTTTTCGTTTGGGTATCCGGCTTGTCCGAATTTGGAGGACCAGTCGAAGTTGTTCGGTTTGTTGAAGCCTGAGGATATTGGTGTGCATTTGACGGAGGAGTATATGATGGAACCGGAAGCTTCTGTTTCGGCGATTGTTTTTGCGCATCCGGATGCACGTTATTTTAATGTGGATTGAGTTTAGTTAGTGTGATAAATAGAAAAATGCGGTTCCGTTTGGTGAGTAGACCAATTGGAATCGCATTTTTTAGATATATATTGGGCTAGAGAATAATGTGGTTAATCGCTAATTTCCGTTCCGACCGGACGCGTTCCATTGTCGAAGAATAAAAACCATTCTTCTTAAGGCCACTGGTCGAGCCTCCTCGTCGCGAAAATCGCGCTCCTGTGGGGTCTCGACATTCAAACTGATCCTATTGGAGTGTTTGAGCCGTGGTCAACACGATGTTGATTATGCAGTCGTTGCGACAGGACGTCGCGTACTTAGACTGCGTCTGCACTCCAATTAGCTAAAGTGTGTGGAGAATATAAGTTCGAGATCAATAGAAAATTAGTGGGATTTTCTAGAGAATAATAGTTGACTAAGATTCTTCACCACATCATTTTCCAGAGAACCTATAAAGCATCCCCTCAGTTATCGATAGCTGAATTCGCTAGGGACTGCGTTGTGACGTTCGCCTTTGTCGAGTGCGGCGATTTTGTTCAGGTCCTCTTCGCTTAGTTCGAAGTCGAATACGTTTAGGTTTTCGTCCATTCGTGATGGTGTTACTGTTTTTGGTATTGGAACGACGTCTGTTTGTAGGTGCCAGCGCAGGATGATTTGAGCTGGTGTTTTGCTGTGTTGCTTCGCAAGTTCTTGAATTACGGGATCTTCCAAAACCTTGGTGCCGTTCATTAATGGGCTATAAGCTTCGATTAGAATGCCGTGTTCTGTACAGAATTTCTTGAGTTCTGTTTGTTGTAAGTAGGGATGGTATTCGATTTGGTTCACGGCCGGAATGATTTCACATTCGTCCATGATCCGTTGTAGGTGTTCGATGTCAAAGTTGCAGACGCCGATTGCTTTTGCGCGACCGTCTTTGTATATGGTTTCCAATGCTTTGTATGATTCTACGTACATATCGAACATAGGTGTTGGCCAATGGATTAAATAGAGATCGACATAATCAAGGCCGAGCTTTTCAAGGCTTTCATCAAAGGCTTTTAATGCAGTTTCATAGCCTTGATCGGCATTCCAAAGTTTGGTTGTGATGAAGAGCTCAGCTCTGGGTACATTAGTAGCGGCGATTGCTTTTCCGACGCCCACTTCGTTTTTATAAATTTTAGCGGTATCAATTAAACGATAACCGGCATCCATTGCTTTTTGTACTGTATGTTCGGCCTCATCATCAGGAATTTTCCAAACTCCGTACCCAAGTTGTGGTATTTTAAGTCCATTGTTTACTGTTTTAGTTTGCATGAAATCGCTTCCTTTCAGTGTTATCTATTAGTTTATCATATGGTTTCGGAAAATTGAATTTTTGAGACACACGGTCCCGGCTGCAGTTCAATTCCTTTATCCTAATATAGTTTAGTGCTATACTATATTTAATCGTAATTCAAAAGGAGATGTTTTGAATGGGTAAATTACAAGATAAAGTAGTCATTATAACGGGCGGTGCAGGCGGTATTGGTAGTGGTATTGCAAAAGCGATGGTAAAAGAAGGCGCGGTTGTAGCGATTGTTGATTTAAATGAAGAGACGGGACAGGCGATGGAGAAAGAACTTCAGGCGATTTCCCCAAAATCGATATTCATTCAAGCGAATTTGATGGACCACAAAAATCTAGGTAAAATTGTTGAAGACGTTGTTGAGAAGTATGGCAAGCTGGATGTGTTAGTCAATAACGCACATGCATCAAAACAAGTAACAATTGAAGAAACCAGTCAAGCAGATTTAGATCTGTCGTTTGGTACTGGGTTTTACCCAACGTTCTACTTGATGCAATCAGCTCTTCCACACTTAAAAGAGTCCAAAGGGAATGTCATTAACTTTGCGTCTGGTGCAGGATTGGAAGGTCATGCAACTCAAGGTGCGTATGCTGCTGCAAAAGAGGCAATTCGTGGTATTTCACGTGTAGCCGCAAATGAGTGGGGACCGTTTGGTATTAACGTTAATATAATTAGTCCACTTGCCAACTCACCTGGTGTTCAGGCATGGGCAAAAGCACAACCCGAATATTACGAAGAAGTTGTAAAGAAAATTCCACTGGGACGTTTTGGTGAATTAGAAGAGGATATTGGACGCGTCGCTGTCTTTTTAGCATCTGAAGATTCACGATACATCACAGGACAAACAATCATGGTTGACGGTGGATCGGTCATGTTGCGTTAATGAATTCTTTTTTTGAAGGAGATTTTTAATGAAACAAAATAATATTTTCAAACTGATTCGTACAGTAGAACAGATGAATAATGAAAACATTATGCAGTTCACGAAAGCATTTCAGCATCCCCTTGGCATTTCACCAATCTTGGTATTGGCTGAGTTGCGTACAAAAGGACCCCAAAAGCAGGCGGAGCTAGCTGAGACAATTGGTTATACCAAGGGAGCCATGACGAACATTGCCGAAAAGCTTGTTAGTCTTGGCTTTGCTGAACGATTGTACGATGAATCGGATCGCCGAACGATTCAACTTCAAATCACAACTGGCGGTAGGGATGCATTGAAAGAAGCACAAACGATTGGTGAAGAAGTGTTCATGCAGCTTTTTGAAAACTTGAATGAAGAAGAAATCAATCAGTATTTGTTGATTCAGGAGAAAATTGTACAGGGGATAAAGAGTAGGAAGAAGATATAACGGTTAACGTGGATAAGAATTTGATCGCCTTTGCTAACTTATGCAAAGGTCTTTTTCATTTGATGCAAAGATAAAACAATAAAAGGGCTTTCCCCTTATGGAATGCCCTTTTCGGAGTTGCATTATTCTTCAGTCACTCTGAGTAATGCAATCGCACCTTTGTCTGCATGTTTGAATTGGTGCGTAAGAATCGGATAATCTCCTGCTTCAGTCACAGTGAATTCAACGACTGCACCGCCACTTGCGGGTAACATAATCGTTTGCATGCCTTTCAATCGATTCGCTGGATTACCATCGATATAGACATCTTCCATTATTGTTCCAACAACATGAAGTGAACTCACTTCATTTGGACCCATATTGTTTACGTACAACCGGACTTTTTCGCCAACCTTTGCAACAAGCGGTTCATCCTTCAAACTGAATGTATCGCCATTTGTGTTGCGGTCTCCTTCGTGAAGGGCTTTTGTAGATAGGACAACATGTTCAGGTTCTTCATTTAAGAAAGCGTCATAATCGTTATACTTGTACCATTCGTTTTGAATAAGTACATATTCGCGGTCAATTTCATCATCTGTTGGGTATCCATCTGTTGGTTTCACAATAATGACCCCGTGCATACCATTCGCAATATGCGATAGAATTGGATTAGTTCCACAGTGGTACATGAAAACACCAGGGAAATTTGCTGGATACGTAAATGTGCCGTCTTCATTTGGCATAATATCGGCGAAGTTTTTCGATGGTGCTGTGTGAACTGCATGTAAGTCAATGCTGTGCGGGATTACAGGGTCAATATTTATTAGTTTGAAATTAATAACATCTCCCTGATTCACAACAACCAATGGACCGGGTGCTTCTCCGTTAAATGTCCACGCTTTGTAGTTCTTTCCTTTGTCAATTTCAATATCTGTAATTTGTGCTGTCATTTCAATATTTACTTCATTTTCACTGATTCGCTCAAATTTCAACGGTACCGGTTCTTGATTTAATCCTTCATGCGGACCAATCACTTCAACTGCTGTTTGCTTTACCTCCAAACTAATCGGGACTATTTCATTATCCTCTTTTACTAGTGATGGGTCCGTACAACCTACCAATATACCTGCGACAAAGAACACTGAGAATCCAACTGCAACTATTTTCCTCATTTTATACCCCCCCTGTTTTTTTCTTCCTTTCTGATACTGCCTTCATTATATTAACAAAGCAAAAGTACCTATGTGATTTAAATCACATAATCGTTGTAAGTCATTGATTCAACACAATTTGGTCATGGGTTGTACACATTCGGGTATTTGTCTTAATATCTAATTTGAAATAGGTAGAAGTAAATAAGAGTTAGAATGTGGTTATTCATTGGAATCAATTAACGGGCCCTTATGACTATGTAAAGGAGAATTCAAATAGATGCTAGAATATGACAGTGTTTGCACGCAATTTACGAAGGTCTTTTGTTTGTTCTGAATTAAAGAGTATTCAGATTACTTCCGTTGACATATAGGAACGTTTGTTTTAAAATGAGTATAAATTAGACTTACTATATCTTTGGGAAAATGCTTAGAAGTTAAAAATGCAACAAAGCTTGAGCAATGGTTACTCTTTTTTAAAGGTGATCAGGAAACAAAGGAGGAATTAGCAATGGAAAGTTCAACAATGCAAGAGGCGTTAAAGGAAATCCAACGTTTAAGTGAAGATCCAGAAACACGGAAAGCCGCCATCGCACGTGAAATCCATATGAAAGATCAACTTCAAAGAGAACTGGAAGCAAAAATGGAGGGCACACAAGAAGGCAAAGCAGAAATCATCCTCAATATGTATCATAACCAATATTCGGTAGAAGCAATTGCAGCCATAACCAATGTGCCAATCGCAGACGTTTCACGTATTGTGAAGTCGAATATTCAATAGTTATATATCTCTTATCTGTACTAGATATATTTGTGAAAGTTTAAACAAACATGATTGTTTGTCAAACGAGTATCTTTTATTGGAGGAGGAATTAGCTATGGAGAGTTCGGCAATGAAACATGCATTAATGGAAATCCAACGTTTAAGTGATGATATTGAAATACGCAAAGCAGCCATCGCTCAAGAAATTCACATGAAAGATCAAATCCAAAGAGTATGGGAAGCAAGAATGGAGGGCATAGAGGAAGGTAGGAGAGAAGCCAGACAAAAAGCCAGACAAGAAGGCATCCAAGAATTTAAAACAGAGATCATCCTCAATATGTATCATAAACAATATTCGTTAGAAGAAATTGCAGACGTAACCAACCTACCAGTAGAAGACGTTTTACGCCTTGTGAAGTCAACTATTAAATTGTTGGAAAAATAATGATTCATACCGCCAAAGGCCTTTGCTAAAATCTGCTAAGGTCTTTTTGTTGAGTTCTCATAATTTTCTAAATACCGTTGAAAACTATCTTAATGTACTCTATATTTAAGGAGAATGACAAAAGGAGGGGAAGAGACGATGGCAGATAGCCTAACAATGGCCTCCCACGTTGTTGCAACACATTTTCAAACAGTAGCGGCCGCAAACAACTATTGGAAATAACGGTCCTGTTAAAGAATGGCTTATTCTAGAGCTATTCTTTTTTATTTTTGTTGAATCAAGCACCAATTTCTAATAGAAGTATTCCCTTCTGCCAAAATGCTGATTGGGGAACACTGCTTGGAAGAAATCGGAATAAGAATTTTATAGCCTTTGCGTACCCAGACAAAGGTCTTTTTAATTATTGAAATCTAGTTTATCGTAATCGAATGAATTCTGTTTTATTAACTACTCTCCTGGCCTTATACACAAGTCGTAGAAAAATTATTTAATCCCATGTATGTTGGCGGTGAGGAGGTGGTAACTCGTGAAAATTTGTCATGCGTGTAGGAGGGAGATTTTGGACGAGCCGTTTCGATGGCATGGTGGATTAGAGATTTATTGTAAAGAAGACTGCTTACCAGAAAATGTGTTGGACGAACCATATGCACTGACGTATACGAGTTTATTGGCATCGTATAAGGACTTTGTGGAAGAGCTGAGTGATATTGAAACTTGGTACCGGAGGGATGAGTTGCTTAGTGGAATTGAATTATGTGAAAAGCAGTGTGCTGAATATGTGTTTGGAGATTTGGAAGGGTTATTTTACAAAGAGAGATTGAGTGAACTGCATCAATGGTTTACTGAGCTTTACGACAAGTCGGCGATCTATTTGTTAAATTGGGATCACTACCGGTTTGAAACGGGACTTGTCATTTACTGGGAAGGAATTGTTCAATACGATTCTAAAGAAAGCGCTGTGGCCTTGCAGGCGATATTGGAAAAGTATATGAATGAAAACAAATTGAATCCGATGCACTTAAAGGAAGCAAGATTTGATGCACTTACTGAAATGGAAAGTATTTTAGTTTTCCCACAAAAAGAGTACTATAAAAATGGATTTGGTCAAAATGCATTGCAAGATTTGTATACGATTTGCGTCGATTTTTTTGAGGAAAGATCCGTCAAGAAAGGATTTGATTATGAGAATTGTATTCAATTCACAAAGCTTTTTACTTGTCCCATATGTAATTGCCCAGAGCCAATTGAAGATGCTGATGTAAGTGAGGAGTATCAAGTTATTGCATGTAATTATTGTTACAACAAATGAAAGGAGGGAATAAAATGAGATTCTATTTTCATTACAATGGAAAAAAGTTTGAAAAATGTCATGATGCTACATTCAGAGCTATGTCGATTCGCGAAGAAATTAGAGAAGAGTGTTTGAGGGCTGGGAAAACTCACAAAGAAATTGAAGAAGCTTTTCGGGCATTTGGTATTTAAACAATGGTAAAAGCATATTACTTATGATATGAAGGGGTCCGGCATGAATTTTGCAGTTACCTATCAGTCCCAAGAAAAGAAATTCAGACCTTTGCGTTCTTGTGCGAAGGTCTTTTTGTTTACATATGAATACACTAGTTAAAGAGAATCACAAAAGGAGGGAAACAAGGATGGAGGATTGGATTACGAGTTTACAAACAGACACACCGCAAAAAGGGTTTGAGCTTGCGATATTGCTTGCACAAAAAGGTGTCATGTACACGCAACCTTCAGCAGAAGTAAGGGCGGAGCTAAGAAAGGTCTATTCAAATAACCCCAACAGCCTCATAATGGCCTCCCATGTTGTAGCGAACTATTTTCAAACAGTAGCAGCCGCAAATAACTATTGGAAATAAGGGTCCATTAAAGAATGGCTTAACGATGGGCTGTTCTTTTTGTTTTGCTGAATGAAATGCGGATTCAACCAATGGAAACGATTTGTAACTTAATTTCCCCGCCTGGTGTTCTAAGGCTTACTTCATCGCCAACAGAACGTCCTAAAAGACCCTTCGCCAGTGGTGAATCATTTGAAATCGTTCCGTTAAGTGGATCGGCTTCTGCGATACCTACTATTGTATATGTTTCTGTTTCGCCATTAGGCAGTTCGATAAACGTTACGGGTGTACCGAGAACGATTGTATCTACACTATGATCCTTTTTGCTAATCATTTCTGCATTTTCAAGCATATCTAAGAGAAGTAAAATACGTTCTTCCAATTGAGCTTGTGCTTTCATAGCAGCCGCGTATTCCGAGTCCTCTCTAAAATCACAAAACGATCGTGCTTTTTTGATGCGGTCCAATGCTTCTGTACGTTTTTGCGTTTGTAACGTATCTAGTTCTTGCAAGATCGCCTGTTTTCCAGACTTCGTCATTGGGTACTTTTTAGGTTTCATTTATTGTTCGCTCCTTTATTGGGTGTTGTTCGTCACGCATGTATTCTCTTTCACATATGTCCCTGTCATCATACTACAATCCAAAGTTTAAAAATAACTCCACAATCTCTTGATCTGTTTTGCCATCCTCTTTTAGTTCCTTCCAAAGTTCACGTCGTACCCGTTCTTCTTTAGACAGCTTACCTATGAGCTGCACCAGTTCGTTACTATCCGTTAGTTTGCATTCCCATAATAGCATTCATAACAAATCCTTTCATTGACAGGACCAACATGCCTGTACATGTTCAATTTCCATAAGATTGAAATCCTCCCATGGTTCCATAATCTCGCAGATTGGACATAGGGCGAGCTCTATATAAGAGAACAGTGAGTCATAGTCTTCAAGCATAAACGGTCTTAAAAACGCATCTACAAACGTATATAACTCTTGGATGTATGGATGAATTCCTGTGTCTATGTAGGATTCTTCATCTTCAAAGTAAAGTATGTTTTGCCATTCAGTTACTGCATCTAGGCCTTGATTGTATAAAATCATTGGTCTGTCTTCAAAAGACTCTAACTGTTGTTGTAGAAGAGTTTGTAAGTGGATTGCCACCTCTTTGGATAACTCCATACGAATCGTATCCCAGCCGATGAAAAGCCCCATATCAAGACGGAAGTTTTCTTTTATCGTAAAGTATTCCCGTATCTCATCTTTCGCTTTAAACACAGATCCCAATAACTCTCGGATTTCCTGTTTATAATAAGAACCTTCGAGGTCTCCCAATAAATGTTCTTCATATTGAATGAGCAAATAATCTACTTCTACCAATAGTTCATGTTGCTGATTCACCGAAGTGAATGATTGGCGGTTCCTCGAACGAATTAAGTAAATGATAGTAATTCAGTGCAAAGGGCTCATCCAATTCACCTTCAGGTAGGCAAGCCATAGAACAGTAATCTCCATTGCCTTCTGCACAACAGAGCGCTTTCCAATTGAATCTTTTCTTACATGATGAACAGTGCATCATTTTGCATCCCCCTCCTATTGTTTACACTATACATAGGCTTAAGGAAATCTGTTATTAAGCTCAAATTGAGATGTGGGTACGAGAAGATGTAAATGATCTGCTTATGTATTTGAAATGGGATGGTAAACACTTTAACGAGCATCAAATCATAAATGTATTTTAATTGAAGTGAGTCATAGTTAGATAGAATCAATTTCAGAAAGACAATATTTCTAATCATGCTACGTGATAATTTGTGGTAAACTAAATGGTAAGTAAACTTAATATTCAAATTGTATATCGCACTAAAAAATGGACAAAGGGAGGAATACGTAAATGAAGAAACATGTTTTAACCTTGTATGTAATAGTGGGAATGTGTCTTGCTTTAGTCGCGTGTAATGAAGCCAGTGATGATTCATCGAAAATAAAAAATGATTCGGTTAAAGCGACTGAATCCAATAAGGATAAGGACGTTGGGGAGAAATCCTCAGATGACGATAAACCAGAACAAAAGGATAAAGCAGGGAAAAAGTTATCAATTCCTGATGACATTCCCGCGGATTTTCCTTTTCCAGAGGGAATTGTCATAACGAATATAGAAGATAAGTCGGATGCGGATAAAGTTGAGTATCAAATCGATATTAACTTAGAAAAAATTGATGTGGAAGCAGTTTTTGACATGTATCGGGAGTACTCCGAAAAGATCGATTACTCAATCATAAATGATGGTGAATCGAATGCTCTACCTGATGTATATCAATTTGCTACATTCAAAACATCGACAGACATGTTTATTATTACATTGCGGCCAAAAGAAGAAAATGGAGTGATTCAAATAGTAGTAGGAAAATGACTTATACACTAAAGGTGATTAGAAAAGAGTAGCGTGAGTTTTATAAATTTCGCGTACCTGTGCTAGAAACAATCGAGGAAGTTTAAACAAATAGGATTGTTTGACACACAGGTACACTTAATTACTTGCCCGCGTACTTTACATTTCACATTCTCCTTTACTAAAGTCTAGTTCGAATGATTTTGGTGAACTGTTTTCCTCTGTTTTTCCACCTCTCGTCTCTTCCAAATAGTTTTCAAAGTGTGTTGCGTTGAACAAAGTTGAAGGTCGTAAATATTTTTGCCAATGTGGATTGTTCAACCACTCTCTCACTTTCCAATCAATAACCTTTTTGAAATCATCCAAGTTATATCCTTCTTGGTAGCGGGCTTTCACTAATCGCTCTGTTGGTTTGGATGTTGCTTTAAAATCTTTTTGTGCTTTTTCATTTAAATAGTCAATGACGGACACAACGTCGAGATTGTTCTCGACAGTATATCTTTTTTTAATACTCTTAAGTTCTTTAGGTATTGCTGTAGGCAAATTGCCTTGAAGTGTGTGTGTAATTTGCATTTCCCCTTCTACTGAATTTGCAATCACGGTGGGGGCATTTTGCAATGTCAGGGCGCGCAAAGACGAATAGTTAATCCGGTACCATTTGGTCTTGTCTATTTTCATACGGTTATACTGCGCCGTAGAAATAATCATTCCAGACTTTTCTAACTTACGAATGGTTCGTATGATTGTATCCACAGACCAAAATGGAAACTCTTCATTTTTCCACTCTTCGTACGTCTTATACACCCATCTAAACCCACTCCTATGATGTTGAGAAATGAGCGATCTAAAATGGAGTTGTTGCAACAATATGGCTTCGTTCAACCCAACTTGTACTGCCAATGACGGAATGATTTGAAGCGGCGCCTCATTAATTAGTAATTTCATCTTAAAACTCCTCCCAGTAAAGTTTTTTTACATACACATTGTTGATGACGGTTTTATACATAAGTGCACGAACGTTTTTCACAGTCGAATGGGACCGTTCACTAGTTATATAGACAAATAATCACAAAAAGGATACTAAGAAGATAAATTCTTTTCGACTGGGGGGTTCCTACTACATCAAAAAAAGCGAGTCACTTCTACAAACCGAATTCCACGGGCACATCATATTCCATAAACATATCACTGAATAAAAGCTTACCAATCAATTCACGAAGTACGCCGTCATAATAGCCGGAAATGTTATGGATGTTCTTCTTTTTTGTTGCCTGAAATGTGATGGACAGTGCTTGTATGGAGAGTGCGTTGAATTGTTCGGATTTCCCTTTGTAAATATCAAACTTCAGACCTTGCGGAAGCTGATTTAATAATGACCGGAATATAAAGCTCTTCGTTCGTGTAATGACCATAGGAAAGATCCTTTGCACGGTCCACTTTTTGGGATTTAAAGAATACATAAGATTGCTCGAGTAATTCCTTTGTTGTCTCCGATCCTTGGTGTGCCTTAATGTATAAAAAGGCATCTCGAAGTTCCGAATGAATATAAAGAATCAATTCTCTGTGAATTCCAGTCCATTCCTTTAATTCTGGAACAGCTCCAGTAATATGGGTGATTCGTATCAAATCAGAGTACTCTTTTTCCTCCGAAGCGGATAATATTTTGGCGTCCAGTAAATCGTCAATGAAGGGATATGTCAAACCGTAGCGAGTTTCAGATAATTGACCCAGAGAACGGAACGTTTTTTTCATCCCATAATGAAAAAGGATTAAACAAAGGTCAGCCCATTACGTCTACCGACCAAAACATCTGAACACACATTAACGCAATTACAAAAGTTTAAAGAAGTCGTTCTATTGAATAGAATCCAGCATTTAAAGCGGCGATAGTTCAATAAACACAATTAGTTTACTTCGTTATTCTCTACTTTTAAGTCCGTGTAATTAGAACCATTGATTGACCATATATAACTCCCGGGGTATACTAGTAAATAATTACTATATTATGACAAATAAGAAGAGGTGCCTAATGAGAAGAAAAAAGAACTGTAAATTGATGTCTATCTCCTTTATTATGTTTCTATCGTTCGTCGTTTTCACAGTACCAGTAAGCGCGGTGGCGGCATCGCCTAATCTAGGATTCGCAAGCTCTTATGGGATTTTGGGTGCAACCACGACAGTAACTGAAAGTACTCACGTAGTGGGTAGTCTAGGAAGTGGCGGCGCAACGGGAACTGCCACAGTTAACGGTTTAACAAGTGTTGCAAATGCAGCCTATACATCAGCGTTTACAGATTTTAGATCAGCTATGTCCAATGCTGGTTCACAAAGAAATGAGTATACACTGTCAACATCGGATATTGGAGGTCGAAAATTAATACCGGGCGTATATAAATCCACTAGTGATGTGTCAATTGGAAGTAGTATTATACTTGACGGCGATGGGGTTTATATATTCCAAATTGGCGGAGCACTCACTACCGCTGCAAATACGCACATTCAATTAGTAGGTGGGGCGCAAGCTTGTAACATCTACTGGGTAGTCGATGTGGCAACCATTGGAGAAAACAGCACTTTCAAGGGAACTTTAATGAGTAAATCAGCTATCACAGTCGGTGCTAACTCGTTGACGAATGGTAGAATTTTGGCACAGACAGCAGTTACGGCTAATGCTGCAAACACTAATATCAATGTCCCAGCAGAATGTGCTGAACCAACACCTGACTCAGAATCAGAATCAGACCCAACACCGGGACCTACACCAACACCGGAACCAACACCAACGCCGGAACCAACACCAGATGTAACACCAGCACCAGAAGTAACACCAACACCAGTGCCAACACCGGAACCAACACCAGAACCAACACCAACGCCGGAACCGGCACCAGATGTAACACCGGAACCAACACCAGAAGTTACACCAACACCTGTAAAGACGACACCAAAGCTACCATCTGTTTCAGGTTCTATAGAGGCAAAATGCACATCTCCCTCAGTGAATGTGAAATTGAATTCCGAGGGAAGCATGATTATTCATGCTTTGCTACCTAATGATGCAAAAGGAACAGGTACTTGGATTTTTAATGTAGGGGGCAAAATTTACGAAGTTAAAGGTAACGAAGAAATTACCTATACTGTTGTTAATGTACCAGTTGGTACTTACAAAGTAGATGTACAATTTATTCCGGATGATAATGGAGAAACAGTTGATCTTACTTCATGTACAGTGTCTGTACCTACTGTTACGGGAGGTCAACTTCCAAAAACATCTACACCTTGGTATAATTTACTTTTTGCTGGAGCTGTGCTTTCGATGACAGGTTTAACGTTCTTCATTAGAAGAAAAATTCATGCATAGAAAACGTTCATTCATTAATAAATATAAAGGTACACATATGCTTTCCCTGGGATTTTTGGTCCTGGGGATTAGTTGTATTATTTGGGCCTTATTTCAAATTTATAGCCATTCTGTCCCAGTATCAGCCCCGGCAATACTTAAAAAAGAACAATACGAAACTATTGCGCTCCCCACTGTAACTGAAGACATTATAACAAATGAAATCCTCTACCCAATAAGGCCAACGATAGGTGAAAATATAGGAAACCTAACGATACCAGCTATAAATCAAGTCATACCTATCTTTCACGGAACGGATGAGGATGAGTTGAAGAAAGGCATTGGTCACTTCTCAGGAAGTGTACTACCGGGGGAAAGTGACAATTCAGTTTTGTCCGGACACCGGGACACTGTATTTAGGGAATTGGGTCAGCTGCAAATTAAAGATCAACTAATTGTAAATACATCAGCAGGTATATTCACTTATGAAATAAAAGATATTAAAATTGTTGGCAGTGACGATAAAACCATTATTACTCCAACAAATCATTCCGTTTTAACCGTTACGACTTGTTATCCGTTTGACTATATTGGATATGCACCGGACCGATACATTCTAATTGCTGATTTGGTTGCTCGAGAATAAATCAAACTGGGATTCCAAAAAGGATTTAAGCTACCTATTATTTTTAATGCAATCAACACCAGAAATCCATCACCGAAGATCGGTGGGTTTCTGGTGTTTTGTTATTTGGAAAATTAATCACGGGGAACCGTTTGAAAATAAATTAGTACTATCTATCCTGCTCTTTAAAATTTACTAGGATCCTTTGAGCATATTAACGGATGGTTAAAAAGAAAATTAGTCGATAGCAGTCGGAATATTTAGGGAAACAACGATGGGAGATTGGATTACGAGTTTACAAACGGATACACCGCAACAAGGTTTTGAGCTAAGAGAAGTCTATGCAAGAAGCGCCAACAGTCTAATCATGGACTTCCATGTAGTAGCAAACTATTTTCAAACAGTAGCAGCCGCAAACAACTATTGGAAATAACGGTTCCGCTAAAGAATGGCTTAACTAAGAGCTGTTCTTTTTTATTTTGTTAAATGAAATGCGAATTCATCCGATGGCGACGACCTGGGGCTTCATCCGCAAGTGAAAGCCCATATTGTTACCCATGAAAGGTCAGGGGGGGTATGTTTCTATGAATAATTCAGGCCTTATTGTATGAAGAAGGGTATAAATTGGCATGCTTTATTGAAAAGGTGAATTTTACCGAAGGAGGATGAAAAGTGTCGAAAGATAAGAAGGGTTTATCAAGGCGAGACTTTCTTAAGACGACTGGGATTGCTACAGGTGCTCTGATAGGTGGGGGAGTACTCGGAAGTCTTATTACCCAAAATGTTGCAAAGGATGATGTTGCGGGTACTGGTAAAAATGAAGCGGGCGGCGGTGAATATGTCGGTGAGGTATTTCGTGGTCGAATGTTTTTTACGAATGAGAACGAGTTTAAAGTATTATCAGAAGCGGTTGAACGAATTTTTCCGGAAGATGATCTTGGACCTGGTGCAATAGGACTTGGTGTCCCGTATTTTATTGACAATCAATTAGCGGGAAATTACGGAAGCAATGCAAAAGAATATATGCAAGGGCCATTCTTTGCGGGTGAATCTACACAAGGATATCAAAGTAGACTTACCCGTGCTGAAATATTCAGGTCAGGTATTGCCAAAATGGATGAAGAAGCGAAAAAAAGATACGATACAGGATTTGCCGCGCTTGAAGGTGATCAGAAAGATGAAATAATCACTGCATTTCAAAAAAATGAAATAAACATGAAGGGCGTAGCTTCAGAATTTTATTTTAAATTACTAAGACAAGCCACTCTTGAAGGTGCTTACGCGGATCCAATCTATAACGGAAATATAAATATGGAAGGTTGGAAGATGAAAGGCTTTCCAGGACATCAGATGGCCTATATTAAAGAAATTGAAAACGACAAGTATATGAAAATCAAGCCTAAGTCGATCAGCAGTATGGAACATTAAAGGAGGGAAAACAATTGGTAAAGTCATTGGATAAAGTGAATGTAGTAACTGTTGGTGTTGGATGGCTTGGTGGAATTATCGGTGCTGAGTGTGCGAAAGCTGGGATGAAAGTTGTTGGAATTGAGCGCGGAAAAGAAAGGAGTACGGCAGACTATTTAAGGGTACACGATGAGTATCGGTACGCAATCCGTTATGAGTTAATGCAAGATCTTTCAAAGGAAACGATCACATTTAGAAACAACCGAAAGATGCGAGCACTCCCGATGCGTCAAATGGGGTCATTTCTTCTAGGCGAAGGACTTGGCGGGGCCGGAACCCATTGGAATGGGCATACTTGGCGTTTCCTGCCGTATGATTTTAATATTAAAACCTTAACGGATGAAAAGTACGGAAAAGACAAGCTTTCCGCGGATTACCTGCTTCAAGATTGGGGCATTACATATGACGAGTTGGAGCCTTATTTTGATAAATTCGAAAAGACAGCCGGCATATCTGGTGAGGACAAAAACCCATTTGCGGGGAAGCGTGCAAACGGTTATCCTACGCCACCAATGGTAAAGACACCCATCTTGAAAAAGTTTGAAAAGGCGACAAGTGACCTCGGTTATACCCCGTTCATGTTGCCTTCTGCCAATTTGTCGGAGTCTTATGAGAACCCCGACGGACAAACAATTTCAGCTTGCCAATACTGCGGTTTTTGCGAGCGGTTTGGCTGTGAATACGGTGCAAAAACATCACCGGAGATTACAGTCATTCCAACGGCAATAAAAACAGGAAACTATGAAGTACGCTTCCATGCAAATGTCGTCGAGGTAATGAAGGAAGGGAACAAAACCACAGGTGTTCGATATATTGATACGCAATCGGGAGAGGAATTCTTCCAGCCTGCCGATGTGGTTGTATTAACAAGTTATGTCATGAATAATGCAAAGCTTCTTATGGTGTCCGGCATAGGAGAAATGTATAACCCCGATACAGGAAAAGGAACACTTGGCAAAAACTATGCATATCAAATCCTTCCAGGGGCAACAGGATTTTTCGATGAACAGATGAATGTCTTCATGGGGGCGGGTTCGCTTGGGATGACGATTGACGATCTCAACGGAGACAACTACGATCATAGCGAGTTAGATTTCATACACGGAGCAAGCATGTCGATTACTCAGACAGGCGTCCGGCCAATTCAATCGAATCCAGTCCCGGCGGATACGCCTGCATGGGGGCCGGAATTTAAGAAGGCGTCCATTCATAATTATTCCAGGACGCTAAATGTCGGAGGACAAGGAGCGTCCATGCCGCATAAGGAAAACTTTTTGTCACTGGATCCAGATTATAAAGATGTTTACGGTGTGCCGTTACTTCAATTGACGTACAACTTTACCGAACAAGATCGTAATTTACACAAGTATTTAACGGAAAAAGCAGTATCCATAATGAAAGAGATGGGTGCGAAAACGGTTATGGCCGGAAATCCAATATCGGATTACGACATAGTTCCGTACCAAACGACACATAATACAGGTGGGACCATTATGGGGGCGAATCCGGATAACAGTGTTGTAAACAATTTCTTGCAACATTGGGAAGTCGATAATCTGTTTGTTGTAGGCGCAGGGAACTTTCCCCATAACGGTGGTTATAATCCAACCGGTACAGTCGGCGCACTTGCGTACAGAGCCGCGGAAGGAATTATCAAATACAGTAAAGACGGCGGTTCGCTTGTATAAGTTTGATGGAAAGAGGAGACCAATCTAATGCACGATGACGATGAAATAGCATTAAAGGAACCGAAGAAACACGATATAGGATAAGCAGGTCATTTTATGGCCCCATTTGAAGATCATAATCTTACAGACTTTTGTGTAAAACCTGGTGGACTGAATAACTCTTGGAATTAGTGGCGGTTGGGGAGTTATCTTTAACTAAATTAATAAATACTAAAAGACCTTTGTGGAGAAACACAAAGGTCTTTTAGTATTTATCAGTATGTTGAAATTACTTTGAATTTGGACAACATGAGATTCGCTAGTAAATGAAGTCTCACTCGCAATTCAGTATATGTATAAGGTGAATTTTGGTGATCATCTATGGAGTACCTCAATCTGTAGAATTGTAGAATTGTAGAATCATGGTATAATAAAGAAACAGAGAAATAAAATTACTTGAATAATTTATGAGGGAGTGGCATAGGATATGGTACAGACGATTGTGAAAGGAAGACCCGACGTCAATTGTCCCACGATTGAAATCGCGGGCTTGGAAGAGCCTTGATTGACTAGCCTAAGTCTTCATTGACTACGTTGTTTGTGTCATGACACCATAGAATGCCCACTCTAGTTCTATGCCCTGTCGCGTGTGATTAAAAGCTCTGAGGGAAAGGAGCGGTGTTGCATGCCGAACAAGCACTTACAACATTGGCGAAGAGTAACCAACTCGAAGGAGGGAAACGACATGCTCGTTTACGTACTGAACAAACACGGACAACCGCTGATGCCTTGTAAACCACAGAAAGCGCGAAAGTTGCTGGAACAAGGAAAAGCGAACGTTATTCAACGAACACCGTTTACGATTCAATTGAAATATGGATCCAGCAGGTATACTCAGCCTGTTTCACTCGGTGTGGATGCTGGAACGAAACATATTGGGGTTTCGGCAACAACGGAAGACCGGGTGTTATTCGAAGGTGAAGTTAGGCTGCGCACCGATATTCAGGAACTGTTGGCCACTCGTAGATCCTTACGTAGAGCCAGACGTAATCGAAAAACTCGCTACCGGAAACCTAGATTCCTAAATCGTAAGAAAGATAAAGGATGGCTCGCCCCATCCGTTCAAAATAAAGTGGATATGCACGCAAAGATGATCACGAAAGTGCATAAAATTCTTCCGATTACGAACGTAATCATTGAAGTTGCACAATTCGATATTCAGAAAATAAAGAATCCCGACATTTCCGGTGACTTATATCAAAAAGGAGACCAGTTGGGCTTCTGGAACGTCCGGGAATATGTCTTCTTCCGTGATAAGCATTTGTGTCAGCACTGTAAAGGCAAAACAAAAGACATGATTTTGAATGTCCATCACATCGAAAGCCGTAAAACAGGCGGGGACGGACCAGATAATCTGTTGACGCTCTGTGAAACCTGTCACAATCAAATCCATAAAGAAGGAAAAGAGCATCTATTTACTCGTAAAAGCGCTTCTTTTCGTGATGCAACTCAAATGACCGTGATGCGATGGTTTATTCACCGCAAGGTAAAAGAGCTGTATCCACACGTTGAGTTAACTTATGGATTCCAAACAAAAAACACACGTATTCGTCACGGCTTGGAAAAAAGTCATGTGGTTGATGCCCGGTGCATCAGTGGGAATCCCGTTGCCACCCCATCTAAAAATACGTATTCGTTTAGACAAGTACGAAAAAATTATCGCCAACTACACAAGATGACTATTGCGAAAGGTGGCTATCGCAAAGCCAACAAAGCCGAACGATTCGTCAAAGGTTTCCAGCTGTTCGACAAGGTTATTTATGAAGGAATTGAATGCATCGTGTTTGGACGACGAAAAACAGGCTACTTCGATTTACGGAAAATAGATGGTACGAGCGTGCACAAAAGCGCAAGTTTTAAAAAGTTACGAGTGGTAGAGAAAACGAGTACATTGCTTGTGCAAATAAACTAAAGAAGGGAAGTGCAGGCTGGCTCCTCTCACGACTGAAGTCACGAGTTTCCGCCAGCCTAGATATTCATGAATAAAAAGCGTCGCGTACGAATATCTTCTCAAAGGCAAATCACGATTCCAAAAGAATTCTATACAGAAATGAATTTGGACGACGAGGCGATGATTGAGTTTACAGGAAAAGAAATGATTATCCGGCCAGCAGAACAAGAAGTAGTTGACTTTTCCACGGATATTTTGAAAGACCTTGTTGCTAAAGGAATGGCAGGGGAAGAATTAATAGCTGAGTTCACACGCATTAAAGCGAGCATTCCACAAGCGCTTGAAGCAATGGTGAAAGAAGCTTTGGATCAGCCTAGATTCACGGGAAGTTTGGACGAGTATTTGGATTCTTTGAATGGGGAAGATGATGAATAGGTCTATCCCGTATATATTTACTAAACGGGCAGGTAAGATATTGAATAAAATCCGTAAATCTGACAAATGATTGTATGAGAAAATTAATGATGCGATTACCAATATCTGTTTAGACCCTTTTATTGGTGATGCAAAAAAAGGCGATTTGAAAGGGTTCTTTTCACTGGACGTCTTTCACCAAGCAAGTAATTATGAGCTTTGCTATAAGATTGAAGAGGATGAGAATGGGGACTTAATTGTTATTATATTGATAGGTCCACGGGAGAATTTTTACCCTGAATTGAAGCGATATTTAGGTTTTTAGAAATAATAACTGCGTAATATAATGAAGACCATTGCTCGGTTTGTGGGAAAGCTATAAACTACAAACTGGGAGGGAGAACAAACGGTGCCTGGGGTTGACACCATTCATGCTCTTCGGGTTGTAGTAGCGCCTGTGTACCATCCACTACTACAAATTGAATTCCACGGGCACATCATATTCCATGAACATATCACTGAATAAAAGTTTACCAATCATTTCACGAAGTACGCCGTCATAATAGCCGAAAATAGTACGGATGTGCTTCTTTTGTTGCCTGGAATGTGATGGATAGTGCTTGCAAAAAGAGTGCGTTGAATTGTTCGGATTTCCCTTTGTAAATATCAAACTTTAAGAAGCGCAGCGTTTGCGCACTGAATACACCGTATAATCTGCTGACTAAAGGCTGATTGTCTGGATCTTTGAATGATAATAATTTCGTGTACCTATGCAAGAAACTTTCATGGAAGTTTAAACAAACATGATTGTTTGTCAGACAGGTACCCTTTATTATCTCATCAAAAATTGAAAAAAATTATGCGGATAGTACTCATCAATGACTCGCAAAACGTTTTTCAAAATCCATCTTGAAAGACAGAACAGCATCCAAATTTACTGCGAAATCGTGGTCGCTGATATTAATATTAGTTACAAACTCGTCAGATCTCTCACGAACCATAATTGTCGGACGGATACTGTCTCCAATAGCGTCCTGAGATACAGTGCTTCCATAGAAATACCAGTTCGTTTCAGTAGGCGAATTTGCTTTATTCTCAGATAAGTCTTTTTTTATTAGTTCGCATAAATGATCCATAAAATCTTCACTAAGATGAATGATTTTTCCATATTCACCATCAACAGAGATATCAGCATATCCATACCAAATATTCCTGCTTGAATGCTTTCCATCACTTGAAGTGTATGTTTCATCAAATAGAATTTTCATTTTTATTTCCCTCCGTTAAAATAAAATTTCTTAATACTAGTATACACTAATTAGAAAGTTTGAAATTAATTTGATGGACCTGTACAAGAATAAGAATTTAAGACCTTTGCATGCTCCGCAAAGGTCTTTTTACCCGTTAAATCTATAGTGAAATCACACATATTAGCATTCTATTCAATAAATACATAGAGTTATTTGAATATTTACGTTTATAGTCTGAGAAATATGATAAAATAGTAGTAATGGGTATTATTGCTAATAGACTATGTAAAATGACGTAGTTATCTATCTGTAGTCAAATAATAAGGCCTATGAATAGGAGTGTATCTAATTGATCATATATAATGAGCCGTCTTCAAACTTTTTAGAACATATACTTGAGAATAAAATTGGATATGTGCTTGAACAAAACGTGAGAAAGTACATGAATAAATCCATTTCAGCAAGTGAGCTAAGATCCTGGGAAAACTCTCTTCCACAAATGGCGAAGGTTTTAAGAGACGCGGATTTAAAAGCTAATACACATATTTTACTAGAATACAATTTGCCATCCACTGAAAAAAGAATTGATTTCTTAATCGCTGGTCATGATAAAGAAGGTAGAAAAAATGCAGTAATTGTTGAACTTAAACAATGGCAGAAAGCAAAAGTAGTAAAGAGTGACGGTATCGTCCGTACATTTTTAGGGGGTAGGGAACGAGAGACTGTACATCCTTCCTACCAAGCCCGTTCTTATAAACGTTTCCTTCAAAACTTCAACGAAGCCCTCTATCAAGATTCCACAATTAATCTCACATCTTGTGCTTATTTGCATAATTATATTCCAGCTCGTACGAATGAGCCTTTACTTGATCCAAGCTACTCGAATTACATAGAAGATTCACCAATTTACTTTCAGTTTAATGATCGTGAGTTGGCGGAAAAGCTAAGAAACGATGTATCAGAGGGCAATGGATTTGAAATTGCAAAGAGTATTGAAGAAGGCAAAATTCGCCCTTCGAAAAAGTTAGTTGAAACAGTGAATTCACTATTTCAAGGTAATGAAGAGTTTATATTGTTAGATGAACAAAAAGTTGCATATGAAAAAGTGATTACGCTGTTCGAGGAAGTGATACGTACTTCGACTGCTAAACATACAATTTTAATCAAAGGTGGTCCCGGGACGGGAAAATCCGTTATTGGTTTAAATTTGATGAACTACTTACTATCTAGAGATTCGAATATTGAATACATCACACCCAATCAAGCGTTTAGAGAAATACTGCGAAAGAAATTAGTTGGATCAAGCGGCTTTGTCGAAATTCGAAATCTATTTAAAGGTTCAGCTTCCTACGTTGAAACTCCGAAAAACTATTATGACGTGTTGGTTTGTGACGAAGCACATCGACTTAAAAATCAAGGACATATGAAAAGGAAAATTGATGGTGAAAATCAAGCTACTCAGATTATCCGAGCAAGTAAACTGAGTGTATTCTTTGTGGATGACGACCAAGTCATTTCAAATAAAGACATTGGTAACTTCGACTTAATTAAAGAAGAGGCAGAAAAACTAAACTCAGAAGTTCATGTTGTGGAACTGGATTCGCAATTCCGCTGTTCAGGATCAGGAAATTATATAGATTGGCTCGATAATTTATTTAATGAAGATGAAATGGATGTCCCATTAGAAGGAGATTACGACTTTCAGGTTGTGGATACCCCGCAAGAATTAATCCGAAAGGTTATTGACGAACAGAATGGACGAGTAATGGCAGGTTATGCATGGGAGTGGGATAAAAAACTAGTAGATGGGGAGTTACCCAACGATGTCGTAATTGAAGAAATGGATTTTGCGATGCCCCGGAATGATCCAAATCGTATCGACTGGGCAATACATCCAGAATGTGCCTATCAAATTGGATGTATTCATACTGTTCAAGGATTAGAAATGGAATACGCAGGCGTAATTATTGGAAATGACTTGGGTTACGATCCTGAAACGAAATCACTTGTTGTTAGAAGAGAGCATTTCAAAGATAGGGGTGCAAGACCAGCAAGACCGAAAAAGGGTCAAGTTGATTTGTTGGATAAATTGGTAAGAAATACGTATAAGACATTGATGACACGGGGGATGAAGGGGTGTTATGTGTATTGTTGTGATGAAGAGTTGGGGAAATATATTCGGGAGAGGGTGAAGTACTCGTATTAAAGAAATAGTAAAAGGTAACTTAAAGTTCTTAATGAAGGAAACAAGTACAATAAATGACCAAATGAAGGTGATAAAATCCGCAAGAAGTTTCGTGATTAGTCTTGAAAATTACCTACGCTCAGCGTATAAAGTGATCAAAGCAATAGAAATAAACGGTTAAATCAGTTTTGTTATAATGTCATCGACGAATAAAAAACCATTGTTAATTGAAACTAGAACTCCCTGGCGAACTATTTTATTCTATCAAGCGTATTATGCAGTCGTAACAGAAAACTTAGGAAATATCTCAATCACAACGGAACAACTTACGGATTTTCCAAGCCTTATTAAACAATTAAATGAACAAGCATATGAAAGAGTAAGTCCACCTCCGAATAAGCTTGTAGCACTTGCAAATTATGGAGATGTTGGTAACGGAACGTTGGAGAAGTTTTGGGGAATTGAAATGGAAGTGATTAGCTAAATTATGATTACATAGAATTTTTCGGTTTAGTCATACACTTTACTATAGAGAAATATGAAGTTAATTCTTCTGTGTTGAGTGTAGTGAGCCACTTAACCTTAGGAGTTTTTCTAGTGGGCGTGTTTCTAGTCTTCCTCGCTATAGTCTTAAGTAGTATTAAATCATATTGAATGAATTGGATATCTACTAAACGGAGAATTGTGAAGATATTAATTAAAACTATAAGGCAACAGCATAAGTATTAAGATTGATAAGATCGACTGTTATTTATTTATTTAATTATTGCATATTTATTTTTGAATTTTGAGATTGAAAAGCTTTACATTTATATGATTTTAGAAAGGAATGTTTTAATTGACTCTTGTTGAAGAGAATTTAGAAGTGATAGTAAAATATATTCCAGAAGAATTTCTATTTGAAATCTATAGGTTAAAGAGAATAAACAATCTAGGTGTAAGATGTTCTAGGATTGAGGAGATTAAAAGGAATAGGGAAATTCTAAGTCGAAATCTATTGAAACCTATTAACAGGCCCCATTTTTTGAATTTCTTATTTGAATACTTTACGAAGGTTACGAAGAAAAATATAGTTTTAACCAAAGAAAACTTGCAAGTAAAACAGCTTTTCAATTTTCTAATAATATCTTTATTTAATAATGATAAAGAATCATTTGAAGTATATAGTACAAAATTGAAAAACTTTAGTGAGAAAAACAGAGTGTCAGAAAAAAAAGTTAGTGAATTTGAGAATTTGCAACAAGAAATTCCAAGTAATAAAATAATAAAAAAATTAGAAAAAAAAATAAATAATTTTCAAGTAAAGATAAAAGAAAAAGATGAACAAATTAATATACAAAAAAGTGTTTTGCAAGAAAAAATAAACTCGTCAAATAAAGAATTGAAAGAAATTCAAAGAGGCTTAAGTGTTAAAGATAATAAAATATCAGAACTAGAATTTAAACAAAGGAGTTTTATAAATGAAATTAATCAACTTAAAATATTGAAAAACGAAATGGAAATTATAAATAATGATTTAAATAATAATTTGCAGGAATTAGAAATCAAATTCATTAATGCTCTTAAAAGGGAAATCAAAGTAATTGGGATTTTTAATTTGAGATTGATTACTAATCCAAATATACAAGTAGACTTTTTAAGTATAGAAGAGTTTTTAAAGTTATCTGTAATCAAACATGAATTATGGATATTACAATATACATTAACACCAAGAGAAAAATATACTTTAAAGAGCTCAATGAAAGAGATAAAAGTTCGAAATAATGTTGTGAAAATAAATTCTAATAGTGAGTTATTAAAGCTCATTAATATAGAAAATCCTATTTTATCGGAGGTTTCAAAATGATTAATAATAAAGAATGGCAAATGGAATTTGCTGGAGTCTTAGCTGAAAATGATGAAACAAAATATGAAGTCGCATTTATAAATACGCATGATATAATACAATTTCAAATTAAGGTTATTACAGATTTACCTGAAAGTTTTCCAAGGGATGTAGAATGTGTAACAGGATACGCAACTGACTTTAACTATACAGATGATATATCACTAGAAAAACCTCAAAGAATAGAAAAGTTTCTTAATGAATTAAGTGATTATATATTCTTTTTTAAAGTGTATATTTCAAACGAATCATATTTTAAAGCGACAAGTATATCTTTAACTAAAAAAAGTGAAGGTTTTAATAGAAGTGTTTCATTAAGACAGTACCCAGTTTACAGTAACCAGAACGATAATATTACACAAGAAATATTTGAAAGTAGAATAATTTTAAATGAAAACCTACCAAACAATAATCAAATATCAAAAGAGGAAGATGATATTCCGTTAATGATTGTTTGGGATAATGATGAAACTTGTACATTTTATGGTGAAGTAAATTCATTTATACCTACTTACAATTCAATTCAATGGGAAATTAAGCCTTTAAGAAAAAATACTATAGCGAAGTCAGAAGATAATAGTCATTTATTTGATTGTTATTTTCATAAAAAGGCGCTCTATGTACCACAGAATATTGAATTTGAATTAAGTGAGAAATTAGTAGAAACGTCACAACATCAACAAACTACCCTATTAAATGAAGATAAAAATTTTGAAGAAATATTTTTAAAATCATTTTCATATTATTGTAAGAAAAACCACTTATTTTATGAAGATAAAGATTTATACAATTTCCACACATCTATAAAGAATGGAAACATAGTTATTCTTGCAGGTATGAGCGGTACAGGAAAATCAAAATTAGTACAGTGTTATTCTGAAGCATTACAACTATCAAAAGATCAATTATTGTTCATCCCAGTTCGTCCATATTGGCAAGATGATTCAGATGTTATTGGATATTTAGACACTATGAATAATGTTTATCGTCCCGGGGATTCGGGTCTAGTAAACTTATTAATCCAAGCACAAAACTCACCTAATGATATGTTTGTAGTTTGCTTTGATGAAATGAACATAGCAAGGGTAGAACATTATTTTTCACAATTATTATCTGTTTTAGAACTAGATACAAATAAACGTGAACTAAAACTTTATAATGATGATTATCAAGCAAAAATCTACAATGGCAACCTTTATAAACCTACAATAAAAATCGGCCAAAATATTTTATTTGTAGGTACTGTAAACTTAGATGAATCTACATTTCATTTTTCAGATAAAGTATTGGATAGAGCTAATGTTTTGAATTTGAAAATGGTGCCATATTACGACATGAAATCTACTGTTGAAAAGTATGGAATCGATGGATCAAATATAAAACAACAAGTATCCACTGAACCTATTAAATCTACTCATTATCTAAGTTTCAGGAAAAATGAATCAAATATAAGTCTTTCTGAAAGTGAATCTAGAATTCTGTGGGATATCCATATAGAAATTCATAAAAACAATAAAAATATCGGAGTTGGTTGGAGAATTGTTAAACAGATTAGTACTTATTTAAGTAATCTTCCGGAAAAATCTCCTCTTGATAGAGATGAAGCTTTTGATTTACAATTAGTACAACGAGTATTAACAAAAATTAGAGGCAACAATGAAGGGTTAGAAACTTTAATAGGAACTTATGACGATAAAGGAAATGTATTAATTGAAAGCATAATAATGAAAATAATTAGCGAGTATTCAGATTATACGTTTGATCATACAAAAGCTAATTTAATAAATAAATCTAGGGAGTTAAATGTTTATGGCTATACCGTTTAAAATCCTGTTTGATCAAGTGTACAAAAGGAGTAAATTGTTTAATATTGAAGTTGTTGAATTCGTAAATGCTGAAGTAGATTTACTTACAATTGACGAAAAAAAAATCCCGATAGTCACCGAAAATTTACCTTTACGTTTACTTTTCAAATCAAGTTGCCCAACAGATAAATTATATTTCGATCTTTTTGACAGTGTGCCATTTGATAATATTTATAGTGATGATATGGGATCTCCTTACGTCATTCCCAGCGAAAAAGAATATATAATTTATGAAATTGGAAATGATTACTTAGCCCTAGTTCCGGGCTATTATAAAGTGTGTGTAGTTAGTGATAATCAAAGCTATTATTCACTATTGAAGGTGACTAGTAAGCAAATTAATGAATCACAATGGTTAGCAATGAGGGATGAAATAGAACTTACAGTGTCAGGTTTAGCAAAAGATGTTATAAGAAAGAACCTAGGAACTCAAACTCAAAATGAAGGGAATATTGCTGACAGTATTTTCAATAAAGTAAAAATGATTCAGAAAAATTATCTTGCGTGGAATGCTGCAATGAATTTGATAGGAGATAGCCCAAAACACAAAATTAAAAGAGATTTCGTCCTTAAAAACAGAAACAGAATTACTAATCTTGACCCTGTAACAATTAGAAATCTGAGTAGATCAAATAAACCCCGTATAAATATAGGTATCAATAACATTTCTTATGACTTGCCAGAAAACAGCATTCTTAAATATTATATTGTATTGACTTTAAAGGAATCCAAAAAAATAATAAATGAAATTAAATCTGTTTCACTGAACATTTCAAGTGAGATTAAAGAATTAAATCAATTCGAGTTAAATAAAAATACATTGGCTTCTGAAAGATTAAAAAGTTCTCAAAAAAATTTATTTGAAGCAAGTAAAATAATGACTAATATTAGAAATAAGTGTTTAGAAACTTTAGAAAAAGATTTTCTAAAAGATATTAATATATTAAAGAGAACACAGGATATAATTGGTTTTAATAGTAGTATTCATTATAAAAAGATTGAATATTTTTATGAGTTATTTAAAGAGAAAAAATTATCTATAAATATGTCAATAGAATATGAATATTGTTGGAAAAGAACGGATAATCTTTATGAAATCTGGGGGTTTATACAATTTATTAAAAGCTTATTAAAGTTGGGCTTTGAATTTAATAAAGAGGAAGGCTGTAAACGTTAAACTAGAGTCAACAGTTTTCAACAAATAAGACACAACAGTTTTCCCTCATAATCTCACTTTCTATATACTGAAACTAGTCTATAGAAAGTGAGGGATAGGAAGTGGAAAAGTGGATGGTCTATTATGAAATACACAGATTGCGCTCTGAAGGATTTAAAAACAGCTCAATCGCAAAAAAGTTAAAAATCTCCAGAAATCGAGTCATTGAGTACGGAAGAATGTCACCAGATGAATTCCAAAAGTTTATACTGTCTTTACAACAGAGAGGTAAAAAGTTGGATCCCTATAAAGACCAGATACTCGAATGGTTAAAGGAACATCCGGACCTTTCTGGAGCACAGGTGCTTGATTGGTTGCAGGAGAAGCTTGATGTGGACTCTGTTTCTGAAGGAACAGTTAGGAATTTCGTTAATGGGCTTAGAGAACGTCATTGTATTCCTAAAATGAGTACCGAGAGAAATTACGCAGTAGTTCCTGAGTTGCCTATGGGCAAACAAATCCAAGTGGATTTTGGAGAGACAAGACAACTGACAACGGAGGGCCAATATAAACGACTGTACTTTATTGCATTCGTACTAGCACGCTCTCGATATAAGTATGTAGAGTGGCTAGATCGTCCTTTCAGGACAAGTGATTTAATACGAATGCATGAGAATGCCTTTAACTATTACGGTGGAATAACAGATGAAATTGCTTATGATCAGGATCGTTTACTGGCAGTCAGCGAGAATGCGGGTGATTTAATTTTAACCGCGGACTTTACAAATTATTATCAAAAGAGGAAATTTAAAATTTATCTATGTCGAAAAGCCGATCCAGAATCTAAAGGGAAAATTGAACAAGTCGTCAAGTATGTAAAATATAACTTCGCTAAGAATCGAACCTTTGCCAATCTACTAGATTGGCAAGAGTCTAGTATGAAATGGCTTAAGCGAACTGGGAATTACAAAGTACATCACAACACAAAAAAGAGACCTACTGAAGTGTACACTCTGGAAAAGGAACACCTCAGACAGGTCTCAGGGGCTTACATTTTTGAAGATATCTATGTTTCCAGTATAACAAGGCAAATCCACAAAGACAACGTCATACGATTTGAAGGTAATCGATATAGCGTACCTGTCGGTACGTACCGTAAAGACGCACCGAATATCGCATATGTAGAAAAGAACCACGAATATATTTGTATACGTCTTCAGCAAAATGGTCACGTGCTGGCAAAACATCAAATAGCTAATGGCAAAGGAAATATCATCTCCGACCCTTCCCATAGGAAGCGAAACCAAACTAAAAGAGATAAGCTTATTCAACAAGTCGAAGACCTATTACAAGATCCACACGCTGCAAAATGGCTTGTAGAACAGCTAGCTGTGCGTTATCCACGTCATTTGATTGACCAATTGAAAATCGTGCAATTAGTTGGTCAACAGTATCCCGAATTTCTAGATATCGCTGTTCAGGAACTGAAACGCTTGAAACTCACTAGCGCAAACGATCTGAGGGACATCGCTTTTTCGTTGGCACTACACAGTAAAAAGAATAATAGCAAGGCAACTAGCATAGTCAATGAAAAATATAAAAATCTGATTGCGCCTGAACGAAAAGAAGATATATATCTTCAGGTTCTTCGAGGAGGTGATTCTAAATGAAACATCCTTATGAACCTTTGCAAGATAAATGTAGAACTCTGCGGCTCGCAGAGTCCGCTAAAGAATTGCCTAATCTTTTACGAGAGGCAGAAGCTAAGGGCTGGACTTACCACGAGTTTATACATGAGTTTCTAAGCTATGAAGTGAATTATCGTGAAACAAAAAACACTGATAAACTAATGAAGTGGGCAGAATTCCCCGAGCTACTTAAACTTGAAGATTTCCGTTTAGAAGAGCAAACAGCAATTGGTGTGAAACAACTAAATGTATTAAAAGAATTAACGTGGGTAGAGGAATATTTCACGCTTATCATGATGGGGCCGACAGGCGTCGGCAAGACCCATCTCTCGACAGCACTTGGTGTTCATGCGATTGAGCAAGGATATCAAGTATCCTTTATCTCGATGGATCGTCTGATTTACGTTTTAAAGACAAGAGAATACGTGGCTAAATCGAAAGCAAGATATAAGAGGATTGTAAAATCCGATTTAATCATCATTGATGATGTCATGTATATGGCTTACGAGCCGCAGGAAGCACACCTATTCTTTCAGTTCATTTACGAACTTTATGATCAAGCAGCTTTCATTTTAACGTCAAATAAAGGTCCGGGTGAATGGGGAAAATTTTTGGGCGATCCAACATTGACAACTGCAATTTTAGATCGTCTTCTTCACCGAAGTGAAATTTTAACCTTTAGTGAAGATCAAAATAGCATTCGTATGAAATACAGAAAAGCGCTCTTCACGGAGCAAAGTGTTGGGTCTTAATTGACGAAAACTGTTGAGTGTTATTTATCAAAAACTGTTCGATTTTACTTGACGGTTACAAAGGCACTTTTTTTGATATTTCTTCAGAAGTTCTTACTAGTGGGAATGTACCTTATTTAAATAATAATACAAAGGTTATATTTAAAAAAGGGAGAGTTAGAATTGAACTAGTATATGATACTCGTTTACCTTATAAATCAGTTCCATTAGAAGTATGTCCATTACATGCAGAAACATCAAAAAACCGACCTGATTTAAGAATAGACGTATACGATGAAGAGCATTATTTAGGCTCTATTTTAATTGATTTTAAATATAGGCCGTTGCGAAATATTTGGAATAATGGACCATTTAATCCGAAATTTGACACAACCTCCAAGAAGCAACTACTTGAATATAAAAATAGTATAGTTTCAGATCATTTTTTTAAAGATTCACCTCTTGCGAAAAGAATAAATGCAGTTCGAGAGGTATGGGCTGTTTATCCTGAAAACCCGAAAAACATTGAAAACATATCAAATGTGGATAGAATAAGGCTTGTAGAACTAACGCCACAAGAAAACAATCAGTACTTTATAAATACTTTAGACAAAAGCTTAAATGATTTAATAGAAGAATCTGATATGATTAAATCTCTTGTTAATGAAAGATAGATTGCGTATTTATGGAAACTAAATCCGACAAATCAGCAGTATTTAAATTAATTAAACGTCGACTAATTTGCGAATGACTGATTGAATTTACTCCGATTTCTTTCTGAAATAAATTTTAAGTACCTATTATGTTAAATAGATAGTTGGAAAATGAAAAAACCATTGTTTTCAGGGTATAGGAGAAGTACCAATCACAGAACTTCCGATATACGACCCCACCAAAATAGGAGGAGCTGAAAACAATGGTCACACTATCATTAAATCATATTCAGGGGAAAAACGGAAGTCATTGGAATCGTTTAATGCGAGAAGAAAAGGCGAAAGAATACTGTATTGTAGCGATTGATGCAGCGAAGTTTGTGAATACAGCGATGGTATGTACTATTTACGGTGATATTTTACAGGAGCCATTTGAGTTCGATGGGTCAATGACAGGCTATCAATTGATGAAGAAATACATTGATTTGGTGTGTGAAACCTATGCACTTTCACAAGTGATTGTTGGAATTGAAACGACTGCGCATTACTATAAAGACCTTGTAAGACTGTGCATGAATGAAGGTTACGTCGTCCGTATTTTGAATGCCGCAACGACTGCCAGGGAAAGAGAAACTGTGTTGAATTATACGAAAACAGACCGTGTAGATTTGATGGCAATCGTCCAATCTTTACTCCATGGACGTGGTGGAACAAGTGTAGAGTCGATACTTGAGCTTGAATCGTTAAAGACATTAACAAGGGCCAGAAGGACACTGGTCAACACACAAACAAGGACCATCAATCACCTACGTTTGTATATGGATCACATCTTTCGTGAGTTTCAAGGGAAAAACCTGAAGGTCGACGGTGAAAATAAGGTCATTAAAATCTTGGATCAGTTCGTTTCAAAAACATCCCTTTTCTTGATGAGAAACCATCCTCACCCGTCAGATATCTTAATTCTAGGCGAAACTGGACTAAGGAAGGTATCTATTGAATACATTCTGAAGCTCCGGGAGGATGTAATCGATAGGCTTTTGGATTACGCAGAGAATTCGATTTCCAAACCAAAGTCTATGCTTGAAAGCGAATTGATTTTACTCCAACTAAAACTTGATGAATATGAGTTAATACATCATCAAATCAAGCAATTAGAGGATGTAATTGAAGCGAAACTACTGGAGACCGATGGTGGTATCCTCTTAAGTATCCCTGGTTTAGGCATCACTACAGCCGCCGAATTGACCGCGGAAATAGGGAACGTCCATGACTATTCACATGCAGGACAACTCATCAAAATGGCCGGTACGAATCCAATTGTAAGACAGTCCGGTGGGAAAAAGGCGAATCATTACCGGATATCCAAACAAGGTAGGGCCGTTTTCGAAACGTGATCTACCAGGTAGGGAAAAACGTTGCGATTCAGAATCCTGAAATGAAAGTCCGGTATTTGGTGATGAAGGACAAAGGAAAGAAAGCAGGCCAGTCCTATATCGCTCTAGGGAATCGAATCCTACGGATTGCCTTTGCCATGATCAATGATCAAGAGTTGTATAATAGCAGTGAAGCGGACTATTGTCTGGAAAAAGTTATCGCTGGCAAACTGAAGAATAAGAAAAAGCAAGACCTATTCAATCAACGCTATATAAAAGAAGTAGAACTGTAAACGCAAAATCTGGATGTAGACAAAGGCGTTTTCCCGGAACGTAGACCACATAGTTAGGTACCTGAGGCTTTAATGACCTCGTTGCACAGCGTCATGGGTCTTGTTTCACAAATACGAATAAAACGTTAAAGAACGTGAGCTTGTATTTAATAGGATGTATCCCTGTGAAATGAAACGCAAGACCTTTCACGTTGCGGAAAAACGCCATTATAGTGTTCTGTGATTGTTGAGTTTCAAAAAAATAACAATATGAGGCTTTGGTTTCGTGCGGCCAAAAATCTATTTTCATAGCGCTTGACTTATTTCACATTAAACGCTGTGCATTAAACTATTCTGACTATTCACTGCGATTACATATTTATTCGGTATAGGCTTAAATATACGTCGTATTTGTATGTATATACAATTGGTTGAATTGTTTGTTCTTGTTTGACGCACAGGTACCCTGAGATTTAATTAGACCTTTAATTAAACTTTTTACGGCAAAAGAATGAATGGAATCATTATCCATCATCTTAATTTTACTTATAATTATTGGCGGCTTATTCATATTTATCTACTTACTTAGTAACTTTGGGGCGACGGTTTCATTGATTGCAATAGTTATTATGTATATCGGTATTTTTCTAGTAGGAAAAATAGGATGAATTAAAGAATGAAGTGATTAAGGCAAACTCAATCTAGAATTTTTTTATTTTTTTTATTATTCCCATTTAAGACATCAGCATGTAGTGGAGATACTGATTCTTATAGTGAACATTAAAACAGTTAATGGATTAATAGGAACTGAACGAACATATGAGATTCTGTTATATTGTTATTTCAAAGACAGCAATTAAAAAACTTGTTAACTATAGTCCTCTTGGTAAATAAAGAGGGAAAACTCGTCCTTTTGTCACTGATTATTATAGTATAGAATAGCTAGAATACTAAATTTAATAAGGGGGTTTATTATGGACTTTTATGAAAACTATGTGTGGTATCTTTTTGCTCTTGTTCTTTTAGTTACTAATTTTATTAATTTACTCGGTGCTTCTAACAATGGTTCGAAGAGTGGGGCGATTTATTTTTGGGGAGGAATAGTAACTTGGATTGTCCTAATAATAAGTTTCATATTTACTGGATGGATTGGCGGGATTGCTTTACTAATAGCTTTCCTTTTCATAATTGGTCCAATTGGTCAAAGACTCACATTTGTGGTTTTTAAGTTATCTCATCCAAATGCTAAATTATTAACCTACAAGCTATTCAAGATTCGTGATGAATTTAGGGAAAGAGAAAGACGGACTTCTTCTATAGAATCCGTTATGCAAGTAAACAGGGAATTAGATGTCTATATACAAGGAATGAAAAATAGTGTTAATGCAATTCAATTTTTTGAAGATATTGATGTAGATATTAATAAAATAGATGACATACGTTATTCACTTATGGCAAGTGGTGCAGGTGAATTTGTAGCATATTCTGTTGTTCGGAATCCCGATTTAGTTTTAAAGTATATTGAAATGGAGAAGAAAGGTCTTTCTCGAAGAGACATTGGTTATGAATTTTTAAAAGGATTAGAAGGAGTCCACTAGATAGAATGAGTGGAACTATTGGTGCAACGCACGCGTCTTCATAAAATGTTCTCTATTAATTTTCAGGCGAAACAAGGTAGTGTGTTATAATGAATTCAGAAGTATCTGGACATTTCGTGATAAAGGGGGTTATAACATGATGAGTTTATTCAAAACTAAAAAGAGTAAAGCTATTGATAAGTATTTTGAATCAATGAAGGGTATTACAATCTATTTGTTCATGAACTTAAAAGAAGAATTTCCGGTAGAAGTCATTTGGTTTATGCCACCATCTGAAACAAATATAAACATAAGGGCTAGAGACATGATTCCTGCATTGATATTTAAAGTTTCCAAGATGTTAGAGGAAGTACCCAATAAAGTACTGGATAGCGTTCAAAAAGAACTTTTTAAGAGATATGAATTAAGTGAAATGATTCTTAATCATTATTCGTCTTGGAATAGTTCGGAATATGATGTTTTTATATCTGAAAACCCAACAGCTTCAGATGTAGATGTGCTGGGTTTTACAGCTTATAACATGGGTGCGTTTCTATGTCTTGAACTTCAGGAAGAATATAGATTGGACGGTCAGAGTTATTCTTTTACTGTGGATTTCGCAAAAGCATTAGGTGAACTGTTACTAGATGTAAGTATAGAATTTACGGATTATCTGAAATAACCTGATAGGACAAGTACGGGCTTTGGTTTGATGATTTCTTATCAACTGGAAGGCGGCAAATCAAACCAGCTAAAGAATAACAGCGATACACTGGAAATTGTTCAGCATCCTACCTGAACAAATATTTTAGGTACCTGTGCGTAAAAGTATTCTGACTATACACTAAATCTGCATATTTATTAATTATATGCTGAATACTTTGTCTATTTTGTATGTATATACAATTGGTTGAATTGTTTGTTGTTTTTTCTTGCACAGGTACCCCGAATTTTATAAATTAAAACCAGAAAAAATTATTATGGATGCGAAGTTCTATAAGAATATCTTTCAGACAAACTTTGATAAGTCATCTTTTCATAGTCATAACCTATACCAACTATTTACTTATCTAATGCACCAGAACATGGAACTAAATTTAAGAGGGGTACTGGTATATCCATTCAACGGAACTGAAATAAACAAAGTATATGAATGGAACGATTCCATGACGATTGAAATTTTGACAATAAACTTAGGGGATCCCTGGAAGGATATCCATGAAAAACTGCCGCATGTAATCAACTAATCAGAAAAGGGCAATTTCAATGGAATTAGGATAGAAAGATAAAGTTGTCCTCTTTACTGGGTCAAGCAAGTGGATGAGTTTTGCAATTTCTGGCATGTAGTATCAAGCTTTTTATAGAATAACTGTAGAAAACTGAGAGTCACGGAAAACACACGAAAGATACGAGCAATGGTTAAATCATCGGTGCTACAATTTATACAGATTGCCCAAATGAGATGGAAGATTTTCTTGTGAACTGAGAATGGGGAGAATATATAATGAAGCAAATTATCTTTTTGTTAATTTCGATAATGTTAGGCTTAGTAGGCTGCTCAAATACTCAGGAGGGCCAGGAAGTTCAAGAAGATCTGGAAAGTATTGAAAGTCTTGAAATAATTTCAACAGAATCTGACATCGATAGAAACGATTTAGATAAGGTAAAGTTTTATGCGAGACTAATGAATAGATATGATTATTTAGAATACTTGTTGACTGAGCTGAATGACATTACTGAAAAACTATATACTCTAGGTCATAAGGGTTATAAATTAAAGGGTTATGAAGAGGGAATGATGGTGCTTGAAATGTATTCCAACGGTTATACTGATTTAAGTGAGTCATTTGTAGGAACGATTGAGTCGAAAAACAAGTTCTTAATCGATAGTCAAATTTATGAAGAAGATTTATGGGAATTAGAAAAGGTATATGAGCTTACTGATAAGGTCATGCGTGAATTTGAAAATGCTTATGAACAAATGGAGTTTTATATGAAAACTGATAATGAACTACATATTGAGAAATATTATTATCATAGTCAGAACTGTTATGATTTAATGCTTGAAGCAAAATTAATCGCAGTAAATGGTGAATCGAAATACTATGAGATGATAGTTCTTTACTAGTAGAACTCTTTAAAAGATAAGTTTATAGCAAGCGATTAAATTAAAAGTAGTTTAAGGAAGAATATAAAATCGGTTGGATTGAATGGAGAGATAACCAAATATTAATTTATATAGGTTAAGGAGATAAAATCAATATTATTTAGCTATTCTTAAAACCATGCTTCCAACGCATAATCAATTCTTTTTGCGCTGGAAACATGAAATGTGAAAAACTTTTCTTCTATATGAGGTGTAGATTCATCTTCAACGTTTAGATTTCCTCTCAAAATAAGCATGCAACCGATACTCACAAATCTCTTTAGTCCAGCGATAAAGAATCTCCATGTGTTCTGACAAAGGAGTCACATGAATCGTAAAGACATCTTCTTGAAAAGTAACTAATCCCTTTGAAGAGCCACTCCATTTGGTTAGGGGCATTCGAATGAGTAGCGAAGTGATCTTCTTTTCATCAAATCTACGAAGTTCTTTCCCTTGTTTATCCGAGAAATCGGTATTGAGTCGATATTCTTTCTCTGTTAGATATTGATGGAAATAAGGTGCGATATCCTCGGGTGTTGCGGAATCAAGCCAGTTATCCCGTCCTCTTGACAGCATGTAGTGAAGCACAACCATTTTGTAACTTTTGGTCATTCCTGTTCCGGTTGCTTCTTGAAACCACTTCTTATACTTTTCAAAGGCATCTAGTTCTAGGACACTTAATTCCCCCGCATAGCCAAGTAGACCAGGATAGGAGCCGAATTCTTGTTTTATTGAACGGGAATCAGCGTCTGCTTTTAGATGAAATTCTAAATAAGTAGGGCGCATTCCGAGATCCGTTTTTAGCTTTAAAAACGCATCGACCAGTTGTTGTTTGCGCGGGGAACGTTTTCTTTTCATTTCCTCAAGCAGGTTCACGACAGCAAGATCCAGTCGGAAATCACAAGTCCCAGGTAAGTTTAAAGCAGCTGCATCTAGCGATTTTGGTTGTTCTCCGTCTTCCGTAAAGACGCGCATTTTCATATCTGCATTGCGGTAATTTCCTATCAAGTCAATGATGACGCAATGGGATTTCCCTTCGGCAATGCGTAAGCCACGTCCGATTTGTTGCGTGAACACAGTTAGTGACTCCGTAGGTCGTGCAAAGAGTAAGGTATCCACAGAAGGGATGTCTACCCCTTCATTAAATAAATCGACCGTGAAAATAACGTCGAGTTCACCCAGTTCTAATCGTTTTCGTGCATTCAGTCTTGTCTCCCGTTCGGATTTTCCGTGTAATGCAATTGTTTTATAGCCTGCTTTATTGAAATGCAGACTTAAATAGACGGCTTGTTTAACAGAAGAACAGAAACCGATTGTTCTAGTTAGCTTTTCTTGTTCCCACGCACGTAGCACAGCATCTGCATATTCAGACCTTAGCTGCAAGCGCAGTAATTCCTCTTCGTCATACGAATTATTTCTCCACTCGAGTCCACTATAATCAGTTTTATCAAAAACACCGTAGTACATAAAAGGAGAGAGCCAGTTTTGACGAATGGCTTCTAGGAAATGAATTGAAATTGCCACGTTGCCATCGCAAATACTGTATACATCTTTATTGTCCAAACGGTCTGGTGTTGCGGTAATGCCAAGAAGGAATTTAGGTGAAAAGTATTTTAGAATACGTTCATACGTTGGTGCGACTGCATGGTGAAATTCATCGACAACGATGAGGTCGAATTCGTTAGGACGAAACTTTTTGAGGTGATAATCTGTTGCCAATGTGAAAACAGATGCAAAAAGAAAGTCTGCATCTAATTCTTTTGAAAAACCGTTGTAGATTCCAGTTGCTCTCGCTGGGTGCACATGTTTGAAAGCAGCTTGTGCTTGTTCCAGAATTTCTTCACGGTGTGCAACGAATAATACTTTTTTATAGTCCTGTGCGAAAAAGGCGGCAAGATATGTCTTACCGAGCCCGGTTGCAAGTACAACAAGAGCCTTGTCATAGTCTTCTTCACGAGTTTGTTGAAGTGCCTCGAGTGCAAGAAGTTGGACAGGTCTGGGCTCGACAATTTCTTGTTTGGTCGTATATATCGTAGGCGTTTCAAAAATGGTTTCTTGTTCTTCCGCCCCACCAAACAAAACCTCAATTTCATCATTATTCGCCCAAACTTCACTAATCGCTATTTCAAGATTCGATTTCCGATGTGCTTCATTATACCGAATGATTGTTTCCTGATTTATTGGTAATGTGTTAGGTGAAAGAAACTGTTTCATAAATTCAGATACAGCCGTTTCAAAAAAGCTTTCGTCTACAGCAGAAGAGGGGGCATAAATACTCCATTCGATTCCACGCATCATTGCGGATGCTGATAGATTCGATGAACCCACAATGACATGAGAATTCCTTGCTGTTCGAAATAAATACGCTTTAGGATGAAAAGAGACACCACGACTTTCATAAAGCCGGATTTCTGCATTTGGCAATTCCGTGAATAATAGTTCAAGTGCATCTGGTTGCGTAATATGTAAATAGTCACCGATGAGTATTTTGATTTCCGCACCATTAGCTGCCGCTTCTTTTAAATGAGGCATTACAAGCCGAATACCGGATTTCATTGCGAATGCAACAATCCAGTATATGTTGTCCGCTTTTTGTGTAAGTTCTTTAATTTCTTCGATTAGATTAGACGTAATAAGCCTAATTTCAGTCATCTAGTACTTCAATCAGAAAAATACGCTCATCAAATCCACCGCGTTTTTCAGCTTTATCTTCCCGTATTTTTTCCAACTCTTCAATCGTCGTATCATAAACCGAAGCCGCTGCATGAATAAGCTCTAACAAATCAGCAAGTTCTTCAATTGCATCTTCCGAATTCTCGTTTAACACAGCTTCTTCATACTCAGCTAATTCCTCATGCATTTTTTTATTAATTTCAATTAAGTATTCATCATTTGATAATATCCGAGAAGTTAAACTTTTGTCAGACTTTGCAATGATTTCAGGGATACGATCACGGACTAGTTTGTTGTAGATCGGCATTGTCTCATCTCCTTGTGTGAATCTTATGGTTAATTGTAGCACTTCTCTTATTGACTGTCTTTTGTTGGTGCAAGAATTTATTAGTTGGTAGGAATGATATTGCGGAAGTAGGAAGTGAGTTTCTGTTGTAAACAACTGATTTAAAATTAATATAGGTTAAATTAATCATAATATAGGATTATTATAGAAAAAGATGTTTTGTGATAACTGAATTATGATAGAATAGAACTATTAGAATTGATTCAGTGAATATTTAAATAGTTAAGAATGAAAGTGTAGCAGTGTGAGATCCAATTACAAAAAGAGCATATGCAGTCTGTAAAAATTGCAAAAGCTACACCACAATTGAAAAAAAAAACCGTTAGCACCTGTGAAAGTTACTGAAAGTGCTAATTCGATTGCTCAAACTGCTAGTTCGAAATGTGGGGGTCATTTAAGTCTTAAGAAAGGTAAATATTGGGATTTTATTGGTTGTAGTAATTATCCTAAATGTCGGTATACAGAAGCGGTTTAAGAGTTGTGTATGGGAGTGAGTAAATGATTGAGGAAGTATGGTAACGGATTATTAATAACGAGAGCAATGTATTTAGGTACCCCGCACTAAATTTTGGGTTTAGTGGCAACGATTTAATTATTTAAAATAACAAAAAAAGGAACGCATGTACGAGTGACATGAGTTCCTTAAATCCTGATCGCAAACGCATGTACGCGTGACATGAGTTATACGTAGTGTGGGGTCCCTGTGCAAGAAACATCAACAAACAATTCAACCAATTGTAAATACATACAAATTCAAGGTGTTTTGCAGCATATAACTAATAAAAATGTAATTGTAGTGTATAGTCGGAATAGTTTCATGCGCAAGTACCTTACACTATCATACATTTATCTTTCTGTCATGAAGAACGCATGTAGGAGTATCAGTGGAGTCGCTTCGGAAAACATGGATTCCTCATTTCAACCCTCAAATCAGAAGTTAGACCTACGAATGGGTAAGTCCGAACGTTTTAACCTTTTTCTTGGCTTCCTCGTTCAACAGGTCGCACGGCTGTCCCATTTGCAAAGACTTGCCATAATAAAGATTTTCACGATTGAAAGGTCGGTTAGCTTCTTCGCATCGTAATTCATAAGCGGGCAAGATAAAACGTTGGTTGGTAAATTAGATAAGTATTGACGAAAGACTAAATTCTGGTTTACACTGGTCATGAGATATCTCCTTTTGATAGTGTAGGGAACTGATTTAGTCGTCGTTTCCCTATCTATTTTAGGAGATTTTTTGTATTTGTTCAAGTTATTAATCTATTGCGTTCGCTTCCTTAATTAGGATTTATTACATATTTTTACTGCTATGCAACGCTAGTGGATAGTACGCTGTGCATGAAACTATTCCGACTATACAATACAATTGCATATTTATTGGATATACGCTGAAAAACTCTTTGAATTTGTATGTATATGCAATTGGTTGAATTGGTTGTTGTTATTTCTTGCACTGGTCCACAAAGATTTACTGAGGATTGAAAAAAGGCAAGTTGATTGTGTACACCTTCGTTGGTCTTCCCTGTAGACCGTTAATTTTTCTTGACTCGACATTTGCTAGGCCTTTTTCGACAAGTTCGTTTAATAAGCGATTGGTGCTTCTTGCGGACATGTTTAATACGTCAGCCGCAGTATTGCTGGTCAATTCATTTGTTTTCAAACGAGTGATTGCAGTAATTACTTTTTGCAGCTGGGAAACAGTAATATCTACTTGTTGGCTCAGTTGCTCAATCTCATTCCAACTGTGGAAAGTAATCTCGGTTCCGTCAGTTTCCTTGAATCCAAGAGGTCCCATAGAATGATGTGCCTCATCAATTACGAACGTACATGAGTCTATATAAGATTTAGCTTCACTATAGGCAAGCTTTGCATGTTGAGCCGCCTGAGTGAATGTCCTTCCGATTCCCCATCCTACATAAACATCGAATGATAACCGTTCTTTTAGAAAACGAATCAACTTGCAAGAACGATAATCGTTTGTTATTTCTTGCAACTCACGATAAGAAGTACTTATTTCAAAAGAGTTATTATTCCTTTGTATAACTAGTTGCAAGTCGTTCTGGAAACTAAACTCCAAAAGCTCTTTGTAAATGGATATTTGAATGAGCTCATTTTCAGAAGTGCTATTCGCAACTGGGCTATCAATAAAGCCAGCGACGACTTGGTTTTCTTTTAGATCTAAAAACTCGATGTGTGTAATTAATTCCTCTATCTTGCCCTTAATCGTATCTTCAGAAATCCCCATATAATAGACATTTAAACCTTTTGCTTTCATCAAATCAACGATATTGGCTGCACGTGTAATTGATAAATCGATCAAGCCTTTTTCCCAAAGTTCCACATGACAATTCAAAATTTCCTCGTATAATCGGTTGTTTTTAAAATCAATTGTATTTTCAAGTGTGTAAATTTTTTTATTATCCGGCAGTAAGGATTGGAGTTCACGAAGGTTGTCTTTATTCCACACGTAATCAATGACAACCCTCGAGAAATCAATGCCTTTGTGTTGTTGAGTAATTTTGAACAGATGTTTGTAGAAATCCTCTTTTGTTAAGTCAACATATACAACTGGATTCGTATAACTTTTCAGCTCTTCTTCCAGAAAATAATACGGCAATGGGCCACCAAAAATGAAGCCGTCAAACATTTCTTTATTCTGGTGAAAAATCTTATGGATTTCTTGAAGTTTTTCATAAGTTAAAAAGTAATATTCGCATTGGTCATGGAATGCCTCAAATATTGGTTTAAAATTTTCAATCGTCCCCTTAGCGGTTATAATACCGATTTTAATCATTAAAAAAACTCCTTTAGTTTTATGTTTAAGCCAAGAACACCCGTGACTTCAGTCGTGGGATGAATTGGTTGAAATTGAATAAATCTGAAAACTTCATTCTTGCATACAGAACATACATTCTGTATAATTAAGAGTAGGAATGGAGGTGAAAACGATGTCGAAATCAGAAAAAAAGAAGTTCGGTGTTCAAAAAGGAATCCTGAAATTAGGTTCCAAACAAGAGTATCTTGCGCTCAGAAAGTTAAGTCATTTAAGTAAAAACATGTACAACGTCGGACTTTACAGCGTACGCCAACACTTTTTTGAAACGAAAAAGTATTTAAATTACAATAAGAATTATCACCTTTGTAAGACAAATGAAAACTACGCATTCATGGGTACGGCCGCTGCTCAACAAACATTGATGAAGGTAGAGGAAAACTTTAAAAGTTTTTTTGGCTTACTTAAAATTAAAGACCGAAAAGCTCGAATTCCAAATTACCTTAAAAAAGATTCTTTTTTTGAGTTGAGTTATCCTCAGTTTAAATTACAAGAAGATGGGACATTTAATATCCCAATTTCCTCAGCGTTTAAAAAAGAATACGGGGCGATTAACATCCAATTCCCAATAAATTTACAGGCGGAAGACGTAGTGGAAATACGCATTATCCCGAAGTACAACGCACATTATTTCGAAATAGAATTTGTGTATGAAGTGCAAGTTGAAAAGACTAACTTGGATGAAAATGAAGCTCTTTCTATTGATTTGGGTATTGATAACTTGGCCGCATGTTTAGACACGCTGGGTAACGCTTTTATCATCGATGGCAAACAGATAAAATCGGTGAACCAATGGTACAACAAAGAAAATGCACGGCTCCAATCCATAAAAGACAAACAACAAATTATCCATCTAACAAACGGTCAAATCCGTTTGTTGCGAAAGCGCAACCATATTTTACGCGATTTTTTAAACAAAACCACACACTACATGGTCCAGCATTGCCTGGAACATGGAATCGGTAAAATTGTTGTCGGTCACAATCTAAGCTGGAAAAATAAAAGCAAGATGGGCAAACAAGCAAATCAACGCTTTGTACAAATTCCACATAGTGTACTAATGAATAAAATCGAAAGCATGTGTGAACGCTATGGGATTCAATTTACAAGACAGGAAGAATCTTATACTTCAAAAGCAAGTTTTCTAGATAATGACCCAATTCCAATTTACGGAGAAATAACAGAAAACAAACCTATATTCAGTGGGAAACGTGTTTTCCGAGGTCTCTATCAAACAAGGCGTTCCGTTTGGATCAATGCCGATATGAACGGTGCGGCAAATATCTTACGTAAATGTACCCATACATCCGCTTTGGCGGGCAAGGTGGTTAGGGGGCTTTTGTCGGTCCCAGTGAGAATTAAATTGGCTTAGTATCTTGTCAATTGAAACTTGCAGAATCTCGTTACTTTAGTGACGAGAAGTTCAAGCTATCTCTTATATTACCATTAATCATCCCAGAAATTGAGCCTAATACTTTCAATGTTTTTTTAGGGTTGTCTAAAAGTAACCCAAACAATGTTGATTTCCCTTCTAGTCAGATGCTCCACTCCAACAAACGAAGACGCTTTCTAAATCCGGAATTTTCTCAATACAACGAGAATATTCGTTTTTATTGCTGAAAATATATTTAATTTAAAAGGAGAAAATTAAAAAAGATTGGACAGTAGTTAGAAAGTTTTGTATACTAATTTCAGACGCTGTCCGAAAACATTCCGAATGTTTAGATGCACGGGAAAATAGATAGATTGAGAAGGTGGTTTTGATAAGTTGGCATTAACTTTTATGAAAAAAGTTAAGTGTTTATATTTGAGTGAGCAGGATGGAAAACGAATTTAAAGTACGAATTAAAATAGGGTAGGAGGAGAAATATTATGGATCTGTTAATTGCTTTTTCAGCCCTAAGCGGTTTTTTATTAGTCGGAACTATATTAAGAGCAAGGCTTAAAATTTTGCAATCCCTATTTCTACCGGCGTCGGTCATCGGTGGATTTGTAGGTCTTTTGCTTGGTCCTGTTATATTGGGGAATTATGCGATACTACCGATTCCAGGAGATTGGATAACGATATATGCTTTGCTCCCGGGGATATTAATTATTCCGGTAGTTGCCAGTGTTCCTTTTGGTGTAAAGTTTAAATCAAGGCTTGAAAAGAAAAAAGAACAGGCTCTAATTAGTGCAGGAGTTAAGAAGAAAGAGAAAAGTAACGCAAGCAGAAACATTATTATTATGTTTGCGATTTTAGTCATCATCAGCCAAGGACAAAATGTAATCGGGCTTTCTTTAAACTTTATCTTGAGTAAATTGGGTATGATTTCAGACGTATACGCTACGTTTGGTACAGAGGTCGCCGCTGGGTTCTCTGGAGGTCATGGGACTGCCGGTGTCGTAGGAAGCTTATTGCAATCGATGAATCTGCCTTACTGGAACACCGCTCAAGGAGTTACAGTCACGACTGCGACTGTTGGTTTAATTGGCGGTATTTTAATCGGTATCGTCATGATCAACTTCGCGGCAAGAAGAGGACATACAAGATTCTTAAGCGGCCCTGGAAGTTTTCCACAGGAAATGAAGCAAGGCTATCAATCTGACGTAGAAAAACAACAAACATTTGGTAAAGAAACAACGTTAGGTTCTTCCATTGATACGCTCGCATTTCACCTAGCTTTAATTTTAGGAGGAAGCGGTATTGCTTATGCACTGCTTATGTTAGTGAAGAAGTTAAATGTTCCTATCGTTGGGAGTATACCAATTTGGGCATATGCAATTATTGTGATGTACATAATTTGGTGGATCATGTGCCAATTAAATTTAGGATGGATTGTTGATCGCCAGACAACTTCAAAAATTTCCAGCATGTTCACGGACTTTGCAGTTGTTGCTGCCATTGTAAGTATGCCTGTAAAAGCAGTATTAACTTACATTGTTCCTATTACAATTATGATGATTGCAGTCGCTGGATTTACCTTAATGGCTTCGTATTGGCTATGTAAAAAATATTACGGCGACTTTTGGTTTGAAAGAAGTGTAGCGGTTTTTGGAACGAATACTGGAGTTTTCATCACTGGTCTAATGTTGTTGAAAATGGTTGACCCTGAATACAAATCGCCTGCACTGACTGATTATTCTGTAGGATATTCTATTAACTCTGTCCTAGCTTTCATTATGTTCCCGCTTACATTTGGAATTCTTGTAAATCAAGGAATTGGAGCGGGTCTAGCTTTAGTTACGGGTGTTGTTGTGGCGGCAATTATCTTATTAGTAATCGTAGATAAAGCCAATCCAAAGAGTACAATACAATCGGATGAGGAGTTGAAAGCGTAATGACGAAAAATACTACAAAATCATTTGTAAAAGATACAATATTGGGGAAATCTGAAGTGCTTAAAGAAATTAGTGATTTCCTTTGGGAACATCCTGAAACAAGATTTGAAGAATATACATCTGCCAATCATTTAATGGGTGCACTAGAAGAGCAAGGCTTTACTGTTGAGAAAAATATAGCTGGAATTAGCACAGCGTTCGTAGGTTCGTATGGGGCTGGGAGTCCGGTGATTGGTTTTCTCGGGGAATTTGATGCGCTTTCCGGCATGAGCCAAAAAGGTCTCACTGCTAAACAAGAGCCTGTCGAACAAGGTGGAAACGGGCATGGATGTGGACATAACCTTTTAGGTACAGGTTCACTTGCAGCGGCGATTGCGGTGAAAGAATATTTGCAAGCTAATAATCTTCCAGGGACAGTTCAATATTTTGGTTGTCCAGGAGAAGAGGGCGGATCAGGAAAAACGTTCATGGCGCGTGAAGGAGCATTTGACCATTTGGACCTTGCGTTAACATGGCACCCTTCCCCCAATAACGGAATCATGAGTATGAGTTCGTTAGCCAACTACCAAGTCTATTTCCGTTTTAAAGGAATCAGTTCACATGCGGCAGCAACTCCGCACCTAGGAAGAAGTGCATTAGATGCCGTGGAATTAATGAACGTTGGGGTGAACTATTTAAGAGAGCATGTAAAACCGGATGCGAGATTCCATTATGCGGTAACGAATACAGGAGGTACTTCTCCAAACGTAGTCCAGGCGGATGCAGAAGTCTTGTACCTAATTCGTTCGCCGCATCTTGAAGACGTAGAGACGATTTATAGACGAATTTGTAAAGTTGCTGAAGGTGCTGCGTTGATGACCGAAACTTCTGTATCAATTAAAATAGACAAAGCATGTTCAAACTACATGCCAAATAGAAGCTTAGAAAAAATCATGCACAGCAAACTGAAAAGCCTTGAAGAAGATATTTCTTATTCAGATGAAGACATAGCGTATGCAAAAGATATCTGGAGTACGTTAAATGAAGGTGAAAAAGGGAGCGCTATCAGCACGATGGAAATGTTCGGTATGGGAGCAGAAAAAGACAAAGCCAAAATGGAAGACCATTATATTAGTAACTTTGTTAGTGAGTACGTTCCATCCGATGTGGCTATGCCGGGATCAACGGATGTAGGAGACGTGAGCTGGGTAGTGCCTACCGCACAATGTACAACCGCTACTTGTGCAGTGGGAACACCATTGCATGCATGGCAAATGGTGACGCAAGGCGTTTCATCAGTTGCACATCAAGGTATGTTACGTGCAGGAATGACGATGGCCTTAACTGCAATCGAAGTGCTAGAGGATCCGAAGAAGCTCAAGGAGATTAAGAAAGAGCATGAGGAAAAGTTCAAAAACAATCCTTATAAGTCTCCAATTCCAAAAGACGTACAGCCTTCTGCATTAAAGTGAAAACTTGAAACCCCCCCCCGCCACTCTAACTTAAAAGAATGGCGGAGGGGTTTTTATTTACCATTGCATGAAGCTATTCTGACTATAAACTACAATTACCTATTTATTAGAGATATGTTGAAAAATGTAGTGTTAGGTACCTGCAGAGCGACCGATCCTAGGTTGCAACATATAGCGGGTGGGAAACCCCGCCGAGTAAGAATTAGTCATTCACTCGTAGCGAGTCTTGGAGGATATCGGGTAACCGATGTCTTTAAGCGTAGACAGTTAGATGGCGGGCCGAAAGCCGTTAGGTTGAAGGGATTGAGCTTCGAAAATACCCAACAAGGAGGCTGATGTGTTTGCACACACAGAAAGCTACATTTTCGCGGACGATATGGCAAGACCGTGGAGACTCCTTCGGAGTCATTGACCTTGGCACATTAGACATTGATATGTTGTAACAACTCGGGAGGTCCTGTCGGTCTTTCCAACTGGAGAGTATGGCGGAACAAGCGATAAAAAGAAAGGAAGCCATATGCCGTACAGGAAGTCCGAAAGTTGCGTAGTACCATTGAAATCGGGTAATTCTGATGGAGGAAAGGCAACTACCTAGTTATCGCCCTTGGAAGAGAAACATTTACTACACGCAGAGGTAGGTTAGTAAATGGAAACAAAACTGATAAGTATAACAGAATTGTCAAAGATGAATCCTGATATGAAGTTCACGTCACTTGCACATCTGCTTAACGAAGAGAATCTTAAACGATGCCATCACGAGCTTCCTTCTGGAAAGGCGACCGGAATCCGTAGGATTACCAAAGAAGAATACGCCGAAAACCTAGAAGAGAACATTGTACATTTGGTAAAACGAATGAAAAGGAATGGATATAAACCTGTTCCTGTCAGACGAACCTATATTGCCAAGGCTGGGACGGATAAGAAAAGACCACTTGGCATTCCTGAACATAAGGATAAGATTGTTCAACGTGGGATGGCGAAAGTTCTTAATGCTATCTATGAACCTGTCTTTCTAGATTCCTCCTTTGGTTTTAGATCGAATCGAAACTGCCATGATGCGCTCAAGATACTTAATGTATACATTAAAAAGCGGTATACAAACTACATTGTGGATGTGGATATAAAGGTTATCACCAGTTCATAATTACCCCGAGTTAGCACTTGGTATCCCGCAATGCGTTCGAAGCCAACGACCGTAGTATACGCTAGTGGGTACCTGGTACCTTTCACTATTACTTTAGTATCTATACGTAAAATACAACGTGCTATTATACGTTGTATTTGTATGTACATTATAAGTGTTCCCCTGTATAATTTAAGGTAAGGGACATATACTGTAAGGAAGATGAAAGAAATGAAGGTGGATGTTATGGAAAAACCACAATTCAATGTAGACCAGGTCGTGCCGGCTTCAGTCGCATCTAGACGTTTTGGAGAAGTTCGTCGGAATGCAAAAATTATTCCGCAATTTATATCTGAAAATAATCGGATTGATTCGGTTGTACAAAGTTATGAGGATTATGAAAAAATGTATATGGAATTAGAAGTTCTACGTGAATTAACGATAGAATATAATCTTTCCAACCGTATTCAGGAAGCGGATCTGAATCCTAGGCTTAGATATGATCTTGAAGAAGTCATGGGTAAAGCAGCTTACAAGGAATTTCAAAAGATTGATTCAAATATGATAGCAGATGAAGATTTATTTGAATAAATGATGAAAAATAAATTTGAAGTTATATTTATAGAAGAAGCAAAAAAAGATTATCAGAAATTAGACGGTTCAGTAAAGAAGTTTGTCGACATTGCAATTGCAAAGATGATTGAGCGAGCAGATGAACTAGGAGAAGAACTGACGAAAAAAAATACGTCCAATTTATTTGGATGTAGAAGAATCAAGTTTAAGAAGATTGGAATTCGAATTGTGTATCGGATTATCGGTGATCAAGCTGAAATTGTGGAAATAATTGCGATTGGAAAACGTGGAGAGAATCAAGTTTATAAAGATGCGGTGAAGCGTCTAAAAACGAACTTATAAAGCATTTGTGAAATCGTAGCCGATTCCATAAGTGTTTTTTGTTTTAGTGTTGGGTGCCTGTGCAGAGCGACCGATTGTTAGGTACCTATGCGTAAAACTACTCTGACAATATACTACAATTGCATATTTATTAGGCATTTGCTAAAAACAGTCGAATTTGTAAGTATATGCAATTGGTTGAATTGCTTGTTGTTGTTTCTTGTACCCCGGAAATTTCATCGCGAATGCAACAATCCAGTAGATGTTGTCCGCACTTTGTGTGAGCTCTTTAATTTCCCCTGTCAAGTTCGACGTGATAAGCCTAATTTCAGTCATCTAGTACTTCAATCAGAAAAATACGCTCATCAAATCCACCGCGTTTTTCAGCTTTATCTTCCCGTATTTTTTCCAACTCTTCAATCGTTGTATCATAAACCGAAGCTGCTGCATGAATAAGCTCCAACAAATCCGCAAGTTCTTCAATTGCATCCTCTGATTCTCGTTTAATACGGCTTCTTCATACTCGGCTAATTCCTCATGCATTTTTTTATTAATTTCAATTAAGTATTCATCATTTGATAATATCCGTGAAGTTAATCTTTTGTGAGACTTTGCAATGATTTCTGGGATACGATCACGGACTAGTTTGTTGTAGATCGGCATTGTCTCATCTCCTTGTGTGAATCTTATGGTTAATTGTAGCACTTCTATTATCGACTGTCTTTTGTTGGTATGTGAGTCTATTGGTAAATATGGTTAGTGATTACTAGAATATGATAGAATAGAACTACTAGAATTAATTTGTCGAATACTTAATTAACTACTCTTTCGCATACCTAGGCAAGAAAATTTCATAAATGTTTAAACAAACATGATTGTTTGTCCCACAAATACTCTTTATTTAGTTAGGAGGATTTTACTATCAACTATAACCAAAAACTGAAAAAACTTTACGAAGTACATTGGTCTAGATTGAAAGATGCAGTCAATTCGCTTCCGATTGATTTACGACCTACTCATCCGCTTCTAATAATGCTACCTGATGAGGTGGGTTATCATAATGCGGAAGTTAAACTAATGATTGTGGGCCAAGAAACAAACGATTGGGAAGGAATGATTGGCAGACATACGGTAGGGGAATTGCAAGAAGTCTATAAAAGTTTTGTAATCGAAAACGACTATTCAAGAAAAAGTACTTTTTGGCGTTACATGCGAAGTTGGTCGAATTTAATTGAAGAAGCCACCCCAAACTCTGCAGTCTCTGTCGTATGGAATAATATACATAAATTGGGACGGGTCGGAGCAAAGGGAAAAGCTAATGAAGAAATTCGAGAGATTCAAAAAAAACATTTTGCTGTATTCGAAGAAGAATTGAAAGTTTTAAAGCCCGATATCGTATTGTTCTTTACAGGACCGAATTGTGATGATGCATTAAAGTGTTATCTTCCTGGGATTGAATTCCGAAAGATCGATGAAGGGACAGAAAAACAAATTGTCCAATGTGAGCATAAATCATTGCCGAAATTGACATATCGAACGTATCATCCGGGCTACCTGAATAGACTGTCACCAGAGAAATATACTTTTAACCGAAATACTCCTATAGAAGTTATTATAAGAGAGATGCAGAGATGATCATTTTAATTTAACACTAATAAATATTTATTATTAAGCCTTTCATGAAATCTTGCAATTGTACTTATTTAAGAAAGTAGGTTATGTAAATGACATATCTATTGGCAGATGATTTAAGAAAGCTGTTTATTACAAAGGGTGCTCTTTATAAAAGGGAATTGGACGGGGAAGTTAACACTTGTCGTGGTTTAATTTTAGGTACCTGTGCCTAAAACTATTCTGACTATAGCCTACATTTAATTTTTTTTAGCGATATGCTGAAAAGTTTATCGATATTGCTTGTCGTGGTTTCTTGCCGAGGTACTCCGGAATACATTTTTCTCGATTAGCAAATGGCTTTCATTTAAAAGAATATGTTCCATCATTTTAATAATGTACCGAAATGAGATATTCTTTAAGAACAAGATTATATAGTATTAATTGAAACAGGGATGTTGTTCCCCAAACAATTATGGGGATTCATGGTTAGGCTTGGAAATAGTTAAAGAATAAAATGCCTTCAGACTTACCTTATCTCATAGTTGTAATTTCATTAATCGTGCTTAAAAAGGAGCAGTCCATGACAATTTCTCATCAAATGAAGTTGAAAATCGAACAATACATAGATGCACGTTACATAGTAGAACTTTCATTAAGTCATGAACTTAGAGAAGACTGTATTGAGTTTTATCAAGAAAAAGTAATCATTCAAGAAAGCTACCGCAGTTTACAAGACGTATTGGAAAATATGGAAGAAACCTTTTCGGAAATGCTCCTTCGTAAAATAGACGAAAAAGGGATGAAGGACAGCGAAACATACAATAGGGCGCATATCGATCGGAAACTGTTTTCGAAAATCCGTAATGATGTTGAGTACCGACCAAGTAAACCGACCGTGTTGGCTTTTGGGCTTGCTTTGCAATTGAATTTAGATGAGACGCAAGACTTATTGCGGAGGGCAGGATTCGCCTTATCGCCTAGCAGCAAATCGGATCTGATCATCGAATATTTTATTGGCCTGGGGAGCTATGACATGTTTGAAATCAATGAAGCGCTATTTGAATTTGGTCAAAACGTGTTAGGTGCCTGAATTTGTCGCTTTGCAAGCGACCTCGTGATCATTTTGGCATGTTATTCTCAACTTACAATGACGTTGAGGAGGAAAACAACATGAAAAAATGTGTAACTGAACTGGTTTTTATTCTGGATCGAAGCGGCTCGATGAGTGGGCTTGAAAGCGATACGATCGGCGGGTATAACGGGATGCTGGACAAACAGAAGAAAGAATCGGGCGAAGCACGGGTCACTACTGTTCTGTTTGACGATGAGTATGAAGTATTGCATGACGGGATGGATCTCCAAGCGATTCAACCGATGACAAGCAAAGAGTATTACGTAAGAGGAACGACTGCATTGTTGGATGCGATCGGGAAAACCATCCTCCCCATTAGCCATGCCGTGGAGCATGCGCCTGAAGGGAAGCGTGCTGGGAATGTGTTGTTTGTCATTACGACGGATGGATTGGAAAATGCCAGCGGTGAATTTACCTATGAAAAGATTCGTGAGCTGATTGATTTTCATAAGGCGAAGCAGGGCTGGGAATTCATCTTTCTCGGTGCCAATATCGATGCCTTAGCAACAGCCAGACAGTTTGGGATTTCAAAAGATCGCGCCACCAATTTTCATGCGGACGGTGACGGAACTGAACTGAACTATAATGTGATCAGTGAAACAATCAGTTCATTCAGAGCCAACAGTGAAATCAAAGAAGATTGGAAAGAGAAAATCGAAATGGATTTCAACACGCGGAGTTCAAAGCGCTAGTAGCACTGAAAACACCAACCAAGGGGGGCTTTCCATGAATATCATTGAAAAGGCATTTCAGTTTGCTTTGAAGAAACATGAAGGGCAATACCGAAAAGGTACCGATATCCCATATATTACGCATCCATTTGCAGTGTCCATGATTTTGAAGCATTACGGGTACAGTGATGAAGTCATCGCTGCGGGATTGCTTCACGACACATTGGAAGATACCGATACGACTGCAGAGGAGTTATTTGCTTTTGGTCCCTATGTCTTGGAACTCGTACAATCCGCTTCCGAATTCGATAAATCCTTATCGTGGGAAGAGCGTAAACATCGGACAATTGCTGAACTCACCACGAAAAGTCCTGATCAGCTAGCCGTGATTGTCGCGGATAAACTGCATAATATCCGTTCCATCCAATCCGATATCGATGAAGTAGGCGAGGCTGTGTGGCATAGATTTAACCGTGGGAAACGTGATCAGTCTTGGTATTACTTGAGTTTGATTAATGCCCTGTCACCTCATGAGAAGGATATCCGGTTAATACGTGTCTTAAATGCCGAGGCGAAACGAATCTTTCTTGGGTCTGGAAAGCTCACCGATAGGAAAATCGATCTACTATTTGCTTCCGCTTATTATCTGTCAGAGGAAGTGAAAGAACAGCTACAATGTGAAGACATCCTTGAATTTGCCCTTGAAGTAAAAGAGAGTGCAGAAGGGCTTTATCGTAATGGTGGATTAAGCCTTATTGAACCGTTGATGGGTGAATTGCAACGGAAAGGCATCCAGTTTGAAACGAACTCGGACGGGCCAATCATCTTGCTGACGTTTTGTTATGAATTGCAATATCGCTTAGGGTGGAGTACTGACGAATTGTATCGTCATTTTAAGCGGAATTTATCAAAGCTTTGAGTAATCACGCACTCAGTTCAATAAAACAGATTGGGGGGTCTGTGATGAATCGTTCGGAATTTCTAAGGGAATTAAAAGTGGTTTAGGAAGTGGAGAAGGTTGTACGGTAGTGACAACTGAGGAGAAAAAGGAAGGGTTTTCTCTTCGTAATCGACATGATATTAAGTAGGGACAAGTTGATGCAAATGTAAAGAAATATGTCAGGGTTCTGATTGATTTGGCACCAGGTTATTTAGACGAGAAGATGTTTTCTAGCAAGACAGGTCTTCTGGTGACACCGCCACGAAAGATTAACACGGGATATCGTTTCACTAAAAAGCACAAGGCGGATGGCCATGATCAGCTTATTTTGTTTCTAGAGGATTCATTCTTTGAAAATGATAAAAGTGGAATGCAAGCAATCTTTGATTATGCTAGTGAGTTTGCTGCCGCATCCGGATTCAAATCACACGCGAGTCGGTGATGGCTATAAAACTGAAGACTTAAATTCACATCAAGTTTAGCCAAAGGTTTTTCTCGAAATCAAGAAAGATTCAAGACTTAGCATTTACTTCTGACGATTTATCATTTTAATTGGGGAATAAATTTAAATTTTAGGTATCCCGAAATCGTACGGATCTGTGAGAGGCGCATGAATTTATTCATGCGCCTACTCTATTTTTGATTGGTACTATTGTTCAAGCCCCTATTATCCGAAAGCTTATAGTTACCCGGTAAGCCGCTTCTACAAGTGTTTTAATAGTGGGAATAGTTAAAATAATTTACTATACAAGAATCTAATTGATTGGTATAATTGTACTAATTCATTTAAAATAATACCATTCTCCTTTGTTACAAATAACATAAAAGATATTGTAGTCAAGCATGGTTTGGTACCTTTGCGTGAAACTACTCTGACACTACAATTGCATATTTATTAGGCATATGCTGAAGATACAGTCAATTTTCCATGTATACACAATTGGTTGAATTGTTTGTTGTTGTTTCTTGCACAGGTACCCGAATTTTTAAATACAGTAGTAATCCTAAATTTGTGTATCAAGGAAACGGTAGAGTGAAAGAATGTGAGGATACTAAACCAGTAAAAAACATATGGGGATTTATAAATGAAAATGAAGAATATCCTAATTAAACCACTGAGGAAGTGGATGAACCGGAAAAGTATACAGAAGGGTCTACTAAACAAGTCTCTGTTAACGTGTACGAACGTAACCCTGTAGCAAGAAGGAAATGTATAGAACACTATGGGTGTAGCTGCATAATTTGTAAATTTAACTTTGAAAGTACATATGGCAATCTTGGCAAAGACTTTATCCATGTTCGCCACCTCCAAGAGTTACACACTATAGGTGAAGAATATGAAGTTGATCCAATTGCCGATTTAAGACCTGTATGTCCTAATTGCCATTATATGCTGCACAAAAAAAGCCCGCTTACTCTATTGGAGAATTAAAATCCTTATTAAAAACAGAGTGATTATTCTCACACTCTAAATTACCCATCATTAAAAGGAAGTGATTTTCTGACTGTTTCAAAGTTTGCAGGTAAGTTTATCGGCATTATTTTTACAGCCATGGCTTACTGGCTTGTAAAAGATTTATCATTTTATGGTGAGAATTTATTTAATAATATATTACTGGGTTGGGCAGGTTATTTTATAGCCTACATTGGTGTAGGGCTTTTAATTTATGAATTATTTGAAAAGAGTAAGATCCTTTCATTTATTTATAAAAAGGTGTTAGCTTTACCTTTTATAGGTTTTATTTATTTTCAATATTTAATTGCACCTGTACTAACCATAATAATGTTTCTAGGTATTTATATTTTACCTTCCATGTTGATTCTAAAACTAGGAGAAACCTATCCTATTATCGAACAATATAAACAAGGATTTATTTATATTCTAAGTTTATTATCGGTTCTCTTCTTTGCATATAAGAGTAATGTATTGATGAGAATTTTCGTCGAAATGTTCAACACTAGACTGTTTAGGAAATATCTTGAAAGGTATACAAATACCTCATTCACTAGAAAGTACACCTATTTGATTATGATAGCTATTTATATTTCATATAACTTCCTCACTTTTTCAAACATCAATCTAAGCTTTATTCCTTCCGAAATGTTAAATGTTATCAAGGAAGTATTCGTTACTTTTGTGGCAATTGATTCTTTAATGCAAGTTTATTTAAATAAGCAACATGTTGAAATGGAAAAAAACTAAAACAAGTTCTAAAAAGGATAGCCCAAGAGGATTATCCTTTACTTTTATTAGTATAGAAATCACTAGGTCTTAACCTTTATTATGATTAGTAATGAAATTAAATTTCGCGTAGCTGTGTGACAACGATGATTGAATGTCACACAGCTACGTTTATTAAGTATGAAGGGGGATTGTTATGACGGGCATAGAGGGATATAGTGAAAAGACTTTCGAACAATGTAAATATGTTAATGAGTATGGTGAGGATTTTTGGTTTGCAAGAGATTTACAAATCGTACTTCTTTATAAGGAATGGAGAAACTTTGCAAAGGTTATTGATAAAGCAAAAACGGCTTGTGAAATCAGTAAGAGTAATGTTTTAGACCATTTTGTTGACGTCAACAAAATGGTTCATATCGGTTCAGGATCAGAGCGAGAAGTGGATGATATCATGCTTTCTCGTTACGCATGTTATCTAATCGTTCAGAATGGTGATCCGAAAAAAGAAGTTATCGCATTAGGACAAACCTATTTTGCATTACAGTCAAGAAAACAAGAACTGCAAGACGAATTTGAATCACTTGATGAAGAAAAGAAACGTTTGGCTATTCGAAATGAGTTGAAAGAGCATAATAAATCTTTAGCGGATGCGGCAAAAGCTGCTGGTGTAGAAACGCCTATAGAATATGCTATCTTTCAAAACCACGGTTATCAGGGATTATACGGTGGTTTAGATCGAAACGCAATCCATACTAAAAAGGGATTGAAAAAGAGTCATCAAATCCTGGATTTTATGGGAAGTACAGAATTAGCAGCAAACTTGTTCCGTGCTACACAGACAGATGAAAAACTACGAAGAGAAAGTGTACAAGGTAAAATAAATGCATATAATACACATCTTGAAGTCGGAACAAAGGTGCGCCAAACAATTGAAGAACTTGGTGGAACTATGCCTGAGGATTTGCCAACTCCAGAGACGAGTATAAAAAAGATTGAAAAGCAAGTACAAAAAAAGGAAAAGCTTAATGAAGTAGATTAAGTGGTTGAATGAAGATAAATGTTAGGTATCTATTATGTTAAATAGATTATTATTTTAGGTGCCTGTTCATGAAACTATTCTGACTATACAATGCTATTGTATATTTATTAGGCATATGCTGAGTAAACAGTCAACTCTGTATGTATATGCAATTGGTTGAATTGTTTGTTGTTGTTTCTTGCACAAGTACCCCGCAATATAAGCAGTACACCTCTCGGACTCTATTCTGAATCATAGAGCCATCACTAAGTCGATTTCTCGGCATAGAGATGGCTTTTTATTATTCGCTAGAATTATCATACGTACACCTCTAAATGAACTATTGATATGATATAGTGTATATTAACTATTCGGAAAATAATGTTCAGGAAGGGGAGTACATAATTGCGTAATCGAACAAAAAAACAACAAAAAGAAATTGATTCCATACTTGGATTATTGATCCTTGTAGCTGGATTAGTTGGCTGGTATAAGTTTGGGTCTTTAAAAGGTGTCGCGATTGCGGTAGGTGTTACATTTGGACTTATCCTTTTATTTTCAATTTGGGGAAAAGTACGTTCCAAGAAAAGAATGCACCTTTCTGGCATTAGTGAAATTGATCAGATGTCAGGGGTAGAATTTGAGGAGTATGTTGGTACGCTTTTTGAAACGCTTGGGTATCGTATAACTTATACGCCTACTACTGGTGATTACGGAGCGGATTTAATTCTGAAAAAAGGAAAAGACGTAATTGTTGTTCAAGCTAAACGCTATAAAAGTTCCGTTGGGATTGCCGCGGTTCAAGAAGTAATACCAGCACTTAAAATGTATAATGCGAATACTGCTTGGGTAATTTCAAACAGTTATTATACGAAAGCTGCCATCAAATTAGCAAAAAGCAATCATGTTCGAATGATTAATCGTGATGAATTGATTCAGATGGGTATTAACCTTAAAAAGAACAAAGCGGGTTTAAATGTGTCTGCACAAAATGTTAGTAAACCTATTCTAAACAGTGTTGAAGAAAAGCAATTTACGAACAAAGTAGAACCTACGATTGCGGCAACCATTGAAGCTGGTTCCACATCTGCAAATGAACTAGAAGAACTTTTGAAGAAATATCGTCTGGAAAAATCAAGAGAATCTGGAATGAAGGCTTATCATATTTTCACGAATAAAACGTTGGATGACCTTGTAGAAAAGAGACCAGGTACAATTGAAGAACTGCGAAAGATAGTGGGAATAGGCGAGAAAAAGATTGCGGATTTCGGGGGAGAGATTGTACAGGTTATTCGGGATTTGGAACTCCAATGATTACGGCGAATCTAATTTACCTGAACGTGAAAAAGTTCTGACTTTATCTTTAGCTTTATGGGTATATAAAAAATAATATAAAAGAGGCTAGTAATATGAAAAAATGGTACATTTATAGTTTATTGGGTATCTTAATGATCTTTTTGGCAGGATGTTCCAATGGTTCGATGAAAGACGCGGAAACTGAAAAAGTTAACGAATCGGAGGATGCAAAGGAACTTGAAACGGTTTCCAAAGAGGTATTAGTAGATGATAAGGAAGAAGTAGAAGAGAAAGGCTTAATGGAATTAAAGAGAGAAGCTTTGGATTTTTCGGTTGAGATACTAGATCTTTCAATCTTAATTCAAGACGAAGAACTTAAAGCGCTTTATCCAGATTTGTTTTCTGTGGTTGTTAAAAATAATACGGAAGTTGATATAAGGGATTATCAGGTTGCGCTGATGGCCTGGGACTCGAATGATCTTCCATTAAAGATTAGAGGACAATTTGATTTCAGTAATGGTAGATATATTGTAAATGTAGATGCCAAGGATGTAAATTTAATCCCAGGTGCCACGGATGGTGAGCAATCAGGCTTACCTTTGGACGAACAGATGAAAGATTTACATACACTTGATGCAATCGTGCAAAGTTTTACTGATTTTGATGATAATGTGGTGGAAAATAAAGCAGCTAAAGCATTTCTGGATGCAATTGAGGGAAAGACTTTAAAATAATTAAGTGCTGCCTGTGTATGGTGCAACTTGAACATAATTCAGAATTGATTTGAATTGCGTGATGCTTAGGCAGACTAAATTAAGATCAGTATGTGCAAAATTTGCACATACTGCTGATGACGATAAAACGTATAATACGAACTTTTAAAAATCGTTTAAATTTGGTTTATACGTTTGCAGTACGCTCAACTAATGAATAAAAATATCAAAGGGGAGGTACTTTGATGACGAGTAATACGTTAACAGCGAGAGATCGTTTGTTAGAGGTGATACATATTTTACAAGAACATACAGATGAAAAAACAATGTTAACTATTCATGAAGTGCATGGTTTCTTTCCTGAAGATGCAAAAGTAGGAATCGGAGCAATTCGTGATGATGTTCATGCGCTTGAAAATTCAACTGCTTTTCCGGTTATCGCAATCCAACAGAAAAATGGGTTGCCTAAAAAGTATTATTATGATGGCAGGATTTTTGAAATACATGAACTCCGTCTATTGATGGACGCCATTTCAGCAGCAAAATTCATTCCTCGGCGGGATACGAATAGTATGCTTATGAAAATTAGAAAACTGACAAGCCAAAGTTTGGCCGAACAGTTGACCAATGAATTAGTTGTAGCCGAGCAATCATCACAAGGGGCAGTCGAAATCATCTCAACTGTTCAGCTGCTCCATGAAGCAATCAATGAACAACGCATTGTCGCATTTCAATATGGCAGGTACGGAACGGATCTTCAGTTTAACATAAGCCATAATGGAGACGAATACTTAGTTAAACCACTTGGCCTTGTTTGGAATAATGACCGCTATTACATGGTAGCTCATTATATTAAAGAAGATGAAATTCGGCAATATCGCGTGGATCGGATGCGTACTGTTCGGATAAGGGAAGAGCAATTTGTAGCTGATTCTTATTTCGACTTAAAAACGTACACTAGCGGGATGTTTCATATGTTTGGCGGTAAGATGATATCATTGGAAGCTCGTTTTCATACTCGTAGGATAAATGTTGTCATCGATCGTTTTGGAACAAATGCTAATATTATCGATCAACAGGATGGGACATTTATTTTGAAGGCACAAGTTGTTATGAGCGAAGGCCTTGTACGTTGGTTATGCCGGTGGGGTGGCGATGTTAAAGTTCTTCATCCAAACGAACTTGTTCAGCAAATGAAACAAGAGGCAGAGAATATGTACGCACAATACCTATGACCTTTATGGATATCCGCAAAGGTTATTTTTTTTGTGCAATTATAATGAAAACAGTAAGCAATGGAGGGGACATTCATATGAGAAAAATTATTATGGTATGGAGTGTATTATTGTTGTTTGTACTTGCGGCATGTGGTGACATCGATGAGAAAAATAGCCGTGAAGTAACGCCGACAAACGAGTTCGGTGCTACAGCTGTGACAGAAGCAACTGAAGAGGAAGTAGAGGTCGAAGAAGTTGTGGAAAAACCAGTCGGTACAAGATCAAATCCTTTACCTTTTGGAGATACGATAACAGTAAAGGAAAATATTTATGATGATAGTTTTAATAGTTATGAATCGGCTCTTGATATAACATTGCTCGAATTGATTCGCGGGGAAGCAGCTTGGGAAGTGATTAAAAATGAAAATATGTTCAACGAACCTGCCGCTGAAGGATTCGAATATGTGTTAATTAAAGCAAAAGGATTCTTGAAAGAATCTGAAACGGATGACGATAGTCTTTACTTTTCAAACATGAATTTTAAATTCGTTTCGAATGAAGGAGAAGTGTATGAATGGGGTTCGGTTGTCATTCCAAATGAGCTTTCAAAAGAGCTTTATAACGGCGGCACTGGAGAGGGTTTCATTGCCAATCAAGTGAAAATAGGAGATGACTTTAAGCTATCCTATGACTCGAGTGAAGGTTCTCCCGTCTTCTTTTATGTACAATAATTAAATTAAAAAGGTGGAGGTGAAAATTATGGAGAAAATGTTTTTAGTTATGTTCCTATCCATCTTATTTGTTTTACAGGCATGTTCGGCTGGTGATGATGCAGATAAGGAAGTAGTAAAAGATAAGGAAGAAGACAATAAAACAGAAGAAACGGGAGGTGCCCTTGAAGTTGATAAAGGCCTATTAAATGTCGAGGTGACAATTCCATCCTCATTTATGGAAGGGGAAGATATCGACCAGGTCGTTGCGGATGCAAAAGAGAGCGGCATTAAAAATGCAACGAAAAATGAGGATGGATCCGTTACCTATAAGGTGTCAAAAGTGCAACATAAAGAAATGATGAAAGAAATGAAAACGAATGTATCGACTTATATTGAAGAATTAGTAAGCGGTGATGACTTCGCTTCGATTAAAGACATTGAACATAATGGATCCTTCTCTGAATTCACAGTAGTGGTAGACAAAGAAGCATTCGAAGGCAGTATGGATGGTTTTGCCACACTAGGCCTTGCAATGTCTGGCATGTACTACCAAGCGTTCAACGGAACGAACGCAGAAAAACTGAAAGTCACAGTAAATACAAAAGATGCCGATACTGGAGAAATCATCGGTACAGCTATTTATCCTGATGTGTTGAATGAGATGGAAGATTAAGTACAGTTAAGGTGACGGTATTAACATCAAATACAAAGGGGAATTATTATGAAAATCATTGGCATTCTATTACTTATAATTGGCGGAATTGGACTACTTTTATCATCTATGATGTTCGGTGATATTGGATTGGCGGCAGCAATCGGGTCGACTACTGCAATTCTTACAGGTGTGGGATTTTTGAAGTTGAATAAATTACTAGGGGTAAGATTGGCAAGTTAATATGTAAGCATGATCCTGAGAAGTTGAGGATCATGCCTTTTTTAATGACAGCGGCTTTAATTAACAGAAAACATGGTATCATTATGGGGAAAGGTAGATAGATCAGACAGAGATGGTTACAATTAATAGTTAATTAGGGTATGCAATTTGTAAGGAGTGAGTATTATTACAGTAATATTGCCACAAAAGGTGCGGGGAGGGCTTCCGATGAACTTTGAAAATGATCTGTTGAAAGATGTTTCGTGGGAAATCGACCAAAAACGTTACGTCATTCACAATGTTCCTTTCAAAGTATATGAGGATAACACAAGCGAACGGGTATATGAATCGGATGTAACCATGAAACTATTGCTATTAAAGGATTTAATGGAGTCAGATGAGATACCTTCAGAAATTGATTTTAAACGAGCAAAGGATATACAATTACAATAGGAATAAGCTGATTGCCATTTAATGAAGTGGTATCAGCTTATTTTATTTAAAGAAGTGTGTCTGTGCATGACACAACTCCAACACGATTCTGAAAAGTGTTTAAGTTGTATGATGCACAGGCAAGTGAAAATGACTAATTTGGGGGTACCTGTGCAACAGACAACTGAGACACTAATCGAATCTGTGTTTGCTTTGTGTATTGCACAGGTAACCCATATCGTGATGGTAGAAGAAGCAGAGAATAAATTAATAATAAGATGACGACCTCTTCGGATAATGAGGTCGCCATCTTATTTAATTTTAATTTGGTGGTTTGAGGGAATAGCTTACCACTCTTATAATTGCGCTATCGCTTTTCATGGGAAAGTAAAAAATATTTGGTAGATGTGATACCATTAGCCTATGCGGTGGTTTGCAATTTTTGGGTCACTTATTCAAATAGGTTTGTTTCACTAATTATAACTGATAACCAAATGAAAAAATTATGAGGAGGAATACCAATGAAAAAATTTCAATATATTTTACTGGTCGCCTTGTTACTTTTGTTATCTGCTTGTAAAAGTGACGAAGGTCAAAGTCCGTCCACGAAAGAAAATGCAGGAATGCTAGAAGAAAAAGAAGATGTAAATGATTTGCAAGGTCAGAGAGAGAAAAAGCCCGTTGCGGACATTGAAGAAGATACACTCTACACGTGGGAAATAAATGAGCAAACAAATTTGTTGTTAGTGAGGGAACAAGGCGAAATCGAAGTATTTGAGGATAATTATGCAATTGGTTCGGTGGGAGAACGTCAATATTCTGGGAATGTGGCATTATATATAGTCATTAAAGATGAAGAAAACGGCATCCTCCAAGAAAGATTGGAAGATATTACTTTAAACTTGGACCGTGCTTTCTCAATTCCATATTCATTTAATGGGGAGCAGTTCATTGTCTGGGTACAACCTGAGGCGACAAATGTAAATACGCTTGGGATGTGGCGTTATACAGATGGCGAAATTAAAAGCGTCCAGTTTGATGTGGAAAGCACGCTAATCGTTTCACATCAACAAATGAAGTTCCTTAAAGATACATATTTGCAAGTATACTTTTACAATAATGATGATAGTGATGAGGACGGCATCGGCTGGATTTATAGGACGTGGAAATGGGATAATGATACAGCCAAATTTACAGAGCATGCCGTGAAAAAATACACACAGAATACGCGATATGGATGGGAATCTGGAGAGTATACAACTAAGTTGTGGCATGAGCATTCTGGAGAATATGTATTATTTCCTGAAATGACGATGACAGATGAAGTAATCGACTTAATCAAAAACGGTCAGTTGCTCGACAATGATATTCGAATTGGCCAGTCGATTGATAAAGTGCTTGGGATTATGCCTGATTACACTGTAAATGAATATTATGAGGGGGCTCCTTATTATTCGTTCCCTGGACCTAGCAGTTATTTTTATAATGAGGTGACTCGTGAAATTACAGGGATTTCATTATCAGCCGGCTCATTAACAAATGATTTAGCTTCGATAAAAGCTATATTTGGCGATCCAGATGAAGATAGTTACGATGAAATGGAGGAGATTTATGTATTACTGTATACAGTTGGAGATTATCTTCTTCGTGTGAATTACGATGAAAATGGTGAATTGAGCGGTTTTTGGTTGTTATAATAGAATTGGATTGAAAAATTCTATGGACATGTTGCTTTGTCAGAGAAGAAAGTGAGCAATACGAATCGTTTGAAGTTGATCAAGATGGGCTTTGGAAAAAAGTGATTGGTGAGCTGTTTGAAGATTTTTCACTATTTTTCGCACCAAGAGTACATGCATAGGTACCCCGCACTGCAGCTACCCACACCGATATACGTGTATGATAGGTTTGAACTATCTTCTGATACATGAAAGCTGATATAATGGATATATCAATAAGCGTGGTGTGTTATTTATGAATGAAAACATAGGTATAGAATGCCAAAAACAAGTAGAGTTTGCAGTTGGAATGGCTGCAATTGACGGTGGAAAACCGAGCGCATTTACACGAAATCTTTTAAATCAATATGAACAAGGTCAGGTTTCACCCAGCCAATTGAAACAAGTAATTGTCGAAAAATATATAAGGTCGTCACAGTAATTAAAATTCGAGTACCTGTGCAAGAAACTTTCATGAACGTTTAAAAAACATGATTGTTTGTCACACAGGTACCCTTTATTAAGGGGGGATTGCTATGGATATTAAAAACGTTACAGAGTTAAAAGAGCGAATTGACCATCAACGACCACTTGCCAATGACATCATGAGCACGATTGCACAAAAGTTCCGTGAAGAGTGGACCTATCACACGAATGGGATCGAAGGAAACACGATGACATTACAGGAAACGTCTTTTTTTCTACGTGAAGGACTCACTGCAAAAGGGAAAACATTACGTGAACATTTTGAAGTGATCAACCACGGAGAAGCGATTGATTACTTACAGGATGCGATTCGGGAACGGGATCTTTCAGAAGGACTTATCAAAGATTTTCACGCGATGTTGTTTGAAGGTGTAAAATCCTGGTCACCTGGATTAAAGATTGTACCAGGTGCATACAAAATACAAGACAATCATGTTCTGACACCGAGTGGAGAAATTCATTATTATACACCTGCTGTTCAAGTTCCGTTTGAAATGGAAAAGTTACTAAAATGGTTTACGGACTCGCTGAAGACAGTACATCCAATACGACTGGCTGCCGAATTCCATCATCGATTTGTAGCGATTCATCCTTTTCAAGATGGGAACGGAAGAGTCGGTAGGATATGTATGAATTTTATACTTATGAAAGCGGGTTACCCACCGGCGATCATTCGGAAAGAAGATAGACTGGATTATTATTTAGTACTTGAGCAAGCGGATAAAGGGAACAACGAACCTTTGTTTGAATTAATGCTATCTGAAGTAGAACGAAGTTTATTAATTATGGAAGAATCGATAGAACGTCATATAAATAATGGTTCTTGAATTTCGCGTACCTATGTAAAAGGCTATCGTGAAAGTTTAAACAACCATGAATGTTTATCACACAGGTAGGATTTATTCATTTGGGATTATAAAGGGGGCTCTTAAACATTGGATAGTCTATCAAATGAAAGTAAAATAATTATTTATCAAACTGACGAAGGTAAAATGAAGGTTAACGTATTTTTTGCTGAAGAAAACTTTTGGATGACACAAAAAACAATGGCTGAGTTATTTGATGTGCAGAAACCCGCAATCTCAAAGCACTTGAAAAATATTTATGAAACTGGTGAACTCAAAAAGCTTGCAACTGTTTCTATAATGGAAACAGTTCAAAATGAGGGTGGTAGAGATGTAAAAAGAGATATTGAATTTTATAATCTCGATGCGATTATTGCTGTCGGCTATCGTGTGAACTCAAAAAAGGCTACACAATTTAGAATATGGGCTACACAATCATTGAAAGAATACTTAATAAAAGGCTTTGTGCTAAATGATGATTTAATGAAAAATGGTAGACCTTTTGGGAAAGATTACTTTGATGAGCTACTAGAGAGAATTCGCGAAATTAGAGCATCTGAACGAAGAGCTTATCAAAAAATTGCGGATGTATTTGAACAATGTAGTAGTGATTACCAAACGGATGCAGAAGTAACAAGAAAGTTTTATGCTTTTGTACAGAATAAAATGCATTTTGCGATAACAGGTAAAACAGCGGCAGAAATTATTCATGCAAGAGCAGATGGCGAACATTCCACAATGGGATTAACGACTTGGAAGGCATCTCCGGATGGGAAAGTCCTAAAGAGTGATATAAAAGTAGCGAAGAACTACTTAAGTGAAAAAGAACTGGATAAACTTAATAGAATTGTGATTATGTTTATAGATCATGCCGAGTTTCAAGCCCTAAATGAGCAAATGATGACAATGAAAGATTGGATAGAGATAACGGATGACTTCTTGAAGTATAACCGCCAGGAAGTTCTTCAGAACTCTGGGAAAGTTAGCAATAAAGAAGCAATGGCTAAAGCTGGTATTGAATACGATAAATTTAGAATAAAGCAGGATAAAGATTATATTTCCAATTTCGATAAAGCTGTGAAGAAGTTTTTATGAAAACTAATTTTGTACACAGTTGTAGTGTGAAATTCATACAATAATTTAGCGTACCTGTGCAAGAAACTATCATGAACGTTTAAACAAACAGGATTGTTTGCCACACAGGTACCCTTTATTCTAATTTCGTTGGAAATGAGCAGTCTATAAAAATAGCCGCAAGTTTTGGAATTTCTTCCACAGAAGATGATTCGTTCCATACCTTTGACGGGCTTTTCCATTTAGCTAATATGCGTCTTTATAAAGCAAAACAAAATGGCGAAAATCAAGTGTTTGCAGGTAGCTAAGCATACGCAAAGATAAGTACAAATTTTCCTTCTCTAATTACAAGCTACCTTTTAGCAGAAAAGGGGCTTGTTTTTGTGTGAACAAATATGAGGCAAGTTTAAGCGTAATGAAACTAACTTATACTGATGGAAAACAATTGAGAAAGGAGACCCAAAGAGTGAAAGAATTCAAAGTAACTTACTTTTTTGATGAAGAACATTATATTAGAAGGTTCATCTATGTCGAGTCTCAAGAAAAGGCGGAAGAGCTAATTCATAGTGAGCGGGATGAATATATTTCATTTACAGATAGTAGAGGGATTTACCACGAATTAAATACTAGAGCAGTTCGAGTAACTCAAATATCAGAATATCACCGAATAGATAAAACGAAGAAAGCATCAGATTTTGATAAAAGCTGATTCATTTTCATTTGTGTTAGATCTTAGTATCTATTTTCCCGAAGTCATTGAAAGCCATCATCTGGCAAGTGCATATGATTATATGTTAAAAGTATTAATGGAAGATACGGACAAGTTAGAGATTTTTCTAAGTGAAAAATTAAAATTCATTCAAGGAGTTCAGAAATCCAACACATTGATTATTTTATCTACTGTGAACCTCTCGGCAATAAATTACCGAGCATCTACACAAGTAGAAACCCTTTAGTTAACTAGAGGATTCTAATCGAGCAGATACACAAATAGCTGTGTTTTTCGTTTCATTGAGCCAGCCATTGCCGCACTCTCCGCGAAGGCACGTTCCGCACCTTATGATTCTTGTGATATTAAGCAATCTGTTCCAAGCCGAGCCGAAGGATGTTTCGTGCTGCGTTGACATCTCGGTCGGCTACATAGCCACAAGTGCAACTATGAACTCGCTCTGCTAGGGTTTTCTTTACAATCGTCAGACAGTTTGAACATTGTTGAGAAGTGTTGTATGGATTCACAAGTACTACCTGTTTACCAGCGTTTTCAGCTTTGTAATTGGCGTATTCTATGAGTTATTTCCACGCACTGTCAACGATGCTTTTCGCAAATTGATGATTTTTGATCATTTTTTGAATTTCCAAGTCCTCAAATACAAGTAGGTCATAGGTGTCTACGAGCTCTCTCGTTATTTTGTGTGCTGTATCTTTTCGTTTATTGGCAATGTGTTCATGCAGTTTCGCCAGTTGATAGACTGCTTTTTTGCGACGATTAGAACCACGCTTTTTCTTTGAAACGAGTCGTTGTTGTTTCTTTAATTTGAATTCCAATTTATGTAGGTGTTTTGGATTGTCGTGAAAAGCCCCGTCTGACGTGATGGCGAGATGTCTCACACCCAAATCAATTCCTACGGCACATCGATGTGTAGTTTTCCGCTTTCTAATACTGACTTCACACGAAAAACAAACATAAAACTGTCCGTTCTTATGGATAATTGTGCATGTTTTTATCTGACCCTTCATGTCACGATGACAATGGATTGGTACCTTTCCAAGTTTAGACAATATTAAAGACTTACCTTCAACCTTAAAACCGCTTTGTGGGTAGGTAAACGAGTGGTATTGATTTCGCCCTTTAAAACGTGGAAAGCCAGGCTTTCCACCTGATTTCACACGTTCAAAAAAGTTCTGATACGCTTTATCAAGTCTTTCTAGTACATTTTGCAATACTTGCGAATGAACGCCTTTAAATTCAGGTAACACTTTCTTTAGAACTGGAAGTTCTTTCTTTTGGGTATAGAATGAAAGGCTTTTTCGCTGTTTTTTATAGGCGATAATGCGTTGTTCAAGACCAGAGTTATAGAGCCAACGACACAAATTCAGTGTGTAATAAATCTGTTCTCGTTGTTGTGGGGTTGGATCTAATTTAAACTTGAATGTCGTCATCACCGTCATCAATAACCACTCCTTTCCGCTGTCGATCAATATACTTTTTAATGTTGATTTCTGAAGTCGATCCAATGGTCTCCAAGAAATAACTGCCATTCCATAGGCGACCTTTCCAACATTTTTTTTTGAGTTCAGGATACTCGACAAACAGCTTTCGAGCCGAAATTCCTTTTAGCATTTTCGCCATATAGGAGGGGGATATTTTGGGATGCCCCGAAACAAATACATGAACATGATCCATCTCCCCGACTTCAATCTTTTGCAAAACAAAGTCTTTGTCCTTCGCAATTTCATGACATATTTCTTTCAACCTTTCCTCGATTTTTGTCGTTAATAAAGGATGCCGATATTTCACAGACCAGACTAAGTGATAGTTGACGTTATATACGCAGGTTCTCGCGTGAACTAGGTGTTGTTTTCTCATACATATAGTATAACATTTTCAGCATTCTATTCATTCTATATGGTCCATCAACTTAATACATATAGTTCAAGACCTTGCGATTCATCTCCTTAATGAATTAGGGAGGATTCTCGCAACTTTTACTAAAACAATTCTCAAACAAACAGGAAAAGGTAATAATTATTCCTGTTTGTTTTTTAAATCGATTAACAACCTATCTTAAAAAACATACATTAGAAGTAACCTAGGATAATTAAATGGAAGGAGAGGATGTTTTGAATAAATCATTACTAAATTCCCTTAGAAAAGGCGGATTTATATTTTATACAAAACATGGGGAAGCGACTGTTGGAAGTGATTTACCCTATATAAACTTTCAAGACTGTTTAACCCAAAGAAATCTTTCTGAAATGGGACGTAAGCAGGCTATTTACTATGGAGAAATGCTTCGATACTTACAAATACCGATTGAATACCCTGTTTCCGCAAGTCCTTTTTGTAGGGCAATAGAAACAGCACAGTTGGCATTTGGAAGTGGCAACGTTCAAGTAAATCCTTTTTGGTTTGAGATATATAGGTTGAGTGACAACTTACCTATTAAAGATAGACAAACAACAATAAATAATCTTACGTCTGTTTTAGAGAAAATTCCGGAAGAGGGGAAAAACAAGGTTATCATTGCTCACAGTTTCCCAGAAGGGGTAGGTTTAGGTCAATTATCCGATATGGAGACTGTTATTATAAAGCCTAGAGGGAAAGGAAATGGTTATGAAGTAGTTAGTCAATTATCTTTAGCAGATTTGAGTCCATTAGATACCTAGAAAAGGTAAAGGCACCCTGTGTTAGATACAACTCAGGATGCCTATACATGTATAAGTCATTATTCTCTTATATTTTAATTTTGGGGTACCTAACAATTTTATTTTATCCACTCTTTTTTAATTTGAGTTCGGCCTTCCGTACGCGTAATTCCCTGTTCAATGGCAAGTGTTTTCGCTATTTTAGGCGCATACCATATGATTGGTAGCATTAAAATGGAGATTGGGATTGCTGCGATAACAATAAACGATTGCAGTGCGCCAATTCCACCCTCTCCTATTCGGATTAAAATAATAGCGATAACAGCCATAATCACCGCCCAAAATACACGGACTATTTTTGGTGGATTTCCATCGCCTGTTACACTCATAGAAATTGAGTACGACATTGAGTCAACAGTCGTCACAACGAACAGAGTTGTCAACAGAAGAAAGATAGTTGGCATAATAGACCCTAATGGCATCTGACCCGCAATGGCGATAATTGCACTTGGTAGCCCACCTTCTTCTAGTGGACCACTTACTGAACCCTTGTTGTTGAGTTCATAAAATATTCCTGTACCGCCCATCACTGTAAACCAGAAGTTTGTTATGAATGGTGCAACAATAGCTACAACTATAAAGATTTCTCTAATTGTACGCCCTCTGGAAATCCTAGCTACAAATAGCGCAACTAAAGGACCGAAACCAATAAACCATCCAAAGAAGAATAGCATCCAATTACCTGCCCATGCGTCATCTCCACGAAAAGTACTAATCGTAACGAACTCACTCACGTACGTTCCAAAAGAGGAGATAAAAGTATCGATAATAAACAAGCCAGGCCCAAATATTAATAGGAATGCTGCAATGATAAACATCATATTGACATTCACTTTACTCAGGAACTGAATACCTTTATTAATTCCAGTCAGCGTCGACACTAATACGACAGTAGTAAGAATACCGATAATAATAATTTGGGTTAGAAATATATCTGGAATTTGAAAGATTGAATTGACGCCGTAGCTTACTTGTAAGCCAAGAAAACCAATTGGACCAATTGTCCCTGCCGCAGCTCCGATAATACAAAACACATCGGCTGCCGTTCCCCATTTACTGTCAAGGATCCGTTCCCCGAAAATAGGATAGAGAAGTGTTCTCGGCTTTAATGGCATTCCCTTATGATTATGTGCATAAATAAGTATAATTGAACTAATCGCTCCGTAAACAGCCCACGCTGTAAATCCCCACGACATATAACTTTGAGCAAGCGCAGGACCAATCGCTTCTTGCGTGCCTGCTACAATTCCTTTGTGCATGGGTGGTACTTCTAGAAAATAGTACATAGGTTCCGCAGCAGCCCAAAACACACCGCCAGCACCAAGTCCCGTTGTGACAACAACAGCAATCCATTTGAAGTAGCTCATTTCTGGCTTATTTATGAGTCCAAGTCGGACTTTCCCGTACTTGGAAAAGGCTAGTATGGCTCCTACAATAAATGTAGCGAGCAAAAGTAGTTGCCAATAAGCACCAAAGTAACGAATTGTGAAAGCGAAACCAAGGTTAACAAATTTCGTCACCTTATCAACTTGGAAAAAAGATAGTATTACAAATAATACAAGTGCCCCGCCACTTAAAAGAAACACGGGCCAATCAATTTTTTCTTTTAAAGAACTCCAACCATTATTACGCATCTTTTTCTCCCTTAATAAATAATTAATTGACTCTGTTAGCATTGGAAATGGATACAAAACTCACCTCTAATGTATCTTCTTATTCTCTCCCCTCGGTCCACTAACATATTCATGTCGTTTTGTAGATTAGTTTAGAATAGACATATGGAATGAGTTCGTCAATGATTATTTGGGGGCAGTTGAAAATCCGGAATAGTCACCCTTTTGGAAAAGCGAAAGTGCAAGCGCTCTGGCAAGTCCGAAATACGGGAAAAATGAAGTTCATTCCTTCTCGACTGAATCCATTCAAGGGACTATGCGCTCTAGTCTGAACAAGGACTTCCTGACTTCAAAGTTATCCATACACAGGTACCCGAAATTAATGGGGAGAAAACATATAAACGCATTCCAATTAATAACTTAATTAGCGTATGTATTAAACAATGGATTAACAGTAGAAAAAGCAAAAGAAAAACGCACAGATAATGGTCTGTGCGTTTTTGCTTGCCATATTTTCTTGTTAAGGTTTGTGTATTAATTGCTCCATAATGCTCCAATCGCACCCGATTGGAGCATTATGGAGCAAAAGGAATTTTACCAGTAAACAACAAGATAGTAGTTATCATCCAAAACACAAAGAAAGAAGAAGAAAGAATCAATGAAATAATTGGGATTATATTTTTCTCCGTTTTTTTAACTAAGCAAACGACTGACAATATGATACCTGCACCAGTGAGGAAAAATGTTATATAATCACCAATTAAATAACCAACGCTTGCTATTCTTGTAGGTTCTACGAAAACAATAAGGAAACAAACAACACCTATAATTAGAGAAATGTAGCTAACTACACTATGTTTCTTGGGCAAATTAGTTTCTTTTGTCAAAAAACACACCCCCTTCAATAATTTTCTGGTTATTGGTTACACGTTCCACTTCGTAAAAAGTTGCAATACGCCTTTCCGATCATCTGGTCCGTTTGTTGAATAAACTGTTTATTTGTAATCTATTCTAGCACAAAATCTCTTGTTCCCTTTAAGGTTTTCATTTATTACCCCGATTAAGTTAGAGGTAATTAGTCTAATTTCAGTCATCTAGTACTTCAATCAGAAAAATACGCTCATCAAATCCACCGCGTTTTTCAGCTTTATCTTCCCGTATTTTTTCCAACTCTTCAATCGTCGTATCATAAACCGAAGCCGCTGCATGAATAAGCTCTAACAAATCAGCAAGTTCTTCAATTGCATCTTCCGAATTCTCGTTTAACACAGCTTCTTCATACTCAGCTAATTCCTCATGCATTTTTTTATTAATTTCAATTAAGTATTCATCATCTGATAATATCCGAGAAGTTAATCTTTTGTCAGACTTTGCAATGATTTCAGGGATACGATCACGGACTAGTTTGTTGTAGATCGGCATTGTCTCATCTCCTTGTGTGAATCTTCTAGTTAATTGTAGCACTTCTCTTATTGACTGTCTTTTACCTTTTTAAGAATTCATTAGTTGATAAGAATGGATAACTGCGCAAGAAGGAAGGGAGTTCCGGTTGTAAATAACTGATTAAAACTCAATAAAGGTTAAATTAATAATAATATAGAATTTTTATAGAAAAAGTTGTTTTGTGATAACTGGAATATGATAGAATTGAGCCATTAGAATCAACTCAGTGAATATTCAAAGCAAGAATATAGAAGATGCACTTGTACCTTCAGAATTTTAATAATGGTATAATTAAAATATAGAAATAAGGGGGTTGGTGTAAATGAGCCACTTAATCGAAAAGTTGACATATGAATATTTAGAGGATGTTTTGGTTCGTTTGGCACATCATTCAAGTGCAATTGAAGGTAATACAATCACGTTACCAGAAACAGTGACAATCATACTGAATGATACGCTACCCAATAACGCAAACATAACGAGACGAGAATTTTACGAAGTAGATAATCACCAACAAGCATTTGAGTACCTTGTGCATTCAATAGAAAATAATAAATCTTTATCAGTATCTATCATAAAAGAGATACATGAAAAATTAACGGATCGACTGCAACATGATAAAGGGCAATTTAAAACTGAGGATAATTATATAAAAGGGGTAGAATTCTCGACGGGATCACCTGAACAAGTACCACAATTAATGGATCAGTTAATTGGAAATTTGAATTATCGTCTGGAAGAAGCTAAGACAAAAGATGATTTATTAAAAATTATCTTAGAAACTCATATCCAGTTTGAAAAAATTCATCCCTTTTCTGATGGAAATGGAAGAACAGGTAGGATGATTATGAACTATTCATTACTGGAAAACAATTTACCACCTTTAATTATAAAGAAGGAAGTAAAAAATGAGTACATGCGGTTATTAGGTGAAGCGCAAATAAAAGAGTTTCCTGATCCGCAGGATATTGAAAACTTTGTTGCTTTTGCAAAACCGATTATGGAAGAAGAAGAAAAAAGAATGGTGTCATTTGCAAATAAAGAATCAAAGCAAGTCAAAACAATTATCGAAACCAAAGATGAAGAAGATAGAAGAATTAAGCTTATGAATAAGAACTTTAAAAGTGATCAGAAGCGATAAAATAAAAAAGTTTTACAGGTGTCGATAAACCAAATTAAAAGTTATCTTTTTCGATGAATTTTCGATATACATTGGGTTTTGATAAAATGAAAGTATATTCTTAATGTTATTAAGTCACTGTTCTACTGGTGAAAGTCGTTATACTTTATGCACACGCAGAAAGAGATTCGGCATAATTCTTTGAACCTTTGTATTCCTTTTTTATGGAAAAGTTAGGTAGACGTTGTTGACGTCATTAATTGCTTTAGCATATAAAAGAGTATACTTACACATTTTGCGTGATATATATATTAAAACCGATTTTTCCAATTCAGGAGAAGTCGGTTTTTATGTATATACAATTGGTTGAATTGTTTGTCGTTGTTTCTTGCACAGGTACCCCGAAATTAGATATCTTTTTTTTACGTTTGTATTTTAACGTCTGTTTGTTATGGTGTTGTAAGGATGGTTATGGGGGAAATTATGACAAATATTAAAGAATTAGCTGGGCTATTAGTTTTAGGATTATTTTTCAGCCTTTTCACTTGGATAATGATCGATGCCTATCTAGATGAGTACAATTTAACTTCAATTCGATCAGCAGAAGCGACAGTCATTGAAAAAACAGCAAGCAAAGGGTTATTCACCCCTCCTACCTATTTTGTTTGGGTCGAACTTACCGGCGGAGAAGAGATTAAAAATCGCAACCGTGTCTCCAAAAGTCAGATAGAGAACCTTGAAATTGGAGATACGATTAAAGGATATTTGACTGGCGCTACAACTTTTTCGACACTGCGCGATATCCTCATTGATGGCCTCAATTACTTGATTGCTATTTTTGTTTTTGCGTTTATCGCCTTCTGTTTATTCGTGGCCTTTTTCTTCTCCATTCCCGCTTTGGAGCGTTTAGAAAAGAACGTATCTTCTAAGCGATTTGAAAAAAGGAGAAGAAAAAGGAAAAAGAAGCGAAAGAATAAAGTAGATTCAAGACAAAGGGCTTGGAGAAATGCAGGTATTGTCATTGTAATTTTTCTATTCATTGCCAAGAATTTTGTAGTGAACCTGATTCGAACAGTGCAGCCATTCGGAAAGACAAAAACGGAAGCTACTGTCGTTGACCGATTCGAGTATACGACCTATCGGAAATACGAAGACTCGATTCGGGAATTAACCATCTCTTATAAAGATCATGCGGGCAGAACGATTGAAATGGCCAAAGACGTAACCGGGCACACCTATCCGCAATATGGCATAGGGGACAAACTACCGATTAGCTATCGAAATGCCGATTCGTATGATGTGTTTGTTCGAGGGAATTCTATATGGGATTATCTTCTATTATTTACATACACGGAATTGCTTGTTTATCTTGGTTTGATTGCTGTGAGTGCATTCGTTATTTGGGCTATTCTTGAGGATCATAAAGACAAAAAAAGGTTTTGGCAAAAGTTTAAAAGGAAGGGCGACAAAAAGTAAGGTAGGCAAATGAATTGGATGTGGACATGCCGGTTTAGCCATGCATGTCTTTTTTGAATTTTGCATACCTATTTTTTTGTCGCATAGGCATCTTTCAATTATCGTATCTAAAAAGTAATTTAGGGAACGATATCTAGTACTTATGGTACCCGGGATAAGGAGAAAAGTCGATGAAGATTCGTTTTGGATATGTAGCCAATGCTTTAGGATTGTGGGATGCAAGCCCTTCTAAAACATTAACTTTTACTCGCTATAAAACACTTTCTAAAAGCGAACGAATGGAAAAGCTCAAATCTGTAACAGCCCAAAACTTACAAAATGCGAAACGAATTTTATATTATAATATCGCTCATGAAATAGCACTATACCGGTTTTCAAGTACGATCGTTCCCTTGGCAACCCATCCGGAAGCAATGTGGGACTTCGTTACTCCGTTCAAAATCGAGTGGGAAGAATTGGGCCAGCTAATTCAACAGTTCAATATACGACCAAGTTTTCATCCAAACCAATTCACACTTTTTACAAGTCCGCGGGAAGAAGTAACTAGGAATGCAGTGGTGAATATGAAATACCATTATAAAATGCTTGAAGTAATGAATGCACTTGAAAATGGTATTATTAATATCCATATTGGCGGTGCATATGGGGATAAAGAAAGTGCTTTGAAGCGTTTCCATGAAAATCTTAAAACGTTACCCGTAAAAATAAAAAAACAAATGTCGCTTGAAAATGATGATAAAACCTACAATGTAGAAGAAACACTTATTGTTTGTGAAAAAGAAAATATCCCTATGGTTCTCGATTATCACCATTATATGGCGAATGTTGGGGAGGTTATTCTCTCAGATTATTTACCGCGCATATTTAATACATGGTCAAGCGTTTCTTTAGTACCAAAAGTCCATCTTTCTTCACCAAAAACAGATCAAGCATTTCGTTCCCATGCCGATTTTGTATCTTTTGATTTTATCTTCCCTTTCTTGAAAATGGCAAAGGAGCTTGATCGGGACTTTGATATTATGATTGAAGCAAAGCAAAAGAATCTTGCTATGTTGAAACTTATTGAAGAAGTAGCTTCTATCCGGGGTGTCAAACGCATCTCAGGTTCAGTATTGGAATGGTAGTCGAAGATTGAATCCATAATTACGTGTGATTGGGGTGGAAAAATAACAATTGTTCGTTTAGGGTATGTGGCAATGAGTATGAAATTGAAAAACGCATCTCCCTCCCAAACCATGACATTTGCACAATTTCAAAAGATTAAAGATAGGGAAGCTGCTATTCGCAAGTTGGAGCGTATTTCGCATTCAAATTTAGACAATACGCTAAGAATACTAAGGCATAATGCAGCGTCCGAAATTAACTTTTATCGTTTAACTTCACGGATAGTCCCTCTGGCCAACCATACTGAACTTCTTGATTGGTATTATCTGAGACCCTTGCAAAAACAATTGCGAGAAATTGGAGATTTTGCTCAAGAACACGAAATGAGAATTGATTTTCACCCAGATCAGTTTGTCCTCATTAATTCCATGAAGAAAGAGGTCCTTAAAAAGTTCCCTTCAAACAATAAAGATGCATATTTCAAGTCCGAAAAGTGAAAAAGAATACCGGCATCATGCAGATTTTATTGACATCGAACTGTTTTTTAATTTCTTAAATGGAATAAAGGGCGGTATTCCACAAATTGATTGTATGATTGAAGCGAAAAGAAAAGACGAAGCCTTATTTCGTTTAATGGAAGAGATTAAAGCTAGAGATGATGTGGAAGTCATTGATGGTTCTACGTTTCATTTATGGTAAGTATTTCTTGTATGGGTACCCTTTTTTGAATTGTCACAATGCACGAAGTCAATAGAAAGTCATTTTCTTTTCAACCCAATACTCCTTAAATTTATCTTGCTCTTTTCAACTATTTTTTCAAACTCGACAAACACAAAATATTTATTTTCTCCCATCTGTTCAACACTTATCACTTTTCCGTTACGACCTTTAATCCTCACTCTTTCATCCACCGCAGGTATTTGCCGTAATGCTACATTGAGTAGTTCGGTTTTGTTTTCAATATAATGAATGGCATACATTTTCTAATCCCCTTTTTTAAAATGAACGTTAGTATACATTCATTTTATGAAGATGATTGGGATTTAGAACGTAGTTAAGAGACCTTGTTTGGTAGTTGTCCAATATTATTTACTCAAGTTTTGGGCATCTGTGCAAGAAACTTTCATGATAGTTCAAAAAAATATGATTGTTTGTCGAACAGGTACCCTTTAATATGCTATATCGAATACTATGTAATGTGGCTAAAAACTTAATTGGGAGGAGTAAAGTGTATAAAAAGCTAGCAGTAGCTATTATTCATGGAATCGGTGAGCAGACGGAAGAATATGCCAAGAAGACGATCGCAATGATTGACAGGAAATTCGCTAATAAATTGAAGTGTTTTGTTGAAGAACCTTCCTCATATTTGATTATTAAACCAATTTTATGGTCGAAAAACTTTTCGGAAAGACAACAAATCTTGTTTGAAGAAACAGTTATTGTCAACCGTTTAAGATATAAAATTCCGCGAAATTTCGTTATTAAATATGTGGGGGATCTTATTGCGTATCAACCTGTAGAGACAGCGGGCCATAATTACGAGAAGGTCCATGAGACGATTGGTAATGGTCTTAAAGTTCTCGCTGAAGATGCCGGAAAGGATGCCCCTTTATGTGTCATTTCACATAGTTTGGGTTCTGTCATTGCAAGTAACTATTTCTATGATTTACAAATGAAAAAAAGGAATGCACGTGCATTGTCGCCCTTGGAAAAAGGGGATACCTTAACTTTATATTATACGCTGGGAACAACATTGCCCCTTTGGAGTTTACGTTATTATAATTTTAACCGCCCTATAAATATTCCATCTAAAGAGCTAAATAATTATTATCCTGGTTTAAAAGGGGAGTGGATCAATTTTTATGCTACAGATGATATTTTAGGCTATCCTTTAAAAAATGTAAGTGAAAATTATGACGCAGCTGTCGATGAAGATAGAAAGGTTAATGTTGGGGGCTTATTTACAAGCTGGAATCCACTATCTCATATCAGATATTTTACAGATAAAGATGTTATTGATCCGATTGTAGACGGTTTGGTTCGAACTTGGCGACAAATAAATAATATATAAGTTCAATTTTGGGTACCTGTGTGACAAATGGGTTTGTTTGTCACACAGGTACCCTTTATCAGCCTGAAGATTATCTGAATACCTACATATATTTTTTATTGACTTCCATTGAATCTCGGTATATATTGTTAATGAGATTGAGAATCATTTTCAATCAAAAATAAACGTTTGGAGATGGAAGTATATGAAGAAGAGTTTGATTTTGCTTGTTGTTGCCATTATGCTCGTACTTGCTGCATGTGGAAGTACAACTAAAAAGGAAAGTGGCACTGATAAAGATGCAGATGCTAATAAATCCGGGAAATCGGAAGTGAATTTGTATACAAGTCGTCATTATGATGTTGATAATGAATTATATAAGAAGTTTGAAACAGAAACAGGCATAAAAGTTAACATCATTAAAGACGAAGCAGATGTACTAATCGAACGAATCAAACGTGAAGGAACTGCAACGAAAGCAGATTTATTACTAACAGCCGATGTTGGTAGACTTTACCGTGCGAAAGAAGAAGGACTACTTCAAACCGTGTCAAGTGACATATTATCGAAACAAATACCTGGAAATTTACGTGATGTTGACGATATGTGGGTTGGTTTGACGAAGCGTGCGAGAATTATAGTGTATAATAAAGATAAGGTCAAACCAGAAGAGCTTTCCACTTACGAAGCGCTGACAGAAGACAAGTGGAAGAGCCGTGTTCTCGTCCGGTCATCTGAAAGTGTCTATAACCAGTCACTTCTTGCTTCGTTCATTGAGATCAATGGTGAAGAGAAAGCAAAAGAGTGGGCACAAGGTATTGTCAATAACTTTGCCCAAAATCCTGGAGGCGGAGATCGAGATCAGGCGAAAGCAATCGCTGCAGGTATCGGTGACGTCGCAATTATGAACTCTTACTATTTCGGTCAAATGCTTAATTCCGCAGAACCGGAAGAAGTGAAAGTAGCAGAGAACCTTGGTGTCTTCTTCCCGAACCAAGAAACAACTGGCACACATGTAAATATTAGTGGAGCCGGAGTCATCAAAGATTCGAAAAACGCGGAAAACGCACTTAAATTACTTGAATTCCTCACTGGAGAAGAAGCACAAAAAGAATTTGCCTCTGCAAATTATGAATTCCCGGTGAATAAAGATGTAGAACCTTCAGAACTCCTTAAATCATGGGGGGACTTTAAAGAACAAGATATTCCATTATCGACCCTCGGAGAAAATAACGCGAAAGCGATTATTATTTTTAACGAAGTCGGCTGGAAATAAAAGTCGAACCCCCTTCCGTAGTTTGGGTAGGGGGGTTGTTGCGAAAAAGGTAAAGGATGGGTTTTGTCATGAACAAGCATTTAGCTAATGTAAACGGGTGGACGATTTCTGCAGTACTCATCATCATCTTGCTGTTTTTACCAAATGTGTCGATTGTATTAGGCATTTTTTCACCAGCAAGTGAAAATTGGGCGCATATTAAGGAATTCATGCTTCTTAACTATATAAAATCGTCGCTCACACTCGTTTTTTTTACAGCGCTGTTCACGATTGCGATTGGACTCAGTCTTGCTTGGCTTATTGCCCAATATAATTTTCCGCTTAGGAACTTTATGAAGTGGGCGCTAATTCTTCCTTTATCGATTCCACCTTTCATTGGTGCTTATACTTATCACGGCATCATTAATTACACGGGTGTCATTCAAAAGACACTTCGTAACCAGTTCGATATCACACCGAATCCAGTCTATTTTGATATTATGACTCTCCCGGGTGCAATCTTCATTTATACTTTGTTTCTCTATCCATACGTATATATGATTACGAGAATCTTTCTTTCCCACCAATCTGCTTCCTTAATTGAAAGTGCACGTACGCTAGGGAAGGGTCCATTGACAATCTTTTTTAGAGTTGTGATCCCGATTTCCCGTGTTTCCATAATTGGCGGGGCGAGTCTAGTAGTGTTGGAAGTTTTGAACGATTACGGGGTAGTGAAGTATTTCGGAATTCAGACGTTTAGTACAGCTATTTTTCAAACATGGTTTGGGCTTGGGGATTTGGAGTCATCCATTAAACTAGCTGCATCTCTTATGGGAATCGTTATTTTCATTCTAATAATTGAACGTTTACTGCGTGGTGGCAAACAATATAGTTATTCTACGACAAAGGTTAGACCACTTCCCCTCGTAAAATTAACCGGGAGGAAAGCGGTATTTGCGACGTTGTACACAGTTGTTATTTTTAGTGTGGCGTTTCTCATTCCAATCCTTCAGTTAATTGACTGGGTTATTCTTACGTTCGGAGAAGTACCAATGCAGGATGTATTACTCTATACGAAAAACTCTGTTATCGTCGCAGGTCTTGGTGCCTTCCTTATAATTGTATTTTCATTGGTTGTCGGTAACTTTAGCCGAGTTGTCAATCACAAGTTTGCGAAAGTATTGCCGAAGTTGACGGTCCTTGGTTATTCGATACCCGGGGCAGTTATAGCAGTGGCGGTTATTACAACATTCATTGCGCTTGACCGGTTCTTCGCGCCAGTCTATCAATTCTTTGGAATAGATTCAGAACTCGTCTTGAGCGTTAGTCTGTTCATGCTTATAAGCGCCTATATCATCCGGTTTTTTGCGATTGGTTATAATTCGATTGAATCAGGTTTCGATAAAATCGGAACGGATTTCCGTGATGCATCGCGTATGCTCGGAGCAAACAGCCTTCGGACATTTTTCAAGATAGATGTTCCGATGATGAAGAGCGCTATTATTAGTGGATTTATCCTTGTATTTGTTGATATACTGAAAGAAATTCCGTTAACTTTAATTTTAAGGCCGTTTAATTACGATACATTAGCCACAAAGGCCTTTCAATATGCAAGTGATGAAAAGATTATGGAAGCATCTCAAGCTTCATTACTAATTGTAGGTGTGAGCACGATTGCGATCTTTGTTTTCCATAAGTTACTCAGAGAGGAGCCAGAATAATATGTTTATGGATATTAAAAATTTGCAGTTCTCATATCCGAATTCTCCCTTAAAAACGGTTGATAATTTTTCCTTCACAGTGGAAAAAGGGGAAGTTATTTCAATACTTGGCCGCAGCGGAAGTGGGAAAAGTACACTTCTACGCTTAATTGCGGGACTAGAAATGCCTGCAGGAGGTTCATTTACTCTGAACGGCAAGAAGATGTTTTGTGACCAGACTTTCCTCCAACCGGAAAAACGGGGAATCGGTATGGTTTTTCAGGACTATGCACTTTTCCCGCATATGAGCGTTATGGACAATGTTCTATTCGGGCTCTCGAAAATGAGTAGGAAAGACAAAAATAAACGTGCGCAAGAAGTGCTTGAACTCGTTGAACTTACAGGATTTGAAAAACGTTATCCTCACCAATTAAGTGGGGGGCAGCAGCAACGGGTTGCACTTGCACGGGCAATGGCTCCGGAACCTGAACTGATTCTTCTTGATGAACCATTCAGTAACCTAGACATGGATTTACAAGTGAAAATTCGTGGCGATCTTCGACGGATTTTAAAGAAAGCAAAAACAACTGCTATTTTTGTCACACATAATCAAAACGATGCTCATGCACTCGCGGATCGCATCGTAAAAATTATAGACGGCAAGATAGACAGGATTGGACGTCCTTGTGACTTGTTGGGAGTATCACCCACAGAAATTCCTGGAATGGTTGAAATCACTTATGAAGAACTTATCGGTGTTTGACGATATAATTGAAACCATTAGAAAAAGCTTCATCTCATTTTAAGAGATGTTGCTTTTTTGTTTCAAAAAAAATCGAATAACAGAACTTTATTATGAATTATAAACATGACTATCAAATTCAACGAATTTTACGTATATGTGCAAGAAACTTTCATGAACGTTAAAACAAACTGGATTGTTTGTCGCATAGGTACCCTATATTATTTGAAATGAGAATAAATCATTCTGCCGGTGTATATACTTGGATATACAGGATTGAGGAAGGATGTAATAATGGATACAAGAAGAAATGATGAAGGGGTGATTCAGTAGGTTACTAAAGTGAGTCAATGGGGAAATAGTTTAGGTGTGCGTATTCCAAAGGCTGTGGCGGATAAGTTAGGCATAAAAGAGGGTTCCGAAATGAATCTGTCTTCTGATAATCACAAAATAACATTAGAACCCATAAAGAACAGTTATACACTTGAAGAATTGGTTTCACAAATAACAAACGAAAACAGACATTCATCAATGGACACGGGTGGACCGGTGGGGAATGAACTACTTTGAGTTACATTCCAGATAGGGGGGACTTGGTGACGCTAAATTTTAACCCACAAAAAGGGTTAGAACAAGTAGGGCACAGACCTGCAATTGTCATTTCTCCAAAAATATATAATCATGCTACGGGTCTTGTAATTGTATGTCCAATTACAAGCAAAATAAAAGGATATAGTTTTGAAGTAGCATTACCGGATACGCTTTCAATTAAGGGAGTCATTTTAGCGGATCAAATTAAAAGTATGGATATTGTAGCAAGAAACGTTATTTTGGAGGAGGCTTTTTCCGAAAAGATAGAATTGGAAAGTGTAATCTTGGAATGTCTTGCGAAGATAAAGACTTTAGTCCTTTGACGAATCTAGTTAGGGGTACGGGGTTGCGAAACAACTTATGTTGTTTCACAACCCCGTATTTTTTTTCATACACATTAATCCAAATTCCAATCAACGAAGTAGATTACCTAGTTCACATGAAACGTACCATCAACTTCAACTGTCTCATAAATATTAATAAAGGCATTTTCATCATGTTTGCGCACAATTTTTTTTACATGCAACGTCTCGTAACGTGTGACAACCATCATTAAGATGTCCTTTTTTTCTTTTGTAAAGCCACCATATCCTTCTGTTATCGTAATGCCCCGATAGATGGATCCAAGTAATTCTTCCCGGATTAAATCTCCTTTTGTAGTGACAATCTGCATCGTCAGTTTGACGTGATCCGTGAAAATCGTGTCGATCATTTTTCCTGTGATATAAATCGACAAAAGGGTGTATAACGCGAGTTCCCAGTTGAAGAAAAATCCTGACAGTAGAACAATGATGCCGTTCATTCCTGTTAGAAGAAGGCCAATACTGAATGAACTCGTGCGGGAAATAATAATGGCAATAATGTCCAAACCACCAGATGTTCCGGAGTACTTCAGGATTAGACCGACTCCGATGCCGCCAATGCCTCCACCGAACACTGTTGACAATAGGATATTGTCTGTAACAGCAACAATTGGCAATGCGAATAAAAAGAAGGAAACTGAAATGACACAAACCAATGTATTGATTGTGATTGTTTTACCTAGTTTGTAATAGCTCAAAATAATTAAAGGTAAGTTTAGAAGGAAATTGAGTAAACCGATATTAAACGGGGTCAGCAACCCGAGCAAAATTGCAATTCCACTAATCCCGCTACTTAATATTCCAAAAGGAACAAGGAAAAAGTTAAACGCAAATGCAATGATGAGTGAACCTATGACAACCATTAAGTTTTTCATAAACAGTGACTCTCCTTCTGATAAATATATATAAATAAAAACTCACCCCAAAACAAAGGGACGAGTTTGTGCTCACGATACCACTTCAATTTTAGTCTTGCCTTTTTAGAATGATTTTCGAAATTTAGTGATCCATCGAAAAAAAAGAAACGCCCATACTGATACTTTATCCCACAATAGAATTCAACAGCTAGATGCAAATTTAGCAAAGAAAAACGGGCATGTCAAGACTATTTGAGGTGGGATGTAGAAGTGAAATAGTTGGCACTATTTGGTGTAATTTAGTGTCGAGTATCTTTGCAAGTAACGAACATGAAATTTTAAACAAATAGGATGGTTATTCACTCAAGTATCTTTACTATTCAATTTCTATTTCGATTCTTATCATACAGCGATTGGACAAGGAATAGTATTGGTATAGGGTTTGGCTTGCAAAGGAGATTGATAATAAAATTGAAATTATTTCTATTCCAGTTCATTCACTACATATAAAAGAAAGGACGAGTCAATAGGGGTCTATTCGTTAGCATGATTGTCTACTAAATTCACACTGGAAGGGGAATGGGATGTCAGAATACCATCAGCAGTCATCCGTTGAAGTTATGAAGAACCTGGATGTGACTCACCAAGGATTGAATGATTATGACGTCCAACAGAGACAAGAAATATACGGTTATAATGAATTGGCGGAAGGGAAAAGGACAAGTACAATCGCTGTTTTCTTTGGACAATTCAAAGATTTATTAGTCATTATTTTACTAATAGCCGCTTTCATTTCATTTTTATTAGGTGAAGTAGAAAGTACGATTGTGATACTGATTGTCGTACTGTTAAACGCAATTCTGGGCACGGTACAGCATGTGAAGGCAGAACAATCATTGGAGAGTCTGAAAGCGTTGAGCACTCCAGTTGCCAAAGTGATGCGGAATAATCAGCTAGTAGAGATTCCTTCAGAAGATATCGTAGTTGGAGATCTCCTCTCTTTGGAGGCTGGCGATTATATAAGTGCGGATGGCAGATTAGTAGAAAGCAATAATTTGCATATCAATGAAAGTTCTCTGACAGGTGAATCTTTGGCCGTAGCGAAAAATACCGCACCAATCCAAGAAGATCATGTCCCCATTGCAGAGAAAAATAATATGGCTTTCACTGGAAGCTTTGTTACTAATGGACGTGGAATCATCATCGTAACAGCGATTGGAATGGAAACGGAAATCGGGAAAATCGCCAATTTACTAGATACTGCAAAAGAGAAGAAAACACCGCTTCAAGTAAGTCTCAATCAGTTTGGTGAAAAATTAGCTTTAGGGATTACGATGATTTGTGTAGCCATTTTCACGATCGATTTGTTCCGGGGTCGTGAGTTAGTCGAATCTTTTATGTTTGCCGTATCGCTTGCAGTTGCAGCCATTCCAGAAGCTTTGGGTTCAATTGTTACAATTGTACTGGCCTTTGGAACACAAAAAATGGCAAAGGAAAATGCCATTATCCGCAAGCTTTATGCTGTTGAAAGTTTGGGGAGTGTATCTGTTATTTGTTCAGATAAAACGGGCACATTAACGGAAAATAAAATGACCGTGCAACACGTCTATGTCGATCAGAAAGTCATTCCACATGATCAACTACAGACAGAATATGCAATTGAGAAAAACCTTATTGTAAAGGCACTATTATGCAATAACGCTTTGGCAAGGGATCAAAAAGAAATCGGCGACCCTACTGAAATTGCACTTGTGAAATTAGGTAAACAGTATAATCTTGACGAATTAATTATCAGGAAAAACTATCCTAGAATTGCTGAAATTCCATTCGATTCCGACAGAAAGCTAATGACTACAGTGCATCAGGTCAATAAGCAAACGATCATGATTACCAAGGGGGGAGTAGATGTTCTATTACCCAAGATTAAAAGAATAGAAACTTCTATAGGGATACTTACGGTTACGGACGAGCATCGTAAAAAGATTGAAAAAGTGAATCATGATTTTTCTGCGAATGGTTTAAGAGTACTCGCCATAGCTTATAAAGAGATACGGGCACATCAATCAATCAATATAAAAGACGAAAGTGATTTAATCTTTGTCGGATTAATAGCGATGATGGATCCACCAAGGAAAGAGTCAAAAGCAGCGGTTGAAAGCTGTATAAAAGCGGGCATTAAACCGGTTATGATAACCGGTGACCATAAAATAACAGCCACCGCGATTGCCAAACAAATTGGAATACTAAAGGATTCATCAGAAGTAATTGAAGGGTCCGAAATTGAAAGATTAACGGATCAGGAACTCCAAGAAAGGGTTCATGATCTTACTGTCTACGCGAGAGTAACACCTGAACATAAAATACGTATTGTTAAAGCTTGGCAGGAAAAAGGACATGTCGTTGCGATGACAGGGGATGGTGTCAATGATGGCCCAGCCTTAAAACAAGCCGATATTGGTGTGGCGATGGGGATAACCGGAACCGAAGTAGCGAAAGATGCTTCTTCAATGGTTTTAACGGATGATAATTTTTCAACGATTGTTTCAGCGATTGCGAATGGAAGAAGCATCTATTCGAATATTAAAAACGCCATTCTCTTCTTATTGTCAGGGAATGCAGGTGCTATTTTTGTTGTGCTATATGCAACAGTACTCGGTTTACCCCTTCCGTTTGCACCTGTGCATCTCTTATTTATTAACTTACTGACGGATAGTTTGCCGGCAATTGCAATCGGTTTAGAGCCGCATAATAAAAAAACGATGAAGGATAAACCAAGAGATATTCACACACCGTTATTAAATAAAAAAGTTACGACTCAAGTGGTGCTTGAAGGTTTATTAATCGCAATCTCTACGGTTATTGCTTTTAGAATCGGCCTGTCTACGGGAGATACGCTAACAGCCAGCACGATGGCATTTACAACCCTTTGTTTGTCCAGATTAATACATGGCTTCAATTCGAGATCTAAAGAATCAATCTTCGTAATTGGTGTATTTTCAAATATGTATACGTGGCTCGCATTTATCATCGGATTTGTATGTTTACATGTCGTATTATTTCATCCATCGCTTACGAGTATGTTTGAAATAGCACCATTAAGTTTGAGACAATTGGGTCTTATTTACGGCTTGTCCGTTATGCCATTTCTAGTGAATCAGTGGTATAAGGTGTTGTTTGTGAGGAGTAAGTGATGTTGGTGGGGAGATATTGTGTACTGAAAAAACCTTTCATTTCCCCTCCTGTTTTTTGTGAATACATGAAGAGGTTAGTTGCTATTTGGACCGCTGGCAAGGCTTTTTTTGTGTTTTACGTTATGTACTTTTATTTAGCCATACATATCTACGAATAGGAATGATTGAGAATCCATTGCTCGGTAAATACTGTGTCGTTTTGAATGAAGAGTCAAAATTCAAACAATGTTCAAAAAAACACTTGCAATAGATATTACTAGTTGGTAGAATTGCCTTAAGGTTCAATATTCAGATAGTTTAACAGTGTTTAAAATAGTTGTTAGTTTAATAAAAGGATGAGAAAAAATGAAACTATCGGAGAAGAAAACATTAGCTAAGAAAGAACAAATCTTACTATCTGCCATTACCATTGTGAACCGTAGAGGCTTTGACGGGGCGACGATGGAAGAGATTGCAGCGGAGTTGTTGATGACCAAAGGTTCTTTATATTACTACTTTAAAAGTAAAAGTGATTTGATGTATCAGTGTCATAACTTGGTGTTTTCCAAAGCCATGGAGGAACTGAAAAGCGAATTAGTAGATAAGGATTCAGCGGAAGAAATTATCCGAAACATGATTTCGATTCACATTGAATTTGCTATAGAAGAAAAAGAAACATTTAACATGTTAATTGAACCTAGCCATGTTTTTAGCGGTGAACAGCTGAGCAGAGTGCTTGAAGTACGAAAAGAGTACACAAGTATATTTGACGAAGCGATTGAAAAAGGCGTAGCTTCGGGTGATTTTAATGTAGGTGATCAGGTGATTGTAAGAATGATGATTATGGGTGCGATGAATTGGATTCAGCAATGGTATCAACCAGGTGGAAGATTTTCAAAAGAAGATGTGAAAAAACATTTCGGCGATTCTATTATGAAACTATTAAAGTAAAGATCTAATAGGGGGGGAGAATACTTTGAAGCCTGGAACAATCGATTTGCAACAAGAAAATGAACTATCCCTATTCCGTAAATCAGTACAGACATTTGCAAAAAAAGAAATTGAGCCAAACTATATGGAATGGGAAAAAGATAAAATGATTCCACGAGAGTTTTGGAAGAGGTTAGGAGAAGCGGGCTTATTATGTACGGATATTCCAGAGAAATACGGCGGCGTTGGGGCACCATTCATATATTCTGCTCTGATTATTGAAGAATTCTGCCGTTTAGGGTATGCAGCAGTTGGCGTCAATCTATCCGTACATTCAATTGTTGTCGCCCATTATATTTTGAACGCTGGAACGAATGAGCAGAAATTATACTATTTACCAAAAATGGCTTCAGGGGAATTAATAGGTGCAATTGCGATGACGGAACCAAATGCGGGAAGTGACCTACAAGGGATAAAAACGGTTGCCCATTACGATGAAGAACAATCGGCATATAGAGTTAGTGGTTCGAAAACGTTCGTGAGCAATGGCCAACTTTGTGATTTTGTCGTTGTCGTCGCTCAAACAGATATGACCGTATCCGCATCTAGGGGAACTTCTTTGTTCATTGTTGATATACCAACTGAAGGATTGAGTCGTGGGAAAAATCTTGAAAAGATTGGGCTTCAGTCATGCGATACGTCTGAAATGTTTTTGGAAGATGTTCTTATGCCATCCAGTTCCATTTTGGGGGGATTAAACAAAGGGTTCATTACGTTGATGATGGAGTTACCAAGAGAAAGGTTGATAGCAGCAATTGGTGCCCAGGCAGCGATGGAAGGTGTAATCGATTTGACGGTCACATATGTCAATGAACGCTCTGCTTTTGGTCAGCCCATAAGCGGTTTTCAAAATACGCGGTTTAAAATGGCGGAGATGGCAACGGAAGCTAGAGTAAACCGTGCATTTGTGAATGAATGTCTAGCACTTTTTGCAGCAGGTAAACTAGATACAGAAACAGCGAGCATGGCAAAACTATCTTGTTCGGAAGCTCAAGGGAGAATTGTTGATGGTTGTCTACAGCTATTCGGGGGCTATGGTTTCATGACAGAATACCCTGTTGCACGGGCTTTTGTGGATGCTAGAATTCAAAGAATTTACGGAGGTACTTCAGAGATAATGAAAGAAATTATTAGTCGAGGTATGTTCGGAAAATAAATCAAGAAGTTGAGGTGGGACAATGGATATTAAAGGGAAAGTTGCAGTTGTTACAGGGGGGGCATCTGGTTTAGGGCTTGAAACGGTTAAAGCATTGGTTAATAAGGGAGCCAAAGTTGTTATTTTTGATTTGAATAAGGCAGCGGGAAGTAAAGTTCGTGAAGAGTTTGGGGATGATGTCAGCTTCGCACTCGTGGATGTAACAGATAAAGCATCTGTTGAAGCAGGTATTGAGCGTGCAGTTGAAACTTTCGGAGCGATTCATATTTGTGTCAATTGTGCAGGAATTGCACCACCACAAAAGGTAATCGGACGCTCCGGGGCAATGCCGTTAGAAAACTTTGAAAAAGTCATAGATATTAATTTAAATGGAACGTTTAATGTACTTCGATTAGCGGCAGTTGAAATGGCGAAAAACGAACCTGTAACAGCAGATGGTGAACGGGGAATTATTATTAACACCGCTTCCATCGCTGCATTTGATGGGCAGATGGGACAGGCAGCATATGCCGCCAGTAAAGCAGGTGTTGCGGGAATGACGTTGCCAATCGCAAGAGATCTTTCATCACACGGGATTCGCATAAATACAATTGCACCTGGCCTCTTCCGGACGCCGATGGGTGCAGGTGTACCGGAACATATCATCGAGTCATTGGAAAGTATGGTCGAGTTCCCTAAACGTCTTGGGAATCCAGAAGAATATGCTTCCTTAGCGGTATTTTTGATTGAAAATGTTTACGTTAACGGAGAAGTTATTCGCTTAGACGGTGGAATTCGAATGGGGCCTCGTTAAGCTACTAAAGAAAAGTTAACTATATAAGGTATAAAAATAGGGAGTGGAACTAATATGACAGAAGTTGTAATTGTGGCTGGGGTTCGTACCGCAGTCGGACGAAGAAAAGGAATGTTTAAGAATTATCGACCAGATGAATTAGCGGCGGTTGTACTAGATGAACTCGTAAAAAGTGTTGGGGTTGATAAAAGTGAAGTTGAAGATATTATTTTAGGTTGCGTCACACAAGTTGGCGAACAGGCGAGTAATATTGCTAGAACTGCCGCACTAATTGCGGGATTTCCGATTCATGTACCAGGGGTAACAATTGATAGACAATGCGGTTCTAGCCAACAAGCGGTCCATTTTGCGTCACAGGCGATTGCTTCAGGTGATATGGACATCGTAATTGCGGGTGGTGTGGAAAGTATGACAAGGGTGCCGATGCTCTCGAACTTTGGAGATGCTCAACCGAGTCCGAAGTTGACGGAGAAATACGAGATTATAAACCAAGGTCTATCCTCTGAACGTATGGCTAAAAAATGGGGATTTACGCGCGGTGACTTAGATAGCTATTCGGTTAACAGTCATTTAAAAGCATTTGAAGCGATTAAAAAAGGTCATTTTGAAAATGAAATTATTCCTGTGGATGTGGCTCAAGAAGACGGTTCCCTACAAAGCTTTGCAGTTGATGAAGGTCCTCGTGAAGGAACGACGCTAGAAGTACTTGGGGGATTAAAAACTGTTTTTGATGAAAACGGAATCATCACTGCAGGGAATGCAAGTCAAATGAGTGATGGAGCATCGGCAGTACTATTGATGTCTCGTGAAAAAGCAGATGCACTCGGGATAAAGCCAAAAGTGCGTATTGTCGCGCGCAGTGTAGTCGGATCCGATCCTACACTTATGTTGACGGGCCCTATTGAAGCGACAAGGAAAGTGTTGGAAAAGTCGGGTCTTACGATTGAAGATATGGATACGTATGAAGTGAATGAGGCATTTGCACAAGTACCACTCGCTTGGCTGAAGGATGTCGGTGCGGACCCAGAAAAATTGAATCCAGACGGCGGGGCGATTGCGCTTGGACATCCACTCGGAGCGACAGGCACAAAACTCTTGGTCACTTTGATGAACAGAATGGAACGAAACGGAGACCGATACGGCCTGCTCGCAATTTGTGAGGGGATGGGTATGGCCAACGCAACAATAATAGAACGTATTTAAGTAGGGGAGAGTTATGGAAACAAACGGCTATCGTTTTACGGATTTTGTAGACTGAGTACTTCGTTACCTTAACTAGAAAAGGGGGAGTTAGAGGATGAATATCAGTACATCACTTACACTAAATGCCCACCGCCATCCGGATAAAATGGCGATTACATGTGAAGAAAGGGTTTATTCATATAAAGAGTTAAATGAGCATGTAAACCAATTTTCAAATGGACTACTAAAATTGGGTCATAAAAAAGGTGATAAAGTAGCTATTTTCATGAAGAATTCGGATCACTTTGTCATCGCCTTTTATGCCATCATCAAAGCAGGTTTTGTAGTTGTCCCAGTAAATTTTCGTTTATCCGCAATGGAAACTTCATATATATTGGAACAGTCGGATACAGTCGCGGTTATTTGCGACGCAGAGTTTGAAGAAGTCGTTACAAATTCTAAAAAAGGAATCGAACAAGTACAACATATAATCGTACATCCTGCCTCTATAAATGAAGAAAACATGTCTTGGAATCAGGTGAATAGCGAAGATCATACTGAGCCGGGTGTTGTCGTGTCAATTACGGACGATGCCGAGATATTATATACATCGGGGACGACAGGTAGACCAAAAGGTGCGTTGTTCGATCATCAGCGCATACTCACTGTGAATGTCGGCGTTATTATGGGGGTTGGAATGAAATCGAGTGATAGGATGGTTCACCTTGCACCCCTTTTCCATTCGGCCCAATTGAATTTATTTATCGTAACCGGTATAATGCTTGGCACATCAAATGTGATTCACCGTGATTTTAATCCGGTAAAGGTGCTTGAGGCGATTGAAGAACTTAAAGCAACTTTCTTTTTCGGCGTGCCCGTGATGTTCGGTGCACTGCTTCAAGTACCGAATTTAGAGCGCTATGATTTATCCTCTATTCAAACATGTATGTACGGGGCGGCTCCGATGGCTCCATCATTAATTGAAAAGTCGATAAAACTATTTGGTACCGATCAGTTTTACAATTTATGCGGTTTGACGGAAGCTGGCCCAGGTGGGGTTTATTTAAGACCTGATGAGCATAATAGTAAACTTGGTGCAGGCGGCAAAGCAATGTTTTTCACAAATGCTCGTGTCGTCAACGATAAAATGGAAGATGTTGAACCGGGTGGCATCGGTGAGTTTATCCTTAAAGGTGAAACAATCATGAAGGAGTATTACCGAAATCCTGAAGCAACGGGTGAAGCGTTTTCAGATGGCTGGTTATTAACAGGTGATCTTGCAAAAATTGACGAGGATGGATTTATTACTTTGGTAGACAGAAAAAAAGATATGATTATTTCAGGTGGAGAAAACATTTATTCGGTAGAAGTAGAACAAGTACTAAATGGTTTTCCAGGTGTTTTGGAAGCCGCGACGATTGGTGTGCCTGATGAAAAATGGGGAGAGATTGTATCAGCGATTATCGTACTAAAAAAGGGTGCAACGATAGATGAAAAAGGGCTTATTGACTATTGTCGGGAACATATTGCGGGATATAAAATACCGAAAAAGTTCATTTATGTAGATGTTCTTCCGAGAAATGCTTCGGGTAAGATTTTGAAGTATCAACTGAGAGAGTCTATTCAATAGCACAAAAAAAGCATCTTCCATCCTCGAATTTTCATTCGAGCAATACGAAGAAGCGATTGTGGCAAATATAAGTAGATAAAGACGTTGCTCAAAATCTAGGCGATTCAATTATCCTGGCGAATTAAACCTAGTTTACCAATAAATACAAAACGACCTTTAGCCACATGAAAAGGTCGTTTTCCTGTGGATTCATCTAGTTCGCGCGTCTGTGAAAGAAGCTATCGTGGTTGTTTGTCACATAGGTATCTTTTATTCATTAAGTGTTAAGAAAATTTCGTAGATGCTATACTTATATTAAAAGCTGGTAGGAGGTTTCTGGAATGATTGTGAATCGTGATGAATTAAAGAGTATGATTGATATAGTTCCTGAACAAGATGCACTTGAGTTATATAACTTTCTTGATTATTTAAATACGAAACGTGAAAAAAGACAATTGAGTTCTGATGAAGATTTACTTTCTGAAGATAAGTCGCTAATACATCAAATAATCAAAAGTAGGGAAGATCGTTTAGAAGGTAGGCTCTACACGCAAGAAAGTGGGTTAAGTTATTTAAGACAGAAACTGTTTATTGGAAAAGATGAATAATTGTTTGTTGCACAAGTGTACTTTATTCCAATAAAGGGGGATTTTAAAATGACAAAAGATCGTTATCAAAAAGGTTTAGACAAATTAATGGAACTTACTATACCAGACAGTGAGAATCCAACTGGCCATATGGATATTGGAGAGGGATTTAAAGATATCGCGCCAGATTTAAGTAAATATGTAGTTGAATTTGCTTTTGGAGATATTTATTCACGTCCGGGATTGGATAACAAGCAAAAAGTTCTTACAACCATTTCAGCCCTTGTTGCACAAGGAACACCGCAGATTGGTATGCATGTAAAAACAGGGCTAACAGTAGGATTAACACCGGAAGAAATTGTCGGTTGTATTATGCACCTAATCCCGTATACAGGATTTCCGCGTGCTCTAAATGCATTAAAAGCCGCACAAGAAGTGTTTGAAGAACGTGGTATAATCATTACAATGCCTGAGGATTGAATAGGTTCTCTATTGTAACGTTAGTTATAATAATTGAAAAGGGGAATGGGTATGCGATTGGTGAGACCATCCAACGAATGGAAAAAAGAACACGAAGATTACATGAATGAGTGGGATGAACCCCGGATGACTCCCAGTAGTTTTAATTTAACTGGGTACAAGAACTATGAAGCTTATTTAGAAGCACTGAAAATCCGTGAAAGCGGGGATGGAAAATGGGTGCCTAGCACGAACTATTTCTTGGTGGATGAAAATAATAGGGTGCTCGCAATGGTCGACATACGACATAATTTGACAGATTATTTACTTAATGTAGGCGGACATATCGGGTATGGTGTGAGGCCCATAGAAAGAAGAAAAGGCCATGCGACACGGATTCTTGCAGAGGCATTAAAGAAATGCAAGGAATTAGAAATTCACAAGGTGCTGGTAACTTGTAATGCTGACAATATTGGATCTGCAAAAACGATAGTGAAAAATAGGGGCGTTGAAGACAAAAGCTTTATCGAAGAAGATGGAACAGTTGTTCAACGTTTCTGGATAGAAAATATCTAGTAACGACTACCAGTGTCCAACGCATTTCCGAATTGCTTTTGAACCCTGGAATTGGCTATACATACGTTAGAGTGGTTTACAGTACGAACAGGATGATTGAGGATTGCATTCTGATGAGCAAAAAGCGACCACTCAATTAAAGTGATCGCATTCGCTGCTATATATTATCTTGAACTATCCAAATGAAAAAAATCATGCATAAGTTATGTCGTAATTGGAGTTGCATTCTTTTTGGTTGAATATCCACCAAGGAATAGTTTTCCATATGGCAAAAACTTTTGAATGAAAATTGAAGTAACGATTGGAACTACTAAACCAAACGCTGTGAATCCAATAATGCCATACGTGAAATAATCATTTAGTAAAATATCTGTAAAGATGTGCAAGTACATAATAGAAAGTGAGTGTTTCTCGATTTGTTGTAACCATTTTAGGGACATTTTAGAAGCGATGATTTGGAATGTACCAACCAACAACAGAGTGAATGAAAGTGGAATGAATACATCAAAAAAGAAGTGTTCATAACGTAAAAATTTCATGCTTAAATGATAATCAATTACGTTAAGCCAATCCAGAGAAACCGCAGTAACACTCCCAATAAGTCCTGCGATTAACCACGGTCTTGAAACATTCATCCAAATACCCTTCATATAATACCCGAGTGAAAAGTAAACGACAGCCATAAGTGCAACATCAACATTCCAAACCATTGGAATCGATTGCGAGGCTTCAACAGGTCCACCATCAATGACGCGCATTGCAAGTAGACTTTCTAAGTGAGCGATTAGATAGAAGAAAGCTAAAATAATGAATTGCTTTATCCGGCTAAAATATTTTGTCAGCCATAAGAAAATAAAATAGGCAAAAAATAACGTTGTCACAAACCAAAAGACGCCATACGCACCACGTGCAAAACGGCCACCTACAACAAGTTTCCACACATCATCTAAATACCATGATATATCCAAATTGCCTGACCCTATTTGAAGCCCATAACGAATAATTGTAATCGCGATGAGGAAAAATAAGTAGGGAACAATCAACTGCATGAAACGTTTATGGATTGTCGATTTTAATAAACCTTTTTCAATTGCTGGTTTGAAAAACATCCCGCTTAAAATAAAAAATGCAGGCATGTGAAACCAGTAAATATACTTTGAAAGTGGGAAGTCCAGTTCTCCCGGATAATGACCAATCACGACAAGGATCATTAGAAATCCTTTCGTAATATCCACCCAAGATAACCGTTGCTTATTCATTATAAAACTCCTCTAGAAATAGAACTTATTCTATTGTATACCCCAAATAGAGAAGATAACGCTATGTAACAGTATTGACATAGGATTGAAAGATTGAAGGTAAATACTGGTAACCCCAAACGCCCTATTGACACAGCTTTAATATTTCTTTTTAAATACTAGCTGCCATCTCCACAAATTTTTCCGGTTCTTCTACAAAAGGTAAGTGGTTGCTGTCGTTAAACGTGATTAGTTTTGCATTTGGGATTGCATTTGCTATTTCTTCTGAGAAGTAATATGGACATTGTGCATCGTGTAAGCCACAATAGATAGTTGTTGGAATCGTGATCTGTGACAGTTGTTCGGTTATGTCGTAGTTCGGTAGCTCCGTATATGAATAATAATCGAGCCTTTCCGGAACGACGCTTCCACTATTCGGTTTATTAAAATACTGGTCATACTTTTCGGGTCGATAAATTGACATTTCGGTCCATTCACGACTAAACGACCTCTTTTTTTCGACGGGTGTCGTCGGATTGTTTATTGAACTTAAGATTTCCCTTAGCCGCTTGTTGTTCGGATTCTCTGGACAATAAATGCTTCCAGGATGTTGCATATATGCTTTTGATGCAGCAGCACCACCGATGACAATTCTGGTAAGCGAATCGGGTGCTTGAATGGCATATACAAGTCCAAGCATTCCACCCGTTGAATGGCCAGCAAAAGCCCATTTATCAATCTGAAGGGCGGCACGAATCGCTTCCAAATCTATAATAGAGTCTGCCATACTTAAATCATCTTTTTGCACGGACTCAACTGAATTTCCGGCTCCCCGTAAATTAACAAGATAGACGGTGCCATCCTCCGTAAATGGGTTCGCAAATGTGTTTCCCTTTTCATTGTAGACACTATACAAATGCGTCACACAAATTGGTTTGCCGTCCCCTTTCACAAAAACCTCGAACGATCCTCTTGTTGTTTCAATAAATTGCTGAATCCACATGTGATTTTCCTCCTAGATTTCTCTTTTCCTCAACTGACGGCGCTGATAAAAGTATAATGGGATTAATCACTTAATTATAGAGCAAGTTCGCGTACATGAGCAGAAAATTTCATGAAAGTTTAAACAAACATGATTGTATGTCGCACAGCATACCTATTATATGGCAATGACTGCTCCTTTATGGTTATAGCTTAAAAAAATTGGCAACCATTAATCTAATGATGTAAACTTAATTTATACGGAATAATTCCCAAAATACTACTGTTTTGAGAGGAGAAAATATGAAATTAGGTACATTCTCTATCAGTTTAAGTGTGAAAGACATTAAAAAATCAAAAACATTTTACGAAAACCTAGGATTTAAAGGATTCGGTGGTAATATTACTGAAAACTGGATTATTATGAAAAATGAGAGTACAGTCATTGGGCTATTTCAGGGAATGTTTGAAAAGAACATTTTGACGTTTAATCCAGGTTGGGATAAAAATGCTGAAAATCTTGAATCGTTCACAGACATACGATCCCTTCAAAAGCAGATAAAAGAAAAAGGTATTAAGCTGTTGTCGGAAGCAGATGAAACAAATGAAGGACCTGCAAGTTTAACGATTGAGGATCCCGATGGCAATATCATTCTTTTAGATCAACACAGATGATGTAGAAGATATGAATGTAACATTACTTTTTGAGTAAGAATAAAGAGTCGTATTATTAAGTGCAACACCTGAAAATGTGGCTAAAATAAATGGAGCACCATGGATAGTACAATATGCCACCTGCTAAAGCAGGTGGGTTAGGACACAAATGCCAACTAATTATTTCTTCAGTTGTAGTACCAACCGCAGCGCGAAAATATCCCTGATATTATTTTGATATGTATGTCCTGCTATTCCTCAATTTTAATAACCTCCGATACATGTTCTTCCGAGTGTAAAAGGAAAGATTGAAATACAAACAAGTTATGTTATAGATGTAGAATTAAGATAAGAAAAGAACGAAAATCTGGTCAAAAGAGGGGGAGGTATTTTAACTATGAAAAGCTGGTCAAAAGAAATAGAGATTGATGCTCCAATTGAGCAAATTTGGAAGCTCTTTAATGGGTCGTTAGAAGAGATGCAAAAAATTATGCCGCAAGTGGTTGACAATCAGCCGATAAAAATAACCGAAGATATGGTTGGAAGTGTTTACGCACAAAAGTACAAAGAAGGAAAGCGTATCATGGAGTACAATGTGGAAACATTAGCGTATTTAGATTCGCAGAATGAAAAAAAGGTGAAAATCGGTTTTACCATAGCTAAAATGTTCGAGATTACCGCTCAATACGAACTGGTCAAACTGGATGATCATAAAACCTTTTTTAAATATACAACTACGAATAAGCCATTAAAATGGTTTTTAAAATTATTTTTATTATTTTCCACTGATAAGGTTGTAATTGAGTTTGTGGATCGAGTGAAAAAAGTGGCTGAATCGGAAAACAGGTAAAGGTGCAATAACAGAAGAAATAAAAAGCGTCAACTCCTGAAAATCGAGTTGGCGTTTTTTGGGTCTGAAAAATAGGGATGAAGACGGTTGATAAAGCCGCACATAACATTCACGATTGTTTGAATGAACACGATAGTTTCAAGCACAGGCACCTAATTATGTTGCGTACCTATGCGAGAAACGCTTGTGAAAGTTTAAACAAACATGATTGTTTCTCATGCAGGCAAGCTTTATTTATCTTCGGAGTATACAGCAATAAGTATGACGGCTTCATCTTCACCGATATTTTTTACAAAGTGGGGAACGCTTGCATTCCAACTGAATGAATCGCCTTCTTTGGCAATGACCGAGTCTTCGCCTTGTTCAGCAAGGACGGTGCCTTTAAGAACGACATGGCTCTCTTCACCTTCATGGGCAATGGCTTCTCCGGTCGATGCACCGGTTGGTAATTCAACGTGCATCATTCGAAGACCGCTTTGGGTAGTGAGGTGTTCAATTTTTATGCCATTAAATGTTGTATTTACCCGTTCGGCTTTCCTTACAACTTTCATATGCTGCTTTTTTTCGAGCAGTAAATAGGGTAGCGGAACGTCCAGAAAGCTGGCGATTGCTTGCAATGTATTTAAGGAGGGGGAGGTATTGTCGTTTTCAATATTGCTAATGAACCCTTTTGAGAGTCCAATTTGTTCGCTCATTTGTGCGATTGTTATTTTCTTTCTTTTACGTATGTCCCGTATTTTTGAGCCGATTTCCACATAGATCCCTCCAAGAATAGTGTTGTTGATTATATTTTAACATAAAACTCTTGACGTTATCCACGAAAGGGTGTTATGTTATAGAAAGTAAATATCTCTATAGGAATACATTGTTGATTTAGAAAAGAGAAAAGGATGCAAATCATTCGTTTAACAATGCTGTTCAAAAGTCATTGAACATTTCATTTGTAAGTATCGGTCTTTTTTTTTACACTTGTTGTTCACCTATAGGAATATTATATCACTAAGGGAATATATAAAAGGAGGTGAAAATGATGGTAGAGCAGCTTATTTATGAACTTCGCAGTCCGGAATTCATTGAACCGGGAAAGAAGTATCCCGTTATTTTCTTATTGCATGGAATGGGGAGCAATGAACAGAATATGATGCCTTTCGTTTCAGGAATCGAAAAAGATCTGTTTGTTATAAGTATACGAGGACCTTTAGAACAGCCGCCGGGCTATGCTTTTTTCACTCTTGAAAGCTACGGAAAGCCTCATAGGAACAGGTTTGATGTAGCTATAAATGATTTAGAGGGTTTTATGGAATACGCGGTGGAAAAATACCCGATTGATGTGGATGAAATTTACTTGATGGGCTTTAGCCAGGGAGCAATTTTGTCTATGACACTCGGACTGAAGCTTGGAGCACGCATAAAAGGAATTGTTGCATTAAGCGGTTATATTCCAGCATTCGTAAAAGAAGAGTACAACATTCAAAATCTAGATAAAGTATCGGCATTCATTTCACACGGTGATCAAGATCAAGTCCTTCAATTTGAATGGGGCGTTGATGCAGAAGCGTTTTACAAACAGCAAGGAGCCACATCAACATTCCGTGCATATTCAGAAGGGCACACGGTATCCAATGAAAACTACACTGACTTTACAAAGTGGTTTAATAATATATCTAACTAAACTAAGAAAACATAGGAGGAAATGAAAATGAAGAAATTAGAGGTAAGTACGTTTTTATTAAGAATTGTATTAGGGATTAGCTTCTTTGTACACGGGCTTGTAAAATTCCAAGGTGGCATCGGAAATACAGTAGGTTGGTTTGATAGTATCGGAATTCCAGGGTTTTTAGCCTATTTCGTAGGTGGAGTAGAATTAATAGGCGGAATTGCACTCATTTTAGGGCTTGGAACAAGAGTTGTGTCTGCACTGCTCACTGTAATTATGGTTGGTGCAATACTGAAGGTTAAACTTGCCGTCGGGTTCTTAGGAACAGCAGAAATGGTTGGCTACGAACTAGATCTTGCATTTTTAGTAATTGCGGTATTTTTGGCTACAAACGGAAGTAAGCTATGGGCAGTTGACCAAGCTTTATTTAATAAAGAAGGTAAAAATTAAGATTTTGTAGAAAAGGGAACACTAAACTAGATAGAAGAGAGGAAGAATGTGAATATGAGAAACTATCATCGTGCACCAAATACATTTGTCGGAGAGGTAAATATAAATGTACTAAATTTAGATTCAGCGCTTGAATTTTATCAAAAAGTAATCGGTTTTCAAGTATTGGAGCAAACAAGTCGAAAAGTTATTTTAACAGCAGATGGTAAAACAGGGTTATTAACGCTGGAACAACCGGCTGATGTACTGCCAAAAGAACAAGGGAAATCCGGTTTATTTCACTTTGCACTATTGTTACCAACACGTGCGGACTTAGCTGACTTTTTCAGACATTTAGATAAGACGGGATATCAATTTGGAGCATCTGATCATCTTGTCAGTGAGGCACTTTATATTACGGATCCAGATGGAAATGGAATTGAGGTTTATATCGATCGACCACCTGCTGAATGGACTTGGTCTAACGACGAAGTCAAGATGGTATCTGATCCGATAAATGTAGAAAGTCTTCTTACAGTGAGTGGTGCAGAATGGGATGGATTACCTGCCGATACGATTATGGGACACATTCATTTGCATGTGTCTGATCTACAGAAAGCAGAAGAGTTTTATTCGAAAGGTCTTGGTTTTACGGTTGTTAGTCATTATCCACAAGCTATTTTCACTTCTACTGGAGGTTATCATCATCATATTGCCTTGAATACATGGCAAGGCGTAGGTGCTCCGACTCCAAAGAAAAATAGTGTCGGTTTAAATTGGTATACGCTCGTTTTTCCTAATGAAGAAGCAAGAGCAAAAGTGATTGAACAGTTAAAGAATCTAGGAGTTTCAGTTGTAAGTGAAAATGAATTTTTTGTTACTGAAGATCCATCAGGAAATAAAATTCAATTGATCGTATAACTATAACCCCAGGTATGCTGCCTAAAAACTATTTAGCGTGCCTGTGATCTGATAAAGTGTCAATTTAAGCGAGAAGATGTTTCAACTAGAACCCGAAAAAATAGAAGTCAACAAGATCTTTGTCTTGTTGACTTCTATTTCAGTTTGCATTCTGAATATTGGTTGGGCAGTAACAGCTACTATTGCTGAATGATTAAACCGTCATCTAGTACCCATACAGCTGTTTCTTGTTCATTTCCTAGAACAAGAATCCGTCCGCTGATGGATACGATATCGCCTGGATGAATGTTTGCGCTCTGTTTGGGGTCTTGCATTGAAACAGCGAGTGAATAAGCCATTAGTTCCGGTCTGTCCAATGTAATTGTATTCCAATCTTCATTGTTATAAAGAGCCGGGTCACCAGCGTAGATGATGATTTCACCTTCGAATACTTCAATTACAACACCCGACCATTCCATAACCGTTTTTCCGTGTAAGCTTCCTTCTTTGTCCATTTCCGATTGCTCTGTGTTCGGAAGGGAGTAAAGCTTTTCAACAAATGTTGGGAAATCCGTATTTGTTTCAAGCATAGCAATAATCTCATCTTCCACACTTAGCGGAGTAGCTTCTTTTTCTTCTTCTGTCTCTTCTTGCAATTCTACTTTTTCTTCGATATTCTCCTTTGGGTTTTCTTTACCATCCTCGCCAGCTTTGGAATTGGAGTCACAGGCTCCTAAAATAAGTAAGATAGTCAATAATAGGAATAAACCTATTTTTTTCACGGTGAATACCTCCTTTTCATAATGTTGAATGCCTCGATTCACATGCATAATGCATTTAGATAAAGTGGAACATCAATGAGTAGGGGTCTTATGCGAGTTTATCAAGTCTAGGAAACAGCGTGAAGTAAACACCAACGACAGGGGATTACGAGAGGGATTTATTTTTGAGCACCTGTGCTAGAAACTATCGTGATAGTTCAATTCATCCAGATTGTTTGTCACACATGTAACTTTCACTATTTTGGATAGAGTTCACTCGTAAATTTCACTGAATGTGTGATTAGTTTTTCCAATACAGATATGTCAATATCGGCTAATTTATTGACATAGACGCATGATTTTCCAACTGTATGTTTTCCAAAATCAGCAAGAATACGTTCTCGTTCTGGGCCACCTGATACGTACAAACTGATCTTTGCTTTTCGTGGTGAAAACCCGACCAGTGCTGCGTCGCCTTCGTGTCCCGTTGCATATTTATAGTGATAGGATCCAAATCCAATAATGCTGGGTCCCCACATTTTTGCTTCAAAACCAGTTGTTTCGGTAAATAGTTCTAGTAATTTATATGCATCTTCACGTTTTTTAAGACTTTCCACATTTTCGATAAACTCTATAACACTACCATCGTGTTCTTTGGTTAGTACTTCATACATAATTGAATCCTCCAATTCCTATAAGTTGTAGCGTGCTCATGAAAGAAACATTCGTGAAAGTTCATAAAGATCTAGGCTGGCGGAAACTCGTGACTTCAGTCGTGAGAGGAGCCAGCCTGCACTATCTTTCTTCAGCTTATTTGAACTAGTAGTGTACTCGCTTTCTCTACTATCTTTAACTTTTTAAAACTTGCACTTTTGTGTATGCTTGTCCCGTCTATTTTCCGTAAATCGAAGTAGCCTGTTTTTCGCCGACCAAATACGATGCATTCGGCGTCTTCAAAGATCACTTTGTCAAACAATTGAAAGCCCTTGACGAATCGTTCGGCTTTGTTGGCTTTGCGGTAGCCACCTTTTGCAATGGTCATCTTGTGTAGTTGGCGATTATTTTTTCGTACTTGCCTAAACAAATACGTGTTTTTGGATGGCGTGGCAAGTGGATTGCCACTTATGCAGCGGGCATCGATCGCATGACTTTTTTCCAAGCCTTGACGGATGCGCGTATCTTTTGTCTGGAAACCGTATGTTAATCCGACATGTGGGTACAAATCTTTTACCTTGCGGTGAATAAACCATCGCATCACCGTCATTTGAGTAGCATCGCGAAAAGAAGGGTTTTTACGAGTAAATAGATGCTCTTTTCCTTCTTTATGGATTTGATTGTGACAGGTTTCACAGAGCGTAAGTAAATTATCTGGACCGTCACCACCCGTTTTACGGCTTTCGATGTGATGGACATTCAAAATCTTGTCTTTTGATTTACCTTTGCAGTGTTGACACAAATGCTTATCACGGAAGAAGACATATTCTCGAACATTCCAGAAGCCCAACTGGTCGCCTTTTTGATATAGGTCACCAGAAATGCTTGGGTTCTTTATCTTTTGAATATCAAACTGTGCAACTTCAATGGTTACGTTTACAATTGGAAGTATTTTATGCACTTTTGTAATCATCTTTGCGTGCATATCCACTTTATTTTGAACGGATGGAGCGAGCCATCCTTTATCTTTCTTCCGATTTAGAAATCGGGGTTCTCTGTAACGTGTTTTCCGACTTCGTCTGGCCCTGCGCAAAGCTCTGCGGGCAGCCAACAACTCTTGAATATCAGTACGTAGCCTGACTTCACCTTCGAATAACACCCGTTTTTCTGTTGTTGCGGAAAGGCCAATATGTTTCGTTCCAGCATCCACACCGAGTGAAATAGACTGAGTATACCCGCTGGATCCGTATTTCAATTGAATCGTAAAGGGTGTTCGTTGGATGACGTTCGCTTTCCCTTGTTCCAGCAATTTTCGCGCTTTTTGCGGCTTACAAGGCATAAGTGGTTGTCCGTGTTTGTTCAGTACGTAAACGAGCATGTCGTTTCCCTCCTCCGAGTTGTGTACTCTTCGCCAAAGTTGTAAGTGCTTGTTCGGCATGAAACACCGCTCCTTTCCCTCAGAGCTTTTAATCACATGCGACAGGGCATAGAACTAGAGTAGGCATTCTATGGTGTCATGACACAAACAACGTAGTCACTAAAGACTTAGGCTAGTCAATCGAGGCTCTTCCAAGCCCGCGATTTTAATCGTGGGACAATTGACTTAATCCTGATTATTTGTCACACGGATACCTATTTAATTTCAATGATTTTTAATTACAACTTGTTCGACATTTAAACCTTTTCTTACTTTTGCGTTCTGATAGATGATGTCCGCAATGTCTTCTGGGTCCATTAAACCTGCTGTTTGAGCCCTGTCGAAAATGCCGTCCCAGAATTCAGTTTTCATGCCGCCCATATAGGCACCGAATACGTGAATGTCTGTTTCTTTAAGCTCGACCTGTAAACTTTCGTGGAAACCACGCACGCCAAACTTACTAGCACAGTAAACGGACTCCGTCATTTTTCCTTCTAATCCAGCTGTGGAGACAATGTTTAAAATGCTGCCGCTGTTTCTTTCTTTCATATCAGAGAGTACTTCCTGCGTACAAAAAATAGTCCCTTTTAAGTTGATGTCAATCATTTGGTGAACTGCTTCTTCTGATAAATTTTCCGCTAGATCAAACACGCCGACTCCTGCATTATTTACAAGTACATCTACTGTGCCTAAGTTTTCTTTAATCTTTGTGAAAACTTGAGAGACCTCTTGTTTAGAGGAGACGTCTACTAAGAAAATGGAATGATCTTCGTTCGGTAAATCTTTCGCGGTACGCTCTAATTTATCTTCCGTTCTTCCGAGTAAACAAACGTGATACCGTTCCTCTGAATACTTTTTGGCTAGCGATGCGCCTAATCCGCTCCCAGCACCGGTAATTACCGCAATTTTTTTAATCAAAACTTAATCAATCCTTTCTGCTATGCCTTCTGATGTAATGTAATTAATTGGATAGGCAATCTGTCTATTGAATCAATCGTTCCTATTATTGTACAAGCATGCATGAAGCTTTTCAAGATAAGTGGGGGGCCCGTGCATCACACAGTTTATACGTTATTCATAGTAGTGTTGGATTTATGTCTTGCACAGGCACCTTTTGAATCACTTCTCCTGCTCCTTCGAAATTTCCATAAACATTCGTAATTTAGCAGCAACTTTTCCATATACGGTTTCCTTGTCATAGTCGCCATATTCGTTCGGTTGTCCAGCAGGAACGTTTGTTAGAATTTCTATACCTTCTTCAATCGTTTGTACTTTATAGATATGGAACTGTCCATCACGGACGGCATCAATGACTTCGTCGTTCAGCATTAAGTTTTTGACGTTTTGATGGGGAATGAGTACGCCTTGTTTACCCGTTAGCCCTTTATTTTTACAAACATTATAAAAGCCTTCTATTTTTTCATTTACACCGCCTATTGGTTGAATTTCACCGTTTTGATTTACGGAGCCAGTTACAGCTAATCCTTGATCGATAGGGATTTCTGCTAGGCTTGATAGAATCGCATACAGTTCTGTGCTCGATGCACTGTCGCCGTCTACACCGCCGTAAGATTGTTCAAAAGCAATATGTGCGGTCAGTACTAATGGATACTTTTGGGCGAACTTTTGACCCAAATACCCGCCTAAAATATACACACCCTTATTATGGATGTTGCCGCTCATCTGGCTTTCCCTTTCAATATTTACAAAACCTTTTCGCCCCATAAAGGTTGTTGCAGTAATACGTGAAGGTTTGCCGAAATGATATTCCCCTAAGTCGTAAACGGCCAAACCGTTTACCTGTCCAACTTTTTCTCCTTCCGTATCAATTAAAATACTTCCTTCATCAATACGTGCTTGGATCTTCTCTTCAGTTAAATTTGAACGATATATCTTTTCCTGAATCGCTTTTTCAATATGCTTGGCTGAAATAAGATCGTCACCCATCATGTTTGCCCATGCGTCTGCTTCGTAGATCATTTCCACTTGTCGATTAAATCGTGTAGATAGTTTGTTTTGGTGCTCTGCAAGACGCGAACTGTATTCCACAAGTTTTGCTACAGCTGTTCGGTCAAAGTGTCGCAGTCCGTGTTTTTTACAATGTGTGTGAATAAATCGTGCCAGTCCCGTTATATTGTCCTGGTTGTATTCCATTTCAATATCGAAGTCTACACGAATTTTAAATAATTTACGAAAATCTTCGTCGTAATTATAGAGAGTTCGATAGATGTCCATGTTTCCAATAATAATTACTTTTATATCTAGGGGAATCGGATCTGGATTAACCGATGCGGTAGCAATGGAGCTTGTATGCTCGCCGATATTCTCAATTTGAAGTTTAAAGGTCAATAATGCTCTTTTTATACCTTCCCAAGCCAGGCCTTTTGTAAAAATATCTTTTGCTTGAATAAGGAGATAGCCACCGTTTGCATCATGGAGATAACCCGGTTTTATTTTTGTGAAATCGGTATTCATAGCACCCATTCTGTTTTCATATACGACCTTACCAATTAAATTGTAAAAAGTAGGATTGTCAGCAGATATGACAGGCATGCCGTCTGTTTCACTATTATCAACAAGCAGGTTGATTGTATATTTTTTCAACGCTTGATGGTCGTCCTTGAATAGAAGGCCTATTTGTTTTTCATCTTTTTTGGATTCGTCGGGTAAAAAAATATGAAAGTTATTTACGAGATCTTTTCGAACGTACTTTAAATAGCGAATTACTTCGGAACACTCTTTATAAATCTTTACTAATTCATCAATATGAAAGTCGATGGCTATAAGGGCAGTTTGATGATCGAAGCCAGATAATGACCTTTTCAACTCCTGCTCAAAATGAAGAATGGATTTCGTAGCTTCTAGTATTGTTTCTTGTAATTTGGCAGAGTCTTTTGCAATAGTTGCCAACTGTTCTTCATCCAATAAGCCATACGCCTCTTCACTTATAGGTTGTCCGTCTTCACCCATTGGTATGGTTAAAATCGTAGTACCCGACTGCTTTATTAAAAAACCGTGATCAGTAGCCGTTTTTGAGGTTGATTTATAAATGAGTTCTTCCTTTTTTTTATATTTTTTAATGATGGATGTGCGGTTTTTTTGATGGTTTTCATCGTTAAATGCGCTTGGAATATCCTCTTTCAAATCTTTCAAAAGGTTTTCCATAGACTTTTGAAGTTTTTTACCCAATCCGACCGGAAGTTTTAACACTTTGGGTTTGTACTCATCCTCGAAGTTATTTACATAACACCAGTCGAAAAGGGTGCCGTCCCTTTTAGCAAAATCATTCACTATGGAATTAACGTAAGAAGTTTTCCCAGTACCTTCTATTCCACAAACGTATAAATGATAACCAGGTTTATTGACATGTAAACCAAAATTCATGACTGTACGGGCACGTTGTTGTCCGACGATATTTGTTAGCTTTTCAACCTGCTCTGTTGATTCGAATTTGAATATCGAGTAATCTACAAATCTTTTTAAGTCTTGTGGTGCCAAGGCAGCTTGGTTTCTAATAGATTGCTTATTTGAATTTCCCAATTAAACTCACCCTCTCTAGATTGTTTTTATCATTACTCTTTCATACCCTAATTAAATGCAATACACGCATTAATTGAAGAAAAGTTGTAAAACTAGTGCTCTCTAAGAAATTACTTTTTATTCGGTTAAAGGCATCCAGTTCCGATATAATGAAGATAGTGGAAAATTGTACAGGACGTACTTATTGCTATTAGTGTATGGAAATTAATATTCCGAAAGGGGGAATTACAATTACTAAACTATTATTGAGGATTTGCTCAATATTAATAATCATTGCTTTAGTAACAAGCGTTGATGGTTCAAAAGGGAACTCTGCTTCGCCAGAAGAATCGATCACAATCCTTTTCACGCATGATCTACATGACAATTTCCTTCCGTTTGAAGTGCGAAGGAACCAGGGGAAATATACAGTCGGTGGCTATGCAAGGTTATATAGTGCGATTAAAGAACAAAGAGAAAAAGACCCTGATGCCGTTTTAGTGGATGCTGGTGATTTTGCGATGGGGACATTGTTTCAAACAATCTATGCGTCGGATTCTCCTGGACTTAGAATGATGGGACAAATGGGTTATGATGCTACAACATTGGGGAATCATGAGTTTGACTTTAGAGCAAGGGGTCTAGCTGCGAGTTTAAGAGCTGCCAAAGACAGTGGTGATGCGATACCGAAAATAGTCGCAACGAATACTATTTTTCCGACAGATGATGAAGGAAAGATACCTGCCAATTTACAAGCTTTAAAAGAGGCGATGGATCATTATGAAGTTAAGGATTATCTTATTGTGGAGCGTAAAGGAATAAGAATTGGTATTCTTGGTTTGATGGGTGAAGAAGCGGCAAGTAACGCCCCTATGTCTGGTGTAACATTTGATGATGCAATTGAAAGTGCTAAGTCAACTGCTGCTACACTAAAGAATGATGAGGATGTAGACCTCGTTATTGCTCTTTCTCATTCAGGTACGTCGGATGAAAAGTCAAAATCAGAAGATGAACTCATTGCACAAAAAGTTCCGGACATTGATGTGATTATTAGTGGACATAGCCATACAATGCTAAAAGAACCTATTTTAGTAGGGAATACGATTATAGGATCGTCAGGCGAGTACGGGGAACATTTAGGGGTTCTTAATATTTCGCTAGATGTAAATAAAAAATGGAAAGTAAATGAGTATAAATTAATCGTAATTGATGATACATTACCTTTAGATCCAACTACTTCCGAAACAATTGAGAAGTATAAACAGTTGATACAAGAGAAATACCTTCGACATTTTGATATGGAATTTGATGAAGTTCTAGCATACTCACCATTCGATTTTACACCTTTCTCGGAGATAGGTATCGAACTGAAAGAAGAACCTCTAGGGAACTTGATCGGAGATTCATTTATCCACACAGTTCGAGAATTGGAAGGGAACGATTATGAGCCTATCGCTGCAGCCGTTATGCCTTATGGTAACATTAGAGATTCTTTTGGCAAAGGCGACATAACAGTTTCAAATGTTTTTAATGTAAATTCTTTAGGGATTGGGCCTGACGAAATATCTGGATATCCTCTCTTAAATATCTATTTGACGGGAAAAGAATTGAAGACAGTTGCAGAAGTGGATGCTTCAATTACGCCAATCATGGACGAGGTTCAATTATATGTAGCCGGTTTAAGTTATACTTTAAATACGAATCGATTTATTTTTAATAAAGTGACAGATGTACGTTTACAAGACTTCGACGGAACAAAAGAAGAAATCGATGATCATAAGCTCTACCGAGTCGTAGCCGGATTATATTCCGCACAAATGTTGCCCTATGTAAATGAAAAGTCCTTTGGCATTTTGTCCATCGTTCCAAAGACAAAAGAGGGAACACCTGTTACAAATTTTGAAGACCAAATAATTTATATGAACGGTAATCAGGAAGTGAAAGAATGGTATGCGATTGCTAATTACCTTAAATCTTTTGATAAAATAGACGGTGTACCACAAATACCCGTTTACTATGAACAAATGAAAAATAGAAAAGTAGTAGAGCATAATTCCAATCTCTTCGCTGTCCTAAAAAGTCCTAATCGAATTATAGTAACTGCTTATGCAATACTGCTCGCTTTTGTTGGAATAGTAGTCTTAATCATTACGCTCATTGTAAAACGAAGAAGACGGAAAAAATAGAAGAAGCATACCAAATGTCTTTCCATAATGAAAAGATCCATCCTAGAGCGACTGGCTCATTTAGGATGGATTTTTCTTATACTTTATTCACTTCATTTCCTTGTTGACCACGGCGTCCCCAAACGAGGCAATACCCAACGATCCAGCCCGTGCCAACCGGCAACTTTCCAGGCCAATATTAAGATGACTGCGATCATAAACATCACGGGATTCGTGCTCACAGTACCTGCTAATAAGAAAGACATATTCATCGTTGCGCCAAAGAATGCAGCAATTCCTGTTAAGAGTCCAACGATTAGGCCGATTCCAACTAACACTTCACCCCAGGCGACCATATAAGAAAATGGAACTGCGTTTGGAATCACGACACTCTCCAAAAACCAAGCATACCATCCTGCAACTTCACCCGCCTCAGCTTTGGCAAGCGCGCCACCCATAAAACCTTCAAGTGCAACGCCGGCTTTGGCACCCGTCCATACTTCAGAAGTAAGTTTTCCAATACCTGCCGTAAGCCAAGAATAACCAAGGTATACTCTTAACGCTAACCATATCCACGCGGAAGTCGTGTTAGAAAACAACCATTTTGATAGCGGATTTTCCTCAATTATAACATTTTTCCCAAACTGCGATTTTCTTAATTCAACCATGTCATCACCTCATAAGTTTGTTTGTATGTATCTGTTAATCTTCAGTAGCTCTGAATACGTTAGTTTGTGTAAGACAATAAAGCATTTCGATCGAAATGTTGAAGTGCTAACATTGCTTCTCTTTTATCCTGATATTCAAAAAACCTAACATTCAATTTCTCGAAAACTGTAATTACCCACATATTACATTCTTCCCTTCCTATTTATTTTTTGAAGTTTATAAACCAGTTACTTCAAAACTTTTGGTCGTCAAACTTAATTCATATCCTACGCCTTTTTTTTATGAATAAAAGAGTTTGTGAATTAATTCACAAACTGTACAATATGTTTTGTACAATTTGTGAAGATTTTTAGTGGGTATCCTTCGTTCATTTGCGCTAGAGATGTTTCTAGTTGTATGTTTAAGAAGGGTTTTGTAATAAAGTAAGAACCTCCTGCAGCCTTTTCCTAATAACGCGTACTGTTAAATTGTTCTGACGCATTCTGATGAAGACATTATTTAAAATTAACGAAACGATAATGAATGCCGTTCCGATATAATCATAAATCGTCAGTTGACTGCCTTGAGCAAAAGAGATAACAAGGGTTGTCACGGGAACAAAGTTAATGAACAATAGTGCGTTTAATGGCGATAGAATACCGACGCCGATGTTCCAACCAAGCAGTGCGATTAGGCCTGGAAAAATAATCATAAACGCTAAGTGTGGACTAACAATTTGAATCGTCGCCATTGTCGGCACCGTTACATAGCCCGAAAGCGTAACAAGGAAAACAACAATTACCGCAGTAATCGTTCCTAGTAGACAGCTTAATGTTGAGTATCGAAGTGCAGACCAGCCGTTCTCGCGAAACCTACTTCCACCCATCGTGTAGATTACCCAACCAATAACTGCAATAAAGATGTATAAAGAAGGAATAATGTCACTCGTTGATGATAGAAACAATCCGAAATCACCTTTTGAAATAACTAGTGAAACCCCTATAAACGCTGTAAATACAAAGAACAATGTAACACCGTGTGGTCGATTTCTGCTGAGTAACCAAACAATAACAATTGAAATCATGGGCATCAAAGACTCCATAATCGAGGCTACCATGACGCCAGGTTCACCTAGCAAATCTTCTCCCCAGAAAATGAGTAAATTATAAACAGCGAAAGCCATTGTCCCGTAAAACCATAATGACAATCCTTTCTTCTGAAAACGAAATGCTTGTTTCCCTTCCTTCCATAGAAGTAGTACAACCAATATTACTGTAACTGCAAGGTAACGAAAAATAGTGAAATAAAATGGGTCAATATAATTGAATGCATGACTCGCCACTGGAAACATTGCACCCCAAGAAACGCTTGCTATAAAGCACAAGAAAGCACCTAGTACTACTTTATTTTTCATTTAATAAAATTCTCCTTCAATTCATTCTCTCTATTACAATATCCATATATTAGTAAACAACAAAATAGACATCATGTAAAACGAAGGATAATGATGCCGTCTATCATTATTAGTGATACCATAAAGAGAGCGATTGAAATAGGAGTGGGAAATATGGAGTTTAAAGACTTAGAGATTTTCCAAATGGTAGCACAAAAAGGAACGATTACAGCGGCGGCACGGGAACTCAACTATGTGCAGTCGAACGTTACCGCAAGAATCCAAAAGCTCGAGGTGGAGCTAAATACGCCATTGTTTAACCGACATAACCGCGGGATGAATTTAACACCCGAAGGCAAAAAACTACTAGTATATAGTGAGGAAATATTATCCTTAACGAATGAAATGAAAAAAGTCATCCAAAGCAAGGAAGAACCAGCCGGGAAATTGGAGATAGGCACAGTAGAAACGGTCATTCAATTACCCTATATCTTATCGGCATATAACAAGAAATACGAAAATGTGGATATGTCTCTCATCTCGGGGGTTACTGAGGGGTTACAAGAGGATGTTTTAAATCATAAACTAGACGGTGCTTTTGTTACGGAAACGGAACTACATCCAGATCTTGTTTCACATGATGTATTTAAAGAGGAACTTGTCCTAATTTCGGACTTAAAAGAAACATCATTGGACCAATTAAAACGTGAGCCTTTCCTATGTTTTACTGAAGGATGTGGATATCGTGCAAGGCTTGAAATGTGGTATAAAGACGAAAATGTTAAACCACAAAAAGTAATGGAATTTGGTACATTAGAAACCATCTTAAGTAGTGTCGTAGTAGGTCTTGGTGTTACATTTGTTCCGAAGTCTGCAGTATCGCACTTGGTAAAAAGGGGCGTCATTCAATGTCACAGCCTCCCCGAAAGATATAGCAAAATCAACACAATTTTTATAAGACGCTCTAATTCATATCTCACTTCAACAATTGAAAAGTTTATCGAAACGATTGAACAATTCAATGCCGGAACGATTTAAGTTTTTTGAATACCTACGATAGAAACTCTTATGAACGCTAAAACAAATAGGATTGTTTGTTACACATAATCCATTATTAATGGGGAATCCGATATAATGAAGAGAGAAGAAATATACCAGTTCGTAAAGGAGTGAAGAACCATGCAAAGTTACATAGTCATGCAAGGACGTACATACGACGAAGAGAAAGAATTGGGTGTGCTCTGGTCATTGCAGCGAGATAGTATCGATAATGTTCATCATTTTTGGGAACGGATGAAAGAAGTAAACGAAGGAGATCGTATCTTTCATTATGTAAAAGGGGATATTGTCGCAATTAGTGTTGCAAAATCAGGATACAGAGAAGAGCAAAAGCCTACCAATATTTCGCTTCCAGGCAGCGAAAATGCAAAAGGGTACTTAGTGGAGGTCGAATATCATGAGTTGGATAAGCCGTTAACGGTTGAAGATTCGTTCGATGAGATCCTTCCGCTTTTGCCGATTAAGTATTCCGCGTTTCAAGAGAATGCCAATGGAAATCAAGGCTATCTCTTTCCATGCAACGAAGAACTGTCGATTAAACTGGTAGAGCTTATTGCAGATTTGAACATTTATGAAATCGATGAACAACAATTAGAATTCGTCATGGGTACCGTGCAAAAGATGGAACACGATTTTCTCATCCCGATTCTTGCTGAAACCGAATCGGAAACGAAGACCAAATTACGACTAGGACATCAGCGATTTAGAAATGAACTATTGCCCCTATGGAACGATCAATGCGCTCTTTGCAAAGTAGAGCTTCCGGAACTGCTTCAAGCAAGCTACGCAAAGCCGTGGAAAGACTGTACGACCAAAGAACGCATTAATCCAAACAACGGCATTCTTCTTTGTCGTAATCATGATGCCCTTTATCAGAACGGTTTTATTGCATTTGACGGAACAGGAAAAATTCATATTTCATCTCGAATTCCTGAAGAGGATTACGAAAAGTATGGACTTGCGAAAAGGATGACTGTAAACAGAACTGAGAAGAACAAGCCATTTTTGAAATGGCATAAGAAGCATATGTTTAAAGAGTAAATTTAGCATACCTAAGCAAGAAACTACCATCATTTTTTTCGCACGGTTATCTGATTTTAATAATGAAAGGATGTAGTTAATCTTGAAAACACATAAAGTCGATGCAGTGAACTTTCTTCAGCTTATCGTTTCCGGAGAAATAGAGGAAGCGTATAAGAAGTATGTAAGCAAAGATTTACGTCATCATAATCCATATTTCAAAGGGGATATGACATCATTAAAGCAGGGAATGATGACCAGTGAAGGCATTAACCCGAACAAAGTGTTCGACGTGAAGCGGACAATTGAAGAGGGGGACATGGTGATGGTTTATTCCCACCTTAAACAAAATCATGAAGATCTTGGGGCAGCAGTTGTACATATGTTCCGGTTTCAGGAAGGTAAGATTGTTGAAATGTGGGATGTTGGCCAACCGGTACCAGAAGATTCACCAAATGAGAATGGGATGTTTTAAATTAGCATCGTTTTTGGCGTACCAATACAAGAAATTTTCGTGTAAGTTTAAATAAATAGGATTGTTCGCCACACAGGTATCTATTTATACACTATGGAAAAATCCTTTTATATGCCGATATACTAACTAAATAGTCCGGTAAATAAAAAGGAGGAAGCAAAATGAAAATTACACCAAACCCATCTTCTTTTAGAACCCCTCAACCATTTGAAAATAATACGGTAAAGAAAGAGGATACAAAGAATAAGGAATCAGTAAATAAGCAACAAGTCGATAAGTATATCCCGTCTGAAAAAGAACAAAGTGTTACGTATGAAAAGCCCGCATTTAAAGCAGATTCTAAAACGATTGAACGGCTTAAAGCGGAAAGTGAAAAAGCCTTTGAACAACTGGCGAACTTAGTTCGTGATCTTCTTCAAAGACAAGGAATGACTTTTAAAGAGGTTGCTTCTGGGGAACAAGAATTGGTTGTGGACGAGCAAGCACGTGCGGAAGCGCAAGCTGCAATCGGAGAGGGTGGAGAGCAGAGCCCTGAAAAGGTTAGTGATCGCATCGTTGAGTTTGCCAATGCCATTTCCGGGGGAGATAAAAGTAAATTCGCGCTGCTCAAGAACGCTATTGAGGGCGGGTTTAACGCAGCAAAGCAAGCGCTGGGCGGTACACTTCCAGAAATTTCACAAAAAACATATGATCTGGTTATGGAGAAGTTGAACAAATGGAACGAAGAAGAGTAATAGGTATCATTCAGTCGTAAATGTTCAAACAGGTTTGTTCGATTTAATGGTACGAGTATTGGATAAAATCTAGTATTCAGTAATAATAAAAAGGCTTCTCTCTATTATTTAAAAATAGGTGAAGCCTCTTTAATTTGTTACTTCCATACCCATTATCTAGTGACTCATACTAGGAAGATTTATTATATTCTCTATAATTTACACATAAAGAATCATATTATACGATAACCAAATGTCCATTGTCAAGCATTAAATTGCAATATTTCATGTTATGTGGTACAATGTTGTTATAACAGTTATTGAGACAGCATTCGATGTTCGTGCACAATTTCTTCTAGAAAGGAATTGAGTGCGTTTTTTTGAAGTTGAAAACTGTTTTTTATATTTAATTTACTCAAATGAACTTTTTTTAAAAATTAGGCTCGTTAGAAAATAATAAGTATCAAAACGATTATCTAAATACTTAATTTAAGGAGAATGTATTAATGAATTTAATTAATGAAGAAATAACTCATAAAGTGTTTGGTGAAGGAAATATCGTGGAACATGAGGAGTCTATTATTACCGTTGATTTTAATAAAAACATTAAAAAGTTTGTTTATCCTGATGCATTTGAAAAGTTTATTACCCTAAAGAACGAAAATACTGCAAAAACTTTTAAGAAACTCTTTTTGCAAAGGCAATTGAAAGAAGAAATTCTTGAAAAGAAACGCGAAGAAGAAAAAGAAATTCAGATGCTTGAACAGGCGCGTATAGACAAAATGAAGAACCATAGAATTCATGAAAGCTCACAAATTGTTTTCTGGCTGGATGATGTGGAGCAGGAAAATGTATTTACCGACTGGCAAGTATTTACTGGTGAGGTTCAAAGCGGAAAAAACAAAGGTGAACCCAACAGAGCAACTCGTGTTAGTTTGAACAGTGCAGGTCTTTTGACTGCAAGAGGGCCAGAACAACCTGAAACGGAAAGACAGATTCTTGGCCTCTATATGGTAAATGAATCGTATATCGATAATGTGGTCAAAGATGGAATGGTTCCGTCTGATCCAGAATTTAGAATTGAACTCACGAATGAAGAAGCTGAGCAAATGCTTTTCTGGAATTATTATATCAACAAAAATTATCCTCATAGAACTACTTGGAATTCGGGGAAATTCCGTTATTTTGATAATATTTGGACTGCACAAATCTTAAAAGACATCATTTTAATAAAAACAGATGAAGAGCAAATCAAATATGCTGAAAACTTTCTCGCACACTTCTGTCAAGTGAATGCTCTAGACATCGATAATATTCCAGAAGTGCATGGTGCTTTAAAGCAATAATAAATCAGATGCACACCTTTCCTAGGTTTAGTGAATCTGAAAACTAAATTAATTACCACAAAGAGTCCAAATTCGCCTATGAATTGGGCTCTTTGTTTTTACCTAAATCTCAGTTATTAACTTCATTTTTTAATTCCATCATAGGCTTTGCTCCCATTATGGTTGCAGGTATTCTGTAATTAAAAGAACAATTTGAAAGAATAACAACGCCGATTTGATTATTCTTATCGAAAGCTACATAGCTGTACAATCGCCATTTTGAAATCTCATCCAAGTCATTAGCTAGAATAGTCTATTGTACGGTATTTGGGGTATCTTTACGAATCGATGCGACTCATTTGTTTGATATGGATAGCTTTAGGCTTAATAAAAATGTATTTCGTAAAACTTCGCAACATACTTGGATTTTAGTATTTCCGATGTGTATTTTGAATGAAATGGTTTCTTTCGTATGTAAATAGGGAATGAACGATTATGCAGAACTTTGGAAAATTGGTTTCCCATATGGCATATATAACCAAATTCGATTATAATTTAGAATTGTATTAATCCAATTAAAATGAATAATCCTGCTGAAGTGGACCCATTAATCCTTATCAAGGAGATGGCGAAAGAAATATTGAAATAGGGGCAAGCTATCTATTCTGAGAAAAAGTATGTGAAACAATATTAAGTCATTTATAGATGACTCAATATCCTAGTTCGAATAAAGAAAAGAAGGTGGAGTACATAATGGAAACAACAGCTCCTTTAAGGGAAAAACGTAATTTGAAACCAATTTGGATTGCGCTCGCTTTTGCAGTGATGATCATGATTGTTTTACTGCCGACGCCAGCTGATTTACCCGTGATGGGACAACGCGCACTTGCAATATTGGCATTTGCCGTTATTTTATGGATGACGGAAGCAGTTGCATATCCGGTGAGTGCCGCAATGATTATTGGAATCACTACAGTATTACTTGGTTTTGCACCGAGCATGGAAGATCCGAATGTTTTGCTTGGTACGAAAGGCGCGCTTAAAATGGCACTTGTCGGTTTCTCGAACTCTGCCGTCGCGCTCGTGGCAGCGGCCTTGTTTCTTGCGGCTGCGATGCAGGCGACAAATCTACACCAGCGTCTGGCATTGTACATATTATCCAAAGTTGGTGTGAAAACGGGCGCGATTGTTTTTGGTGCGATCCTTGTTTCCATCATACTGGCATTTTTTGTGCCAAGCGCAACGGCTCGTGCCGGGGCAGTAGTTCCAATTTTGCTAGGAATGGTTGCGGCCTTTGGTCTGCCGCATAATAGTCGGCTCGCTGCTCTGTTAGTAATCACTGCTGTCCAATCGGTTTCAATTTGGAACGTCGGGATTAAGACAGGTGCGGCGCAAAACATGGTTGCTCTAGGTTTCATTGAACAAGAAATGGGCGTGTCCATTGCTTGGAGTTCGTGGTTTATATATGCCGCACCTTGGTCAATCATTATGTCGGTTGTGTTGTATTTTGTCATGATGAGAGTGATTAAACCTGAAACACAAACGGTTGAGGGTGGAAAAGAGTTAATACAAGGGAAGCTTAAAGAACTTGGTCCGATGAAACCATCTGAAATACGATTGGTCGTTATTTCTCTTATGCTTCTTCTCCTTTGGTCAACAGAAGAAATCTTGCATCCTTTAGATACAACAACCGTTACAATTATCGCGATAGCCATCTTGTTATCGCCGAAAATTGGTGTGTTCGATTGGAAAACAGTGGAGAAGCTCATTCCGTGGGGAACAATCATCGTTTTTGCTGTCGGAATCGCACTTGGTACAATTCTTCTACAAACAAACGGTGCGCAGTGGTTATCCGATAAAGTATTTGGTGCAATGGGACTTGACACTATGCCGTTGCTCGCGACAATCGCAATACTATCGGCATTCAACATTCTGATTCACTTGGGATTTGCAAGCGCAACAAGTTTGTCATCCGCTTTAATCCCGATATTCATAGCACTGACGACGACAATCGCCATCGATGCGAACAGCGTAGGTTTTGTTCTAATTCAACAATTTGTCATTAGTTTTGGATTCTTGTTACCTGTAAGTGCGCCGCAAAACATGCTCGCTTATGGAACCGGTGCGTTTACTGTAAAAGACTTCTTAAAAACGGGTATCGTACTTACGATTATTGGTTACTTACTCATTTTATTATTCAGTGCCACGTACTGGAAATGGATTGGCCTATTGTAAGACATCGTATTATGAGTATGAAATTAATCAAAACCCCAGAAATCATCTTAACATGAGATGGTTTTTGGGGTTTTTTCTTATGGAGAAAGCATCCCGTATGCGAAACAATTATGATAGTTTGAATGCCCGGTGTCTATTAAGTTTCGTAAAACTTCGCAACGTTTTCACAAAACCTTGCAACGTTCTCCCGAAACTTCGCAACATTCCCCGAATCTCGCAACACACTCAGGTTTTAGTTCTTCTGGTTAATATTAAAGTTTGGAAGACTGGTACCTATTTAAAAAACGCCCATGTCAAACACGCTTTCTTGTTGTATACTAGGCATAATGAATCCCTTGGTTTAATAATGAAAGCGAGGTTTAACATTTGAATGAAAAGATTAAGAGTGAATTGATTTCTTGGGGAAAATCCATTGCTATTGCTTTTTTATTCGTATTTCTTTGCCATCAGTTCATATTCACCCCAATCAAGGTTCAAGGTGAATCCATGTTACCTACATTGGAAGAGAATAATAAGATCATTGTGAATAAACTGAGTAAAATTAAACGATTCGATTTGATCGTTTTTGACGCACCGGATGCAATGGATCTGTTATACGTGAAAAGAGTGATTGGAGTAGCGGGAGATCGTATCGAAATGATTGATGATGTATTATTTGTCAATGGTGTGGAGTATGAAGAACGTTATGTAAATAGGAATAAACAAAATGGGGAAACGAAACGTGTTACGGGGAATTTTACGTTAAAAGAGATTACGGGTAGTGAGTTTGTACCAAAAGGTTATGTCTTTGTTTTGGGTGATCATCGTTTAAAGAGCAATGACAGTAGAAGTTTTGGTTTCGTATCTGATGACGCGGTCGCTGGAAAAGTTAATTTACGATTTTATCCGTTGGAAGGGATAGGGTTTCCGAAGTAGATTACTTATATAGCTACCATCAGTAAAAATGCGTTTCCGCTTGGTAATTAACCACTCGGAAACGCTTTTTTTTATTTTTTTAACTTTCGTACAAGATCTTCATCCGGTGTGACAAATAACGTTTTTTGTTCAAAGTAAATGACAAAACCTGGTTTTGAACCGTTAGGCTTTTTCACATGTCGAACTTCAGTAAAATCAACCGGAACGGAAGAAGACTCACGTGCCTTACTAAAATAAGCTGAAAGGACAGCTGCTTCTTTTATCGTTTCTTCATCAGGATTTGGATCGTGAATCACTACATGAGAACCGGGAATGTCCTTTGTATGTAGCCATGTTTGATCGCGTGATGCAATTTTAAACGTTAAATAATCGTTTTGTTTATTATTCTTACCGACGGAAATTGGGATGCCTGATGTAGAAACATATGATTCAGGCGATGGTTTCTTCGGTCTTTTTTTCTTTTTCGATTTACGTTCCTTCATTAAACCGAGTTCTGCAAGTTCCTCACGTATTTCATCAATATCTTCTGGGGATGCTTGCATAACTTGTTGCTTGATCATCTCAAAATATTCAATATCCTCATCGGCTTTCTTGAGTTGTTCTGCAATCATGATTAATGCTGTTTTTGCTTTAGCGTATCTTGAATAAAATCTTTGAGCATTCTCAATCGCTGTTTTTCGAGAATCTAATGGAATTGTTATGGTTGTTCCTTCTTCGTAATAGTTATCCACAACAGCTTCCGTTTGCCCCTTTTGAATGAGGTAACTATTTGCAGTGATGAGTTCCCCGTACAATTGAAATGTATCTAACTTTCCAGCATCTGCTTTTTCTTTTGTAAGTTTTTTTATTTTTAAGTTCAGTTTTGAAATTTCATTGTCCAACCAGCGCTCTAAATCGGACGCTTGTGATTTTACACGTTCTCTTTCCGCACGTCCAAAATACACTTTATCCAATAGTTCACTAACCGTTTCGAATTCGGCCGTTTGAGTCGTTGCATGCGTTAGAGCAGTTGCAGAGAACCCCATTTTTGAATCAATTTCTGAGATATTGGGTTGATTGTTGATGCCTTGAAAAGAATGAAGAAACGTTTTAAATATACTGAATTTCTCCTGTTCTTCAGTACTATTTAAACGGTATAGGAGCTCATTTCCATTTATTGGTGAGAAACCTGAGAATAACCGCACGAAGTCACGTCCGCTTTCCACCTCTTGAAGAAGAGATGAAAATTGTTCTTCTTCTATTAGAAAAGGGTTTATTTTATCTTGAGGTGGTGCAGGTTTATAAGGTTGTCCTGGTAAAATAGTACGATAGCTATTTACCGATGGTGGAAGATGCTTTTGACTGTCAATAATAAGATTTCGTTCCGGATCTACGACGATAAAGTTACTATGTCGTCCCATTATTTCAATGTAAATTCGACGTTCCATATCATCGCCGATTTCGTTTTTTGCTGTAATATCAAGCGTTACAATTCTGTCCGTCCCATGTTGGCCAATTGCGGTGATTGTTCCGCCTTCTAAATGTTTACGCAACACCATACAGAATAAAGGTGCTACCGCTGGGTTGGTAATGGCCTCATCTGTCAATTGAATTCTTGAATACGATGGGTGTATCGATATTATTAATCTTTGGTTTTTGCCGTTTGCTCTTACTAGAAATACGATTTCATGTGCGTTTGGTTGGTGAATTTTAGAAATACGTCCGTTTTTGAGGACCTGCAGTTCTTGCACCATTGCCGTTGTAAATAAACCATCAAATGCCATACTGATTCCTCTTTCTATTCGTTTTGTTTCATTTTAGCACTCCAAGGGCTATTTATGCTATAATATGAGCATGATTGATAATAAAGTAACTGTGGAGTTAGCCGTGTTAAATCAGTGCTCCATGAAAATTAGTTATGACAAGAAGAGGGATTGTATGCACAAACGACGGGGATTGTTAATTGTTCTATCTGGACCTTCTGGTGTAGGTAAAGGAACAGTACGGAAAGAGCTATTTACACAACCAGATACGAACTATGAATATTCCATATCCATGACAACGAGAAGCCCGCGAATCGGTGAAGTAGATGGAGTAGACTACTTTTTTAAATCTAGGAATGAATTCGAAAAACTTATTGAGCAAGGAAAACTACTAGAATACGCAGAGTATGTCGGTAACTATTATGGAACACCGCTCGACTATGTAAATGAAACACTCGATGCAGGTCGAGACGTATTTCTTGAAATTGAAGTTGTTGGAGCTGCACAAGTTCGTGCCAAAGCCCCAAATGGACTTTTTATTTTCCTTGCACCACCAAGTCTACTTGCACTTCAGGATCGTTTAATAGGACGAGGTACTGAGTGTTCGGATGTAATCGCCTCAAGAATCGGAAAAGCTCGTGAAGAACTTGAGATGATGAATTTATATGATTATGTTGTAGAAAATGACGAAGTGAGTAAAGCATGTGATAAAATTAACGCTATCGTCGTTGCAGAACATTGTCGTAGAGAACGTGTTGAAAAAAGATACTTACGTATGTTGGAAGGGGAATAATATATGTTACATCCATCGGTTGATTCACTAAAGGACAAGATTGATTCAAAATACACACTCGTTACAATCGCTTCAAAGCGTGCACGGGAGCTACAAGAGGTTAAGAACGAATTACTGACAACTTATAAGTCCAAAAAGAATGTTGGTAAAGCTCTTGAGGAAATTGCAGCAGGTGCTCTTACGAAACGAACACAAGATCAATCGATCATTTACGAAGACGAAGTCTAAAATAAGAATAATGTGCTACTCCCTTAGAAACGTATTTTCTTTGGGAGTTTGTCATTTTAGGAAGGAAGAATTCGGTGTTGAATAAAAACATTTTAATTTGTGTAACTGGTGGAATCGCAGTGTATAAAGCTGTTGCCCTCGTTAGTAAGCTTTCGCAAGCGGGTGCAAATGTGAAGGTTGTTATGACAAAATCGGCAATGGAGTTTGTCAGACCTTTAACATTTCAAGCAATGTCCCGTAATGATGTCTTTTATGATACGTTCGATGAAAAAAATTCACGTGTCATTGCTCATATTGATTTAGCAGATTGGGCGGACTTAGTAATCATCGCACCAGCAACAGCCAACGTTATTGGGAAACTGGCAAATGGTATTGGCGATGAAATGGTGACAACAATCCTCTTAGCAACAACTGCTGAAGTATGGATTGCACCGGCTATGAACGTTCATATGTATGAAAATAAAGCTGTTATGCGTAACATCGAAATTTTACATAAAGACGGTTACAAGTTCATCGAGCCATCTGAAGGTTTTTTAGCATGTGGTTATGTTGGAAAAGGAAGGCTTGAGGAACCGGAAAAAATTGCACAGCTTGTTTCCGAAAAATTCAATTCAAAAGACCTTCCTTTACTCGGTAAAAAGGTTGTTGTTACTGCAGGGCCTACCCGTGAACGCATTGACCCAGTTCGATACATATCCAATTTTTCAAGTGGCAAGATGGGTTATTCAATGGCGGAGGCGGCTGCAGCACTTGGTGCGGAAACGATACTGATTTCCGGACCCGTCAGTTTAGAAAAACCTGTAGGAGTTAAAGTAATTGATGTTGAAAGTGCTAAAGAAATGTTTGATGCAGTACTTTCGGAATACGATGATGCGGCGATTGTCATTAAATCCGCAGCTGTCGCAGATTATCGTCCGAAAGACATTCATCCCCAAAAGATTAAAAAAGGGGAAGGTGAATCTAGAGTAGAACTAACGCGAACGACGGACATATTGAAAACACTTGGAGAACGTAAAAAGCATCAAATACTTGTAGGTTTCGCTGCAGAAACTGAAAATGCTGTTGGACACGGAATGGGGAAACTGGACAGTAAAAATCTTGATTTTATCATTGTGAATGACGTCACAGATCCGGATGCAGGATTTGGAAGAGATACGAATGTAGTCACGTTACTTTCAAAAAATGGACTGAATCAATTGTATCCGGTTATGCCGAAAAAGGAGCTTGCAACCGTTCTGCTGAATGCAATTCTTGAAGAAAGAACAGATCTTCATGATCGCTAAAATAATTGTTGATGTTGCAGCTTATCCAATTGACCGACCTTTTGACTACATCGTACCTGAAGCGATGGAATCCATTATCGAACCCGGAATCCGAGTGAAAGTACCGTTTGGTAATCGAAAAGTACTTGGTTACGTGACAGGTATAAAAAATGAAACCGACATAGCGATTGATAAATTAAAATCAATTGACGAACTCATTGACTTGGATCCCGTGATATCTAGTGAACTACTGGACCTATCTCGTTGGTTGGCCGTTCAGACACTGTCTTATGAAATCGACGCACTTCAAGTAATGTTGCCTGCAGCTATGCGTGCAAAATACGAAAAGTATGTAGAAGTTGTTGAGCAAGAGGATATATTGGACGAAGAATTCCTAAACTTTTTAAAAGGAAGAAAGCGTGTTCCGCTAAAAGAGGCGGACACCGCAAGCTTGTTAAAAATGATTAAATACTATACAAATGAAAAAGTCATTACGGTAGATACAATTGTTCGCCAGCAGACAGCCATTAAGAAGGTGCGAATGATTCGAATTGAAGAAGCTTCAAAATTACACGTTATTTTAGAAAGTCTTCATTCAAATGCTAAAAAACAATTTGAACTGATTCAGTGGATGATTCAACATGAAGGACAAACGCTTACCTCGAAAAGCCTACTTGAACAATCGGGAATTTCTCCAGCAACTCTAAAATCAGTGATCGCACGTGGTGCAGCATTTGAAGAATACGCAGAAACCTACCGCGAGCCTGAAGCGCCTGGGATGAAAGATGTTGCAATTCCTGTAAACCTTACGGATGAGCAAGTAATCGCACTCGACCGTATCTCGTCATCTATTGAAGGCGGAGTGGCTGAAACATTTCTTTTACACGGTGTAACGGGAAGTGGGAAAACCGAAATTTACTTACGTGCCATTAAAGAGGTTTTGGAAAAGGGGCAAGATGCAATTGTTCTAGTACCCGAAATTGCATTAACACCTCAAATGACATCTCGCTTTAAAGCCCGTTTTGGCCCGCTTGTTGCAGTTATGCATAGTGCTCTATCCGCAGGAGAAAAGTACGATGAGTGGCGTAAAATACAGCGCGGTGAAGTAAAGGTTGTCGTAGGCGCAAGGTCTGCTATTTTTGCTCCGTTTAAAAACGTTGGTATTATTATTCTTGATGAAGAACATGAATCTACTTATAAACAAGAAGACACACCAAGGTATCATGCTCGAGATGTTGCTATTAAAAGAGCAGAATATTATGGTTGTCCCGTTATTCTTGGCAGTGCAACACCATCGCTTGAATCCTACGCAAGAGCGTCGAAAGGGGTTTATACACTTTTAACGTTATTGAATCGTGCACGGAATCAGGCACTTCCGAAAGTTGAAATTATTGATATGAGGGAAGAATTGCGTCTTGGAAATCGGTCTATGTTTTCGCTTGATTTGGCGGAAGCGGTTCGTAATAGATTAGAATCAGGAGAGCAAATTATTTTGTTTCTTAATAGAAGAGGTTTTTCTGCGTTTGTACTTTGCAGGGATTGTGGAACGGTAGTTGAATGTCCAAACTGCGACATTTCGTTGACGTATCATCGCGCCACTGAGCGATTAAAATGCCATTATTGTGGTCATGAAGAAATCGTCCCGCTGAAATGTCCGGAATGCACAAGTGAGCATATTCGTTTCTTTGGAACAGGAACTCAAAAAGTAGAAGAGGAAATCACAAAACTGTTTCCAACTGCACGTGTTCTTCGAATGGACGTAGATACAACGCGTCAAAAAGGGGCTCACGAGCGTTTACTCCGACAATTTAGTGAAGGCAAGGCCGATATTTTACTCGGTACACAGATGATTGCAAAAGGGCTTGATTTCCCTAACATAACTTTAGTGGGCGTTCTTGCAGCAGATACTACGCTGCATTTGGCGGATTTTCGAGCAGCTGAAAAAACATTCCAATTAATGACACAAGTGAGCGGAAGAGCCGGACGTCATGAATTGCCTGGTGAAGTGTTTATCCAAACGTATACGCCTGAACATTATGCTATTCAACTTGCAAAAGATCAGCATTACGAACCTTTTTATAAGCATGAAATGGCTGCCCGAAGGCAATTTGGTTACCCGCCTTTTTACTTCGTAACTCTTGTTCAGTTTTCACATGAAGATTTACTTAAAGTAGCCGATTTCGCAGAAAAGGGTTCCCGCTTTTTAAAAGATAATTTATCAATCGATACACAAATCATTGGACCAACGGCAGCTGCGGTTAGTCGTGTCAACAATAGATATCGTTACCAATGTCTGTTAAAATACAAAAAAGAGCCAATGCTTACGGAGACGTTGCAACAGCTCATTAAACTATATAGAACGAAGTGGATAAAGTCCGGTCTTATTATGACTGTTGAAGTGGAACCGATGTCCATTTAACTTTATCCGCTGTGATTGATTTGAAATTAAGAAAAGAGGAATTGAATTGGCAATACGTAAAATAGTGATGCATCCATCTCCGTTGCTCACGCAGAAATGTGAAAAAGTAGTGAAATTCGATAACAAACTAGCAAAACTTTTGGATGATATGCATGAAACAATGATCGCTGAAGATGGTGTTGGACTTGCTGCACCACAAATTGGTGAAACGATTCAAGTGGCCATCGTCGATTTTGAAGAAGGACAAGAAGTAATTGAAATGATTAATCCAGTCGTTACGGCTATAGGCGGAGAAGAAATTGAAATTGAAGGATGTCTTAGTTTCCCAGGATTATTCGGCGAAGTCGAACGTCCTTTTTATGTGAAAATTGAAGCGCAAGAACGTAATGGAATGCTTTACGAACTTGAAGCAGAAGGATACGAAGCCCGAGCAATTCTTCATGAAATCGATCATTTAAATGGAATTCTATTTGAAGAAAAGATCATTCGAGTTGTCAGTCTTGAAGAATTAGAAGCCCTTGAGAAAGCCTTTAAAGAAGGTGGCGAAGAATGAATTCAATCATTTTTATGGGTACACCTGACTTTTCAGCACCGATTCTTAGAATGCTCCACTCTGAAGGGTACAATATTGCGGCGGTTGTAACCCAACCCGATCGTCCAGTTGGAAGAAAACGCATACTTACTCCTCCGCCCGTTAAAGTAGAAGCTCTAAAACTTGGTCTACCTGTAATCCAACCTGAAAAATTAACAGGTTCTGTTGAACTGGAAGAAATAATATCACTTCAACCCGATTTAATCGTCACGGCGGCTTTTGGACAAATACTTCCTAAAGAACTGCTTGATGTACCCAGACTAGGGTCCATTAATGTCCATGCATCACTACTGCCGAAATACCGCGGTGGTGCTCCGATTCATCAGGCCATTATTGACGGTGAAACGGAAACGGGTGTAACCATTATGTATATGGTGGAAAAACTTGATGCTGGAGATATTATTTCACAAGTAGTTGTCCCTATTGCGGATGATGAAAACACTGGAGATTTATTTGATAAGCTTTCTGTTGCCGGTGAGGCTCTTTTAAAAGAAACACTTCCATCTATTTTGGATGGCACGAATGCACGAGTGGTTCAAGATGAGTCCCTTGTAACGTTTGCCCGAAATATTTCGCGTGAACAAGAGCGAATTGACTGGTCCGATAATGGAAAAGCAATTTACGATCAAATACGTGGCCTTCATCCTTGGCCGGTCGCTTACACAGTATTTCAAGGTGAACAATTGAAGATTTGGTGGGGAGAAAAGGTTGAGCTGTCCGTAGAGGCCGAGCCTGGAACAATTGCCTCGATTGAGACAAACCGTATAATTGTACACACAGGTGACAAAACTGGTGTAGCAATCACCGATTTACAACCGTCAGGTAGAAAAAGAATGTCCGTTGATGTGTTTAATCGAGGTATTGGCGCTCAGTGGAATGAAGGAGATCGATTCGAATGAAAAGGCCACAAAAGAAAATATGGAACGGTAATGTTCGAGATGCCGCTCTTTCAATATTGATGGAAATTAATAATAACCAAGCATATAGTAATCTGCTTCTACATCGCACGATTGAAAAGTATACTATTGAAGCTAAAGATCGAGGCCTATTAACAGAATTAACATACGGCACACTGCAACAGCGAATGACGCTTGATTATTATCTAGAGCCTTTTGTTCATGGGAAACTGGATGGTTGGGTGCGTGAGTTGCTTAGATTATCACTTTATCAAATTGTGTATTTAACAAAAATTCCTTCTCACGCTGTTGTTCATGAAGCGGTAGAAATTGCAAAAAGACGTGGACATAAACGAATTGCACCAACTGTTAACGGGATTTTACGTTCCGTATTACGGAAAGGTGTTCGCTCTGTTGAAGAAATCGAAGACGATCTTACACGAATCTCTATCGAAACGAGTCATCCGGAATGGCTGATTAAAAGATGGATCGAACTGTACGGTATTGAACAAACAACGATTATGGCTCATGCAAATAACAGTCCTGCACGAATGACAATGCGCGTAAATACAGCGAAAACAACAAGAGATGAAGTGATTGCTTCCCTTGAGGCTGAAGAAGTTGAAGTTCGTAAAGGTGAAGTTATAGAAGAGTGTATCGTTTCAAGTTCGGGAAATCCGACGAAAACGAAAGCGTATCAAAAAGGTTTTCTCACCATTCAAGATGAAAGTTCTATGTTGCCCGTTACGGCACTGGATGTTCATCCTGGAATGAAAGTGTTGGATATGTGTGCGGCACCAGGCGGAAAAACAACACATATCGCAGAAAAAATGAAGGACCAAGGTGAAGTTTTTGCGCACGATATTCACGATCATAAACTTCAGCTTATAGAAGAGAATGCGAAGAGACTGGGACTTACTTCCATTACGACGAAAAGTGGGGATAGTCGAAATTTAGTTGAAGTATATGGTGAGTCAACGTTCGATAGAATTCTCGTCGATGCACCGTGTAGTGGACTTGGGGTAATTCGTAGAAAACCAGAAATTAAATACGTTAAGACGGAAGCCGATTTCGAAGGCTTGGTTAAAATTCAGTCGGAACTTTTAGACGTCGCAAGCAAACTTATTAAACCAGATGGCATCATTGTTTACAGTACATGTACTGTGGAATACGCAGAAAATAGTGGTGTTGTAGATGGTTTTCTTGAACGTCACGTAGACATGGAGAAAATACCGTTGCCTCATTTAGATGGAAATGCAAAGTTGGAAATAAAAGACAATACATTGCAAGTATTACCACAACATTTTGAGAGCGATGGTTTTTTTGTAGCTGCATTTAGAAAAAAATGAAACAGAATGTGAAATGGAATGGGGGTTCTATTGTGCAATTCGAAGTTCTTACGGATATTGGTAAAAAGAGAACTGTAAATGAAGACAGTGCTGCTGTTTATACCCACCCAGATGGAATTATATTAGCGATCATTGCGGATGGTATGGGTGGACACCAAGGCGGTGATTATGCAAGCTCAACGGCAATTAAAATCATTGGGGATATGTTTCTCAAACTCGATAGTTCTGAATTTGTTATAAAAGAACATTGGTTTGAATGGTTGAAAGAGGCATTTTTACACGTAAACCAATTGCTCTTTGAATATGCTAATAAAAATGAGGACCTAAAAGGAATGGGGACAACACTTGAAGCCGCCCTTATCCACGGTCATTCCTGTTTAGTAACTCATGTTGGTGATAGCCGTGTGTATGCGGTAAATTCGAATGGGGTTAGTCAAGTTACTCGAGACCATTCTTACGTAAACGCACTGCTGGATAGTGGCGAAATTACCGAAGAGGAAGCTGAAATTCATCCCCAAAGAAATTGGATTTTGAAGGCAGTGGGCTCGGAAAAACATATTGAACCCGATTTACATTCACTAAATCTTGATGATGAAACCTATTTATTAATTTGCACTGATGGTTTAAGTAATAAAGTTGGCAAGGCATCTATGCAAGAAATAATCCTATCGGATCATAAAACCTTGCATGAGAAAGCGCAAAGACTTGTTGATTTAGCGAATCATAAAGGTGGAGAAGATAATATTTCTGTAATTTTACTAGGACCAACTTCGGAGGTGAATACTCCTTGATTGGAAAAAGAATCGGTGGACGTTATGAGATATTGAAATACATTGGCGGCGGTGGGATGTCAAAAGTCTATCTGGCTCATGATGTCATATTAGACCGCGATGTTGCTATTAAAATACTCAATTATGATTTTGCGAATGAAGAAGAACTTAAAAGGCGGTTTATGAGAGAAGCTCTCTCTGCCACAAGTCTTACACATCCACATATTGTGAATATATTTGATGTAGGTGAAGAAGGAGAACTTCATTATTTAGTGATGGAATATATTGAAGGACAGACCTTGAAAGAATACATCACTTCAAATGGACCCATGGCGCCAGAAGATGCGGTGCCGATTATGCGACAGCTCGTCTCGGCAATTTCAAATGCTCATTACAATGGCATAGTTCATAGAGACGTCAAGCCGCAAAATATATTAATGGATGATGAAGGAAATGTAAAAATAACTGATTTTGGAATCGCTATGGCACTTAGTGCAACAGCTCACACGAAAACGAATTCAGTTCTAGGAACAGTTCATTATTTATCACCTGAACAGGCACGCGGTGGTATGGCAACAAAAAAGTCGGATATTTATTCTGTGGGAATTGTTTTTTATGAACTTCTTACTGGGAAGTTACCATTTTCTGGTGAATCTGCAGTTTCGATTGCATTGAAACATTTGCAAGAAGAAACGCCTTCTGTTCGCGCTTTGTTCCCAGAGATTCCGCAAAGTGTCGAAAACTTTATTTTGAAAGCAACATCAAAAGATGCGAAGAATAGATATCAGTCTGCGGATGAAATGAATGAAGATTTGATGACTATATTAGAGCCGGAACGGGTAAATGAAGAGAAGTTCACTATTCCATTTGACGATGAACTTACACGAGCTCTTCCTGCGATTGTAGATCCGAATCGCATTGCAAGTGTTGTGGATACAAGGAAAATGGAATCTGTAGAGACATCTGAACAGACACCCAATGCGGCTCCTAAAAAGAGAAAAAAAGCGCCAATCATTTTTGCGATATTATCTGGATTCTTAATAATCGTATTACTGATACTATTCCTTCCAAGTTTACTGAGTCCGAAGCAAGTGGAAATTCCAAATGTCATTGGAATGGAAGAAAACGAAGCCGCTAATGATCTTGAGGAATTGGGTTTTATTGTAGACGAAAGAATTGAAGAGTCTTCGGATGAGTTTGAAAAAGGGCAAGTCACTCGTACAAATCCGGAAGCGACTCGAAAACGAGATGTTGGATCAGCTATAACTCTTTACATCAGTAGTGGTAAAGAATCGATTGAGATGGAAAGTTATATTGGTGATAATTTCACCCAAGTAGCAAGTCTTCTTGCAAATTATAAGTATAAGTCAATTAAGTCTGATGAAGAGTTCTCTGATAAACCGATAGGAGAAATTATTGGACAAGACCCTGAAGAAGGCGAACTGATAATACCTGCCGAAACGGACTTGCGATTTATTGTAAGTAAAGGAAGAGACATTCGAATTGTCGAGGACTTAACGGGCTACGATGAAAATCAACTTGCAGATTATGAAAAATCAAGTGGGCTTACAATAACCGTTTCCGGTCAAGAATATTCTGCAGAACATGCAGCAGGAAAAGTAATTTCACAAAAACCTAAAAAAGATGAAAAAATTGCAGGAGGCGGAAAGATTTCTGTCGTAATATCGCTCGGGGCAGAGAAAAAGCCGATTAGGCATCATATTCAAACAGTGAAGATTGAATACATCAAAGAAGTAATTGAGCCGAATGTTGAAGACGAAACTGATGAGGGAGAAGTAGTAGATTCTAATAACGAACCTGAAAAGACGCCTCAAAACATACGAATTTATGTTCAGGACATGGAGCACAAGATGGCCGATCCGAAATATGAATTTACAATAACTGAAGATCAAGAACAGACAATTACAATTGTACTTGAAGAAGGTCAAGAGGGTGCTTATCGAATAATGAATGGTTCCACGGTTGTTAAAGAAGAAAAAGTTAGTTATTAAAGAACCTAGGAAGAGGGATTGGATGCCGGAAGGACAAATTAGAAAAGCAATTAGTGGATTTTATTATGTTGAGGATAATGGTGAACGAATTCGTTGTAGGGGGCGGGGCGTCTTCAGAAATCGTGGAATTCATCCACTTGTCGGCGATATCGTAACGTACGTTCCCGACGGTGAAAATGACGCAATTATTACAGTTGTCCATGAACGTAAAAATGAACTCGTACGCCCTCCAATTTCAAATGTTGATCAGGCGTTACTTGTATTTTCAATTGTTGAACCCGCTTTCAGTCCACATTTGTTGGATCGCTTTCTTGTTGTCATTGAATCTTTTGGTATAAAACCTATTATTTGTTTAACTAAAAAGGATATAGCAAGTGAAGCCGAATTAGAAAAAGTTGTTGCAAGTGAAGCGTACTATAAAAAGATTGGATATAAAGTAATTAATACTTTTATCGATGATGAAAATTTGCCGGAAATATTGAAGCCGATTTTGAAAGGACAAATCACAGTTCTAGCGGGTCAATCTGGTGTAGGGAAATCGACGCTTTTAAACACAGTACTACCGTCTCTTGGACTGAAGACTGGTGAAATATCTGAAGCACTTGGACGCGGTAAACATACAACACGGCATGTTGAACTACTCGAGGTTGCCGGTGGTCTTGTTGCGGATACGCCTGGATTTAGTTCTTTAGAATTTGACCATATACAAAAAGAAGAACTGTCTCACTATTTTATAGAAATGAATGAGGCATCTGAAAACTGTAAATTTCGTGGTTGTTTGCATTTAAAAGAACCGAAGTGTGCTGTTAAAGAACTCGTTGAAACGGGGGAAATACTCCGTCATCGTTACGATAATTATTTACATTTCTTGCAAGAAATAATCGACCGAAAGCCGAGGTATGAAAAACATGATTAAAATTGCACCTTCGATATTAGCAGCTGACTTTTCTAAATTAGCTGAAGAAGTTAGAGAAGTTGAAGCAGCAGGAGCAGAACTTATCCACATCGACGTGATGGACGGTCATTTTGTCCCCAACATTACAATGGGGGCAATCGTTGTCGAGGCACTGCGACCTGTAACGAAGCTACCACTTGATGTACATTTAATGATTGATAATCCGGATGCATTTATCGAGCAATTTGCAAAGGCAGGAGCTGACTATATAACAGTTCATGTAGAAGCCTGCCGACATTTGCACAGAACTCTCCAATTTATAAAGTCCACAGGAGTGAAATCAGGTGTTGTTCTAAATCCGCATACACCGATTGAGACGATTTTACATGTGCTTGAGGAAGTAGACTTAGTTCTATTCATGACCGTCAATCCCGGTTTTGGTGGACAGAAGTTCATTTATTCCGTTTTGCCTAAAGTGAAACAGTTATCGGATATCATTAAAGAGCGAAACCTTTCAATCGAAATTGAAATTGACGGTGGAATAAATGAAGAAACAATTATTCCTTGTGTAGAAGCAGGAGCAACGATTTTTGTAGCAGGATCTGCTATTTACAATGAATCGGATCGTGCTGCAGCCTTAAAGAGAATAAAGGCTGCTGGTGAAAGTGTCTTCGGTAAATGAAAACTGTCGTTATTTGTGCAGGAGGTCCGATTGCTGAAGTTCTGAACCTTGCCGAATTCGATAAACAGGATACGATATTTATCGGGGCCGATAAAGGGGCTTTACACTTGTTCAAGCAAGGAATTATTCCACATGAAGCGGTCGGAGATTTTGATTCGGTTTCAAAAAGTGATTATGAAAAGATTGTAAATTCGGTTCGTATTGTTGATCGGTTTCGGGCGGAAAAAGATGAAACGGATACAGAGCTTGCTATGGAACGTGCACTCGTTTATCAACCGGAAAATGTTGTTTTAACGGGTGTAACAGGCGGTCGATTAGATCACACTGAATCGGCACTTCATTTAATGTATCGATATCAAACGAAACATCCGGAAATTACTTTTACAATACGAAATCCGTTGAATGAGTTAACAATGTTAACCTCTGGCAACTACGAATTAAATTATAATGAGCGGTTGCCGTACATATCTTTTTTTCCATTTGGGCAATTAGTCAGTGGTTTAACGCTTGAGGGATTTAAATTTAATGTGGTGAAGGCGGAACTAAAAGTAGGGACGACAAAGTTTACAAGCAACGAACTTGTTGAAGGTGTCTGTACTATCTCATTCCATGAAGGCATATGCTTAATGGTAAGGAGTTCAGATGCTTGAAAGGAGTGAGGAATTGCGAGTTTACACGTTTACCTTGCCGAAATTCGTGAGCGGTTTTGTCCGGAAGTGTATATATGTGTTCCAGAAAGAGGATACCACCAAAGCTAATATTAAACCAAAGAAGAGAAAGAAAGAAAAAACGCCAAGCTGAATTATTCAGCTTGGCGTTTTATTTTTTGAGAGTAGACTTCAACAATCAGACCAATTGGTCATATAAGTGACTCTTGAAGCTATTCTAGATTATACTCGTTGAACTTTACCTGATTTAAGAGCTCTTGCAGAAACCCAAACTCTTTTAGGTTTACCGTTAACAAGAATACGGACTTTTTGAAGGTTCGCACCCCATGTACGTCTTGTCGAGTTCAAAGCGTGTGAACGTGAGTTTCCTGCACGGGCTTTGCGTCCTGAAATAACACATACTTTAGCCATTTTGTTACCTCCTTGCGAATGAAGATTTAGCATTGCTTTTTAATATTCGCATACTCTACTAATGTATCACATGAAGAAGTGGCTTGCAACTGTTTTTGCTAGGTCTTTCAAGTGAAAGGCCTTTACAGGAGAATCGTAAATAAAAAAGCTTTCTTTTAATATTATGGCGGGTATAGTACAATAAGGTAAGTTAAAAAAATGCGGGGGGACAAATTTATGTCAATCGAAGTTAAAAATGAGTTTGGCAAGATTGATATTTCAAGCGAAGTGATCACCCAAGTAGTTGGTGAGGCAGCTATCGAATGCTATGGAATTGTAGGCATGGCTTCTAGACATCAAATTAGGGATGGTTTAACGGACATCTTGCGTAGAGAAAATTTCGCTAGAGGTGTACTCGTTAGAAATATTGGCGACGATACTCATATTGATATGTATGTCATTATTGGATATGGTGTTAAAATTTCCGAAGTTGCTTATCAAGTGCAGTCAAAAGTAAAATACACATTGCAAAAAACAATTGGCATGAATGTAAAATCAGTCAATATTTTTGTTCAGGGAGTCCGCGTGACAAACCTATAGGTAAAGAGGAGGAAGTAATTGAAATGAAGTCTATAGATGGTTTGAAATTTGCAGAGATGGTGAAGCTTGGTTCTCATCATCTCTACCAAAATGCCGATTATGTCGATTCTTTAAATGTATTTCCGGTTCCAGATGGTGATACAGGTACAAACATGAATCTTTCTATGACATCAGGCGCGAAAGAAATAAATGAGCATGCTGAAGTACATATCGGCCGAACTGCTCAAGCACTTTCCAAAGGATTGCTGATGGGTGCACGTGGGAACTCTGGCGTAATACTATCTCAATTATTCCGTGGATTTGGTAAAGCGATTGAGAATGAGTCGACGGTAGATGGAATTACTTTTGCAGCGGCATTAAAATACGGTGTAGAAACTGCTTATAAAGCGGTGATGAAACCCGTTGAAGGAACAATTTTAACCGTTGCAAAAGATGCTTCGAATGTAGCTGTTGAAATAGCAGCAACTACGGATGACTTCATTACATTAATGGAGGCAATTGTCGAAGAGGCGAAAGCTTCATTGGAACGGACACCCGACCTACTCGCAGTACTAAAAGAAGTTGGTGTTGTTGATAGTGGTGGACAAGGTCTAGTTTACGTCTATGAAGGTTTTTTAGCATGTTTGAAAGGGGAAGCACTTCCCGAAAAGAGGGATGTTGAATCACTTGACGATCTCATTAATGCGGAACATCGCCGAAGCATACAAGGATTTATGAACACTGAAGATATTATTTACGGTTACTGTACGGAGTTTATTGTGAAGTTTGAATCCGAAAAAACTGCAGTACATTCATTTGAAGAATCGAATTTTAGACAAGAATTGAGTCAATTTGGAGATTCGTTACTCGTAATTTCAGATGAAGATGTTGCCAAAGTTCATATCCATTCTGAAGAGCCGGGTGATGTATTAAATTATAGTCAAAAGTATGGTTCCTTGATTGATATTAAAATTGAAAATATGCGTCAACAACATATTGAACTTGTCGGCGAGAATCATTCTGTACATAGTCCAGTAAAAAAGAAAGTTGAAAAACATCCATATGCTGTAATCACTGTGGCGATGGGCTCTGGTATTGCGGAACTTCTCAGAAGCGTAGGTGCATCTGCTGTTATCGAAGGCGGTCAGACAATGAACCCTTCAACAGAAGACATCGTAAAAGCAATTCAAGAAGTCGGTGCGGAACGTGTTCTTATATTACCCAACAATAAAAACATTATAATGGCAGCGGAACAAGCAGCGGAAATCATTGGTATTGAAGCGGCAGTAGTTCGAACAAAAACTGTTCCAGAAGGACTTGCTGCAATACTTGCATTTAACCCAGAAGCGGATTTGCTTGTGAATGCAGAAGCGATGTTGGAAGCGGCATCTCACGTGAAAACGGGACAAGTTACCAATGCAGTTAGAGATACTTCCATTGACGGAATTGAAATCAAGAAAAATGATTTTATGGGTATTTCTGAAGGTAAGATTATCACATCAGCCGTATCACTTGATGAGGTGATGAAAACAATCGTCACAACAATCATTGATGAAGATGCTGAAATTGTTACTATACTGTACGGAGAAGACGTGACTGCTACTGAAGCGGAAGCGATTAAGAGCTATATCGAGAAACGCTTTACTGATGTAGAAGTCGAGCTTTATAACGGAAAGCAACCATTGTATCCCTATATCATCTCAGTTGAATAAATAACCATTTATGCAGTATGCCTATCTAGGTGTACTGCTTTTGTTTTAATCTAGGGAATCGTGTAAGATAAGTAGTAGTGTATACTTTTTAAAGGGGAGTAGTGTATATGAAATTTAGATCCGTTTTTGATATTATTGGTCCGGTAATGATTGGTCCATCATCATCACATACTGCTGGTGCTGCCCGGATCGGTCGAGTTGCGCGAACACTTTTTGGTCGACAACCCGAATGGGCGCGAATCCATTTATATGGTTCATTTGCAGAAACGTATAAAGGGCACAGTACGGATGTTGCCATTATTGGTGGCTTACTTGATTATGATACATTCGATGAACGCATTAAAACGTCTTTTGATGAAGCGAAACGTCTTGGTCTATCTTTTGAATTTATTCCAGAAGATGAAGAACCTGAGCATCCGAATACAGCACGTCTTGTAATCGGTGATGGTGAAGGTGTTATGGAGTTAACGGCTATTTCTATTGGCGGCGGAACGATGGAAGTTACAGAACTTAATGGTTTTCCACTTCGATTATCCGGACATTACCCGGCATTGCTCATTGTCCATGAAGACCGTGCTGGTGTAATTGCGAGCGTTTCCAATGCTCTTGCCAAACAAGGTGTAAATATTGCACATATGGAATGTGGCCGTAAGGAAAAAGGCGAGATGGCACTTATGGTAATTGAAGTTGACCAATTCATAAATGATGCACTTATAAATGAGTTAGAAGTTTTAGAACACGTCACTCAAGTTTCGACATTAGCGAATTAAGGAGGAAAATTATATGGAAGTACTATTTACTTCGGTAAAAGAACTTGTTGCACTTGCAGAATCACAAAAAAAGCCGATTTCTGAAATAATGATTGAACAAGAAATGCTTATGACAAAGCGCTCTAGAGAAGATATTATTGCCCAAATGGATAACAATTTGACGGTTATGGAAAGTGCCGTTGAAAAAGGGCTAGAAGGAGTACATTCTGCTTCGGGTCTATCTGGCGGAGATGCTGTTCTTCTGCAGAAATATATGGCGACTGGCAAATCGCTTTGCGGGGATTTGGTGATGGATGCTGTTAGTAAAGCAGTAGCGACGAATGAAGTGAATGCAGCAATGGGTACAATTTGCGCAACACCAACAGCAGGAGCGGCTGGAATTGTTCCAGGTACGTTATTTGCTGTGAAAAACAGATTGAATCCAACTCGACAGCAAATGTTGAATTATTTGTTTACATCAGGTGCTTTTGGTTTCGTTGTTGCGAACAATGCATCGATTTCCGGTGCGGCTGGTGGTTGTCAAGCGGAAACTGGATCTGCAGGATCTATGGCGGCGGCAGCAATTGTAGAAATGGCTGGCGGAACACCTCAACAGAGTGCTGAAGCGTTTTCGATTGTTATGAAGAATATGTTAGGGCTCGTTTGTGATCCTGTAGCGGGACTAGTTGAAGTCCCTTGCGTGAAGCGAAATGCGATGGGTGCGGCAAAAGCTTTAGTTGGAGCAGATATGGCTTTAGCTGGAGTTGTAAGTCGAATTCCAACGGATGAAGTAATTGAAGCAATGCATAAAATAGGTCAATCGATGCCTTCTGCGCTACGGGAAACAGCAAGAGGCGGATTGGCAGTGACCCCTACCGGAAAGGCTTTAGCTGCAAAAGTCTTCGGCACGGATAAGGTAGATCATGATTCCGTCACTAAATGATTCTGTAACTGAACTGAGAGGAGTCGGGAAAGCTGCAGGTGAACAACTTGAAGCACTCGGCATCCACTGCGTTAATGACCTTCTCATGACATTCCCGTACCGGCACGAAGATTTCAGATTGAAGGATTTAACAGAAACACCGCACAATGAACGGGTGACCATTGAAGGAAGGGTCGAAAGTGAGCCTACAATTCTTTTTTTAGGAAAAAACAGATCCCGTCTACAAGTCCGTCTTCTTGCTGGAAGACATCTTGTGAAGGCGGTTTTTTTTAATCAACATTATTTAAAAGCTCGCATGACGCCAGGTGCAGTGGTTACCGTTACAGGTAAGTGGGACCGTGGTAGACAATTAATTAATGTAAGCAATTTTCATGCTGGTCCAAAAACGGAGCAATCCGATTTTGAACCTGTTTATAGTTTGAAGAGTGTGATGCATCAAAAAACATTTCGCAGGTTTATGAGAAGTGCTCTTGATTACACAGAAGGGAAGCATGAAGAATCGCTCCCGAACGACACTTTACAAGCCTATAGAATTCCTGCAATTAGTGAAGCACTTGAAATGGTGCATTTTCCAAGAAGTCCAGAAGATGTAAAGCAAGCAAGAAGGCGTTTTGTTTATGAGGAGTTATTAGTATTCCAATTAAAAATGCAAGGGATTAAAAAGGCTCGAAAAGAAGCGGAAAAAGGCGTTATAGTGGATTATGATTTGGAGAAAGTGAAGGTTTTTATAGAGTCGCTTCCTTTTGAATTAACGAATGCACAGAAACGTGTAGTGAATGAATTGTGTACAGAGTTAAAGAGTTCAGTTCGTATGAATCGTCTTCTTCAAGGAGATGTAGGTTCTGGGAAAACGGTAGTTGCTGCAATTGCGATTTACGCATCGATTACAGCAGGTTTTCAAGGTGCACTGATGGCTCCAACTGAAATACTTGCAGAACAACATGCTGCTACTCTTGCAGAGTGGCTAGAACCCTTTGATGTAACTGTAGCTTTCCTCTCCGGATCGACAAAAGCGAAGGCAAGGGTAAGTTTATTGGAGAAGTTGGAATCTGGGGAAATCGATTTACTGATTGGTACACATGCACTCATTCAACCAGATGTTGTATTTAAGAATCCCGGACTTGTGATAACAGACGAACAACATCGATTCGGTGTCGAACAAAGGCGAGTTTTACGGGATAAAGGGCTTAATCCGAATGTGTTGTTTATGACGGCAACACCAATCCCACGGACGTTAGCCATCACCGTTTTTGGTGAAATGGATGTATCTGTTTTAGATGAATTGCCTGCGGGTCGAAAAGAAATTGAAACGCATTGGTTAAAAGAAGAGTCTATTTTGCCTGTTTTGCAAAAGATGGAAAAGGAATTGCGAGCAGGTCGACAAGCCTATGTAATCTGTCCGTTAATCGAGGAGTCGGACAAATTAGATGTGCAAAATGCAGTTGATGTGCATAGTCAATTAACACATCATTTTAAAGGTCAATATAATGTCGGACTTATGCATGGTCGTCTTCATTCAGCAGAAAAAGATGCGATCATGCGTGAATTTAGTGAAGGTGAAATTAATGTTCTTGTATCAACAACAGTAGTAGAAGTTGGAGTTAACGTTCCAAATGCGACATTTATGCTTATTTACGATGCGGGTCGATTTGGTCTTTCTCAACTTCATCAACTTAGGGGAAGAGTTGGTAGAGGAGCGGAACAGTCGTATTGCGTCCTTTTGGCTGATCCGAAAACTGAAGAAGGTAAAGAGCGTATGCAAACAATGACGGAAACAAATGACGGTTTCGTCCTCGCTGAAAAAGACCTTGAACTCAGAGGAGCTGGCGACTTTTTCGGTAAAAAGCAAAGTGGTATGCCTGAATTCAAAATTGCGGACCTCGTCCATGACTTTAGAGCTCTCGATACAGCAAGAAAAGATGCTGAGAAACTTTTGGATTCTACTTATTTTTGGGAAGCTGACGAGTATGCGGTTTTAAGAAGACAGCTTGAATCCTCAGGTGCCCTTGGGAACGAACGAATTGATTGAAGTGTTGAATGAAATGGATATATCCGACATTTCGGTGCATTTATCCGACAGATTGGTGGTTATATCCGACACTTCGAGCTGTTTATCCGACACATCACTGATTATATCCGATACTTTGAGCAGTTTATCCGCAAATCGTGACCTAATGCCTAGCGAAACAGTCGGTGGAAATCACATTTTGAGCCGATAGGATGTGCGTTGTGCAGTCGTTGCCACAGGACGTGGCGAACTTAGATTGCGTTCTTTCTCCGAAATGGATATATCCGACAGATCTGTGATTATATCCGACACTTTGAGGAGTTTATCCGCAAATCATGACCTAATGCCTAGCGAAATGGTTGGGGAAATCACTTTTTGGGCCGACAGGATCTGGGTTGTGCAGTCGTTGCCACAGGACGTGGCGAACTTGGACTGCGTTCTTTCTCTGAAATGGATATATCCGACTCTTCGGTGCATATATCCGACAGATCTGTGGTTATATCCGACACTTCGAGCTGTTTATCCGACACATCACTGATTATATCCGACACTTTGAGCAGTTTATCCGCAAATCATGACCTACTGCCTAGCCAAATGATTGGAAATAAGTGAACGTTATTGTGCCTGCCAGAGCTAAACGGCACCTTCCGCTTTTCTATTTGTCTAGTCTCCATGCGCCAGTCCCCAGTCCCTCGGGTCACAAGTTGTTTATCCAAGGAGGCTGAAGTACGCCTCCATGGATAAACCTCTTGTGCCTGTCGGGGCTAAACAGCACCTTCCGCTTTTCTATGCTTGCTTTCTCAATTCTATCTTTATATACTGATATTAGTACCAAGTCCTAATGTGGAGGGTGAAATGATTGCGTATGCCTAAAGTGGAGAGGCAACGGTTGCTTGGTGATTTGTTGGAAGAGAATCCGTTTCACACTGATGATGATCTTTCAAAGCACTTTAATGTGAGTGTCCAGACAATCCGTTTAGATCGGCTTGAGCAGGGAATTCCGGAGTTGCGTGAACGAATTAAAAATGTAGCGGCAAAAACGTTGACGGGTGAAATCAAATCGATTCATACTGATGAAATCATTGGTGATATTGTAGATTTAAAACTAGATGTCCGCGCATTATCCATATTTGATGTAACAAAAGATCATGTATTCCAACGAAATGGAATTGCGCGCGGTCATCATTTATTTGCACAAGCAAATTCTCTTGCTGTTGCGGTTTTAGATGACGAACTTGCTTTAACGGTGAAATCGACAATTCATTTTGTTAAGCCAGTTAAAGCGGGCGACCGAGTAGTAGCGCGCGCGGAAGTAAATAAAGAAGATTCGAATCATAAAAGGACAAAAGTGGAAGTCGTTTCTGAAGTGGATGGTGAAACGGTTTTTACGGGTGAATTCTTAATGTATCGAACGACTGATAAAGTGCAGGAGGAATTATTATGATCATAGCTGTCGATGGAATGGGTGGAGATCATGCCCCTGGTGAAATAATTGCTGGGGCACTCGAAAGCTTAACCGCATTCGAAGATATACAAATACATATATACGGCGACGAGTCGAAGATGGCACCTTTTTTAAAGGAACATGATCGATTAAAGGTGTTTCATTGTACAGAAGTAATTGAAGCGGACGACGAACCGGTGCGTGCGATTCGTAAGAAAAAAGATGCTTCAATGGTGCGCATGGCTCAGGCTGTAAAAGATGGAGATGCAGATGCATGTGTTTCCGCAGGTAATACGGGGGCGCTGATGTCTGCAGGATTGTTTATAGTAAAGCGCATTGATGGAATTGAACGACCGGCTCTAGCTCCGACGCTTCCAACAGTGGACGGTAAAGGTTTTGTGATGATGGATGTTGGTGCGAACTCCGATGCCAAACCAACGCAGCTCGCCCAATATGGAATTATGGGCAGTATTTATGCGGAACAAGTTCGTGGCATTAAAAATCCGCGAGTCGGTTTATTAAACATTGGAACTGAAGAGGGTAAAGGAAACGAACTAACGAAAGCGGCGTACGATCTTCTTTCGGAGGCACCTATTAATTTTATCGGGAACATAGAAGCAAGAGATTTACTTGTTGGTGTAGCCGATGTGGCGATAACGGATGGTTTTACGGGAAATATGATTTTAAAAACGATTGAGGGTACGGCAAGTGGTTTTTTCACAATGTTGAAAGAAGTTTATGGTTCATCGACGAAAACGAAACTGTCCGCTGCTCTTGTGAAAAATGAACTTCGTGGTTTGAAAAAGAAAATGGATTACACGGAATACGGCGGCGCGGGTCTGTTTGGATTAAATTCTCCAGTTATTAAAGCGCATGGTTCTTCAAACGCCAACGCGATATACAATGCAATTCGCCAGGCTCGAACAATGGTGGAATATGACGTATGTGGCATCATTCGAAAGACCATCAAGGAGGGAAATACAGAATGACGAAGATTGCTTTTATATTCCCAGGACAAGGCTCGCAAGTTGTTGGAATGGGAAAAGAATTTACGGAAACTAATGAAAAGAGTAAACGTTTTTTAGAGAAAGCAGATCATGAACTTTCGTATGCATTAAGCGAACTTATTTTAGAAGGTCCCGCAGAGGATCTTACAGTAACGTACAATGCACAGCCTGCCCTGTTAACGGTGGGAACGATGATCGCCTCAAGATTGGCTGATGAAGGAATTGAACCGGATTACACCGCGGGTCATAGTCTTGGAGAGTACACGGCACTTGTTGCATCGGGTGTGCTGTCTTTTGAAGACGGTGTCTTAGCGGTTCACCAGCGTGGAAACTATATGAATGAAGCGGTTCCGGCGGGTGAAGGGGCTATGGCTGCAATTCTAGGTCTTAGCAATGAACAAATATTGGAAGTTACGGATTCAATTACGGCAAGAGGACATGCGGTACAACCGGCCAATTTAAATTGTCCTGGACAAATTGTGATTTCAGGCACAAAGTTAGGCGTTGAAACAGCATGTGTAGAACTAAAAGATGCGGGTGCGAGACGTGCAATACCTCTTAATGTTAGTGGTCCGTTCCATTCTTCACTTATGAAACCTGCTGCGAAACAACTTGAAAAAATGCTGAATGCAATCCAAATGAGTGAAGCTTCGGTCCCAGTAATTGCGAATGTAAATGCTTCAGTTGTGCAAAATTCGGATGAAATAAAAAAACTACTTGTCGAACAGCTCTATTCCCCTGTATTATGGGAGGATTCCGTTCGAACGATGCTAGATCTCGGGGTTACACATTTTATTGAATGTGGACCGGGTAAAGTGCTGAGTGGACTCGTAAAGAAGATTAGTAAAGAAGTAGAGGTATATGCGGTTTATGATGAATCGACACTACAAGAAGTGTTAGAAGCTTCGAAAGGGTGGTCTGAATGAATAGGTTCACAGGAAAAGCAGCAATTGTTACAGGAGCATCTCGTGGAATTGGTCGAGAGATTGCTTTACAATTAGCAAAAGAAGGCGCAAAAGTTGCTGTCAACTACAGCGGCAGCAAAGAAAAGGCAGATGAGGTTGTGCAGTTGATTACACAGTTAGGCGGCGAGGCATTTGCGATTCAAGCAGATGTTTCCAAAGCAGACAGTGTGAAAAACATGGTGGACCAAACGCTTGAGAGATTTGGTTCAATTGATATACTTGTAAATAACGCTGGAATTACACGTGATAATTTACTTATGAGAATGAAAGAGGACGAGTGGGATGATGTCCTTAATATTAATCTAAAAGGCGTATTTCTTTGTACAAAAGGTGTCACTCGACAAATGATGAGGCAACGTGCTGGAAAAATTGTAAACGTCGCATCCATTGTAGGTGTTTCAGGAAATCCAGGTCAAGCGAATTACGTTGCGGCAAAAGCAGGCGTCATTGGATTTACCAAAACGGTTGCAAAAGAATTAGCTACGCGTAATATTAATGTGAATGCTGTTGCCCCTGGATTCATTACAACAGATATGACAGAGGCATTAAGTGATGAAGTGAAAGACCAAATGCTGAGTGTGATACCACTTGGCAAATTGGGCAGTCCTGAAAACGTAGCACGAACAGTACTATTTCTACTTTCTGATGATGCAGCGTATATTACGGGACAAACAATCCATGTTGATGGTGGAATGGTAATGTAAATTTAATAGTATAACTTCGAGGGGAGGTGACAAATTTGTCAACAGTACTTAGTCGTGTAACAAAAGTAATCGTCGATCGTCTTGGCGTCGACGAAAGTGAAATTAAACCAGAAGCTTCATTCCGTGATGATCTCGGCGCAGACTCTTTGGATGTCGTTGAACTTGTAATGGAATTAGAAGATGAATTCGATATGGAAATTTCCGATGATGATGCAGAAAAAATTACAACGGTCGGCGATACAGTTTCATATATCGAAAGTAAAGTGAACTAATAGACATTTAACGGAGACCTTTTCATCCTTTCAATTTGAAAGGATTGGAAGTGTCTCTTTTTACTTTTGCACTAAGTCCGCAAAAAGGTTAAAATTAAAGGTAGATTGCGAAGAGAGGTAGAATTAATCTTATGACAAATAAACGCACAAATGGTAAAAACAGCAAAGTTCCACTTCCGCTGTCTGTAAGGAATCGTTTTAGTGAACTTCAAGAAAAACTATCCATAACATTCAAGGATAGCTCTTTGCTTTATAATGCATTCACACATTCATCCTATGTGAATGAGCATCGTAGAAAGAGTTTTACTGATAATGAGCGGCTTGAATTTTTAGGAGACGCTGTTTTGGAACTCGGAGTATCTCGTTTTCTTTATTCGGCGGAGCCTAATATGAGCGAAGGCCAATTGACAAAACTTCGTGCAGCTATCGTTTGTGAACCGGCACTCGTTAAGTTTGCAAATGAGTTGGATTTTGGCCATTATGTACTCCTTGGTAAAGGTGAAGAACAAACGGGTGGTAGAATGCGTCCGGCTCTTCTTGCAGATGTATTTGAAGCTTTCATTGGTGCACTATACATGGACCAAGGCATGGAACCCGTAACAAAGTTTCTTGAAAATGTAATTTTTCCTAAAATTACAATCGGTGCTTTTTCGCATGTGATGGATTATAAAAGTGGTTTACAGGAAATTATTCAACAGACAAATCAAGGACAACTTGAATATGAAGTGGTTGAAGAAAAGGGTCCTGCACATTCGAAAGAGTTTGTTACTGTTGTCCGGCTTGGAGAGAAACAGCTGGGTGTAGGCAGTGGTAAATCGAAAAAAGAAGCTGAGCAAGAAGCAGCGCGCAATGCAATTGATGAATTGATGAGGCAGCAAGCCGGAGGAGAGATTTAACAGTGTTTCTAAAAAGGCTTGAAATAATTGGATTCAAATCATTTGCTGAGAAAATTGAAATTGATTTTGTTCCAGGAGTCACCGCTATCGTTGGTCCCAATGGTAGCGGGAAGAGTAATATTACAGATGCAATTCGGTGGGTGCTTGGGGAACAATCAGCAAAATCCCTACGTGGTGCGAAGATGGAAGATGTGATTTTTGCAGGAAGTGATTCTAGGAAACCGCTGAACTTTGCGGAAGTTACTTTAATTCTGGATAATTCAAAAGGTCTTTTCCCGTTGGATTATACAGAGATTAGTGTAAGTAGGAGAGTTTTTCGCTCGGGTGAAAGTGTTTATTTATTAAACAAACAACAATGTCGCTTAAAAGATATTAATGATGTTTTTATGGATTCTGGTCTTGGTAAGGAGTCTTTTTCAATCATTTCTCAAGGCCGCGTGGATGAAGTACTGAACAGTCGTCCCGAGGAAAGGCGAAATATATTTGATGAAGCGGCAGGAGTATTAAAATATCGAACAAGAAAAAAGAAGGCTGAACACAAGCTTTTCGAAACCGCTGATAATTTGGATCGTGTGCTCGATATTTTAAAAGAGCTTGAAACACGAATTGGTCCACTGAAAAAAAATGCGGAAGCAGCAGAGAAATATGCCGTTCTTTTTGAAGAAACACGGGATGCAGATATCACTTTGTTGAACTATGATGCACGAAACCAACATGCGGAAATAGAGAAGAAAATGATGGAAGCAAAGAACATCTATGAAAAGAACAATGAACTGGAAGTCTTGCTGGAAAAAAGCGGTGCCGAATCCGACCATTTAAAAGCACAGTTGGCTCAATTAGACATCCAAATGGATACTCTTCAGAAAAAACTAGTGAGCAGCAGTGCTGAGACTGAAAAATGGGAAGGAAGAAGACTTCTTTCGGTCGAGAAAAGGCGTAATGCCCATCAACAAGTCGAACGAATTCATTCCGATTTAGCGCTAGCAAAAATTGAAAAAGATGAACTTAACTTGAAATTAAAAAATTCTCAAAAACAGCTTGCATCGATCCAATCTGAATATGAAACCGTTTCGAAAGAAATAGATGATGTTGCTCAAGTTTTAAAAAGATCTGTTAAAGAGACTGAAAATGAAATTGAGCAATTGAAATCGGAATACATTGATCGATTAAATGAAGAAGCGACGATTAGAAACGATCTGAAGCATGCGGATGAAAGACTTGCTGGGGAGAAATTTTCTTCTGAAAAGTATTTCCAACAAACATCTTCCCTAAGCGATCGTTTCAAAGTACTTGCAGATGAGAAGGTACAGAAAGAACAAACGGTACGTAAAGTAAAAGAGCATGCAAAAGAGACTGAAATAAAATACAAACAGACGATTGAAATACTGCGGGTATTGGAAGAGGAACTTCGCGGAAAACAAGAATTGCTTCAAAAGGCATTCAACAGACAACATGAAATGCAAGGAAGAATACGAGCGCTTGAAAGTATGGAAGCGGATTTCTCGGGTTTTTTCTCAGGAGTAAAAGAAGTTCTGATTGCTAAACAGGGCGGAAAATTAACAGGTATTAATGGTGCTGTAGCTGAGCTCATCAATGTTGAGAGTAAGTATGTCAAAGCGATAGAAACGGCTCTTGGTGGTGCGTTACAAAATATAGTAACAACAACTGAAAAAGAAGCTCGACAAGCAATCGCTTACTTGAAATCTAAAAATGCCGGCAGGGCAACATTTCTGCCGCGTGATGTTATGAAATCAAGGATGATCCAACCCGCCACACTAAACCTTGCGAAACAGCACCCCGGGTTCATAGGAACGGCTAATAGTTTAGTTCAAACAGAAGATGATTATCGAATTATTACTGAAAATCTCCTGGGAAATGTGCTTGTGGCGACCTCTTTATCAAGCGCGACTGAAATTGCTAAAACCATTGGATATCGGAATCGTGTCGTGACTATAGATGGTGATATAGTGAATGCTGGGGGTTCCCTAACAGGTGGCGGCGTTAAAGGACAGGCATCGGTTTTTTCCCGTAAGGCCGAACTGGAAACCTTAAAAGTACAACTCGTTCAAATGGCGTCTTCCATTGAATCCGCAACAAAAACCATTGGTAATTTGAAGATGGAAATTGCCGGTATTATGCACGAAATGGAGCAGTTGCGTCATTCGACTGAAGTACTCCAACTTGAAATCGCAACTGGGGAATCCGGAATCCGTGAAACGGACATAGCCATTCGGTCCATTGAAAATGAAATTACTTCATCCGAATTGGAAAGAAAAGGTTTTGAAAATACGGGTTCTACTATATTAAAACGTAAAAAAGAGCTTGAAAATCAACATATCATCGTTAAAAAAGGTTTGGAGAAAATATCGGCTGAAGTGGCCATGTTGGAACGACTCGCTGCTGATTGGCGCCAGGAAGAAGCGATTCTAACAGCAAGAATTTTTGACTTACGCGAACGTGCGGCAGTTCTTCGGGAGCAACGGACACATTACAAAAAGTCGATTGACGAGATGATACATACAATCGACGCCGTGAAACGTAAAATTATATTATTGGCTGAAGAAGTGGATTATTTCACAGGAAATAGTGGAGATGGCGATTTAACTTCGGAAGAAATTAGTGAACGAATCCAAAAAACGTTGGCTGAAAAAGAACATTTTGAAACTGAAGTGAACAACAGTAGGATAAAACGGTTGGAACTCGTTCAATACGTCGATGAAAAAGAGCAACTTCTTAAAACTCTTAGGGAAAAGTCCGCTGTAATCGTATCTCAATTAAATCAATTGACCGTTGAAAAATCCCGGTTGGAAGTAAAATACGAAGCCGTAACTGGACGGCTGTTAAACGAATATGGTCTTCATCCCGATTTTGATGCGGTCATTGAATTCGACGAAGTGGAAACAAGGGAGAGGCTTTCTGAACTCAAGCGCGAACTCTCGGATATTGGGCCTGTCAATCCCGGGGCAGTTATTGAATATGCCGAAGTGTCTGAAAGGTATGAGTTTTTAACGGAGCAACGAAACGACTTATTGAACGCCAAAAGTACATTGCAAGAAGCAATGTCTGAAATGGATCAAGAAATGACGGCTCGTTTCTCTGCGACATTTGATGCGGTTCAAAATCGTTTCCGCGGCGTATTTAAGGAAATGTTTGGCGGTGGTGATGCAGATTTAGTTTTAACGGATCCTTCGAACTTACTAGAAACAGGTGTGGACATCATTGCTCGTCCTCCGGGTAAAAAGCTACAGAACTTGAGTTTATTATCCGGTGGGGAACGTGCCTTGACGGCGATAGCGCTTCTGTTTTCAATCATCGAAGTGAGGCCAGTTCCATTTTGTATACTGGATGAGGTTGAGGCGGCACTCGACGAGGCGAACGTCTTACGTTACAGTAAATACTTAAATAGGTTTTCGGATAAGACCCAATTTATCGTCATTACACATCGTAAAGGAACAATGGAAGGTGCAGATGTTCTTTACGGAATAACAATGCAGGAATCAGGCGTCTCCAGGTTAATTTCTGTAAAACTTTCAGAAGTTCCGGAAGAGGCTCTTATATAAAAGGAGTGATTCGTAGTGTCTTTTTTTAGGAAAATGAAAGAAAAAATCACAGGTTCAAATGATGCAGTAACGGATAAATTTAAAGAAGGTCTCGCGAAGACTCGGAATCAGTTTACTTCAAAGGTCAATGATCTTGTCGCACGATTTAGAGTTATTGATGAAGAGTTTTTTGAAGAGCTTGAGGAGTTATTGTTGCAAGCTGATGTTGGCGTTGAAACTGTAATGGAATTAATCGATCAATTGAAACTCGAAGTGCAGAGAAAAAACAAGAAAGATACAGCGGGAATTCAGTCCGTTATATCCGAAAAACTTGTGGAAATTTATAATTCGGGCGAAGAATTGGATGTTCGTTTAAACATTCAAGAAGATGAGTTAACGGTTATCTTAATGGTTGGTGTCAACGGAGTTGGAAAAACAACAACAATTGGTAAACTGGCAGCACGTCTTATGGCAGAGGGTAAAACCGTTATGCTTGCAGCGGGAGATACATTCCGTGCGGGTGCCATCGACCAACTTGTTGTTTGGGGTGAACGTGCGGGTGTAGAAGTCATTAGACAATCTGAAGGGTCGGACCCGGCAGCGGTAATGTATGATGCAATCCGTGCAGCGAAAAATAGGAAAATTGACGTCTTAATTTGTGATACAGCGGGAAGATTGCAAAACAAAGTGAATCTGATGAATGAACTGCAAAAAATTCACCGCGTCATCAGTAAAGAAGTCGAAGGTGCACCACATGAAGTGCTGCTTGCACTCGATGCAACGACGGGTCAAAATGCTCTTGTTCAAGCACAAACATTTAAAGAAGCAACAAATGTTACGGGAATTGTTCTAACGAAGCTCGACGGAACTGCAAAAGGTGGAATTGTTCTTGCGATTCGTAATAAATTAAACATACCTGTAAAGTTTGTCGGTCTTGGCGAAGGTGTAGATGATTTACAACCGTTTGATACGGAGAAATATGTCTATGGTTTATTCGCAGATGGGCTAGAATTAGAAGAAGAAATGATAGACAAGTAAAATAGCTTGACAGCAAGTGTTGACCATAATATGATTGAATATGAGTACGTGTACTGAGGAGGAGAATCCAATGTCGCTTGTAAAAACAACACGCATTAATTTCCTCTTTGATTTTTATCAATCTCTTTTGACGGATAAACAGAGACTCTATATGAACTTATATTACTCTGAGGATCTATCACTTGGTGAAATATCTGGAGAATACGGGATTTCTCGTCAAGCTGTTTACGATAATGTTCGCAGAACTGAAGCAATGCTTGAAGATTACGAATTGAAATTGAATTTATTTTCCAAGCATCAAGAACGTTTAAAAGCCATCGAAAGTTTAGAACAATTAATTCAAGGTACAGATGACCAATCGGAAAAAATGCGAAACCTGTTGGTCGGATTAAAAGACTATGACTAGGAGGCGGCGTGCATGGCATTTGAAGGATTGGCCGAGCGGCTGCAAGGAACGCTCCAAAAGATTAGGGGCAAAGGTAAGGTAAACGAGGCAGATGTTAAAGAGATGATGCGTGAGGTTCGTTTCGCGCTTATTGAAGCTGACGTTAACTTGAAAGTAGTAAAAGAATTCGTGAAAACGGTTAGTGAACGTGCAATAGGACAGGAAGTTGTGAAAAGTTTAACTCCGGGTCAGCAAGTCGTGAAAATTGTAAAAGACGAACTGACAAACCTTATGGGTGGGGAACAAAATCCAATTCAGTTTGCAAGGAAGTCACCGACAGTCATTATGATGATTGGTCTACAAGGTGCCGGGAAGACGACAACTTCAGGTAAATTAGCGGCGGTCCTTCGCAAACGTCACAACAAAAAACCCCTTCTCGTTGCAGCAGATATTTATAGACCTGCAGCGATCCAACAATTGGAAACAATTGGGAAACAATTAACCATACCTGTATTTGCACTGGGAACGGATGTTTCTCCTGTGGAGATTGTACGACAAGCACTTGTCGAAGCCGAGAAAGAGCATCACGATGTCGTAATTATTGATACGGCTGGTAGACTTCATGTTGATGAGAAGCTCATGCAAGAGCTTGCGGATATTCGCAATCTTACAACGCCGGATGAAGTGTTTTTAGTTGTCGATGCGATGACCGGTCAAGATGCAGTGAATGTTGCAAAGAACTTTAACGACACTGTAGGCATAACAGGAGTTGTACTCACGAAGCTTGATGGTGATACGCGTGGTGGTGCTGCACTATCCATTCGCTCAGTAACCGATAAGCCTATTAAGTTTGTCGGTACGGGTGAGAAAATGGATGCACTAGAACCGTTTCATCCAGAACGTATGGCTTCAAGAATTCTAGGTATGGGTGATGTGCTGTCTCTAATAGAGAAAGCACAAGAAAACGTTGATGAAGACAAAGCGAAGGAACTCGAAGAAAAGTTCCGAACACAGTCGTTCACACTGGACGACTTTCTTGATCAGTTGCAACAAGTTAAGAAAATGGGGCCACTGGATGATTTATTGAAAATGATGCCAGGGGCCGGGAAGATTAAAGGGCTTGAAAACGCTAAAGTGGACGAAAGCCAAATGGGCCGTGTAGAGGCAGTTATCCAATCAATGACTCCAACGGAACGTACAACGCCAGACATCATTAATGCAAATCGACGTCGACGAATTGCTAAAGGTTCAGGAACAACGATTCAAGATGTGAATCGTTTACTGAAACAATTCGAAGATATGAAGAAAATGATGAAGCAGATGACGGGCATGCAACAAAAAGGTAAAAAGAAGATGAAAATGCCTGGTTTGGATTCATTTTTTAAATAAAAACGCACTCAAAATAAATTTATTTTAGGGTGTTAAGAGAAAAGACTTTACAAACAAACAAAAGCTTGATAACATACTATCTTGTGTGAAACTATTCGGAGGTGCAATAATTAATGTCAGTTAAAATTCGTCTTAAACGTATTGGAGCAAAGAAGTCTCCAGTCTATCGTATTGTAGTAGCGGACTCACGTTCACCACGTGACGGTCGTCAAATCGAAACAGTGGGTACTTACAACCCATTGAAAACACCGGTGGAACTAAAAATCAATGAAGAATCAGCTCTTAAGTGGCTTCATAATGGTGCACAACCATCTGATACAGTCCGCAACCTATTTTCTGATCAAGGTATCATGGAGAAATTCCATAACTCTAAATTAGGTAAATAATTTAGGAGGGGTGTACATGAAGCAGCTGATTGAAACAATCGTCAAACCGTTAGTCGATTACCCCGAAGATGTTCGGGTTGAAATGGATGAATACGATAGTCGAATTACTTATAAGCTTTCCGTCAATGCTGAAGATATGGGCAAAGTGATTGGAAAGCAAGGACGTGTTGCGAAAGCAATACGTACAATAGTTTATTCAGCAGCAGGAAGTCACCACGGTAAGAGAGTGAACGTAGAAATTATAGATTGATGCAAAAAAAGAAGGGGCCTATGTTCCTTCTTTTTTTGCATCATATTAAGGAAGTGTAAAGCAATGGAATGGTTTAATGTAGGTAAAATCGTTAACACTCATGGTATTCGCGGAGAAGTTCGTGTGAATTCATATACGGATTTTCCTGAGGAGCGCTATGCTGTCGGAAATACACTTGATTTATTTATGCCGGATAGCGAGAAATCCATTAAATTGACTATAGCCAGTCATCGGAAACATAAGAACTTTGAATTATTAACATTTGAACATCATCCCAATATGGTTGATGTTGAAAAATATAGAGACGGCATGTTTAAAGTCTCGGAAAAACATCTTAGTGAACTTGAAGATGGCGAGTTTTATTACCATGAAATCATTGGTTGTACTGTAGTGACGACTGAAGGTATAGACATTGGTAAAGTTACGGATATCCTAGAAACAGGTGCGAAAGATGTTTGGACAATTACGCCTGAAAAAGGAAAGCCGCATTATATTCCATACATTGATGACTTTGTGAAAGAAATCGATATCGATGCAAAAAGAATTGTCATCGAGCCGATAGAAGGACTGCTTTCATGATGAAAGTCGATGTGCTATCCCTTTTTCCGGAAATGTTTGAAGGTGTTCTTCATTCGTCAATCATGAAGAAGGCACAGGCGAATGATGCAGTATCGTTTAATGTCATTAACTTCCGTGATTATGCGACAGATAAGCACCATAAAGTAGACGATTATCCTTACGGCGGTGGCGCGGGAATGGTACTTAAACCGGAACCTCTTTTTGCTGCGATAGAAGCCGTAACCGTGAACACGGAAAAACCGCCCCGCATCATATTGATGTGTCCGCAAGGTGAAAAGTTTACTCAGAAAAAATCGGAAGAGCTATCTTCTGAAGAACATCTGATCTTCATATGTGGCCACTATGAAGGATACGACGAGCGAATTCGTGATGTACTCGTTACTGACGAATTATCGCTTGGAGACTTCGTCTTAACGGGTGGAGAGATTGCTGCAATGGCTATCATTGATAGCGTCGTTCGACTTTTGCCGAATGTGCTCGGTAATGTGGATTCCCCGATGTTGGATTCGTTTTCAACAGGACTCCTCGAACATCCTCAATATACTCGGCCTGCAAACTTTAAAGGCATGGAAGTACCTGAAGTTCTACTATCGGGAAATCATGCGAAAATAAATCAATGGCGCGAAGAACAATCTCTTATTCGAACATATGAAAGAAGAAAAGACTTGCTTGAATCCGCTCCGCTTACGGATTTTCAACGTAAGTTACTAAAACAATTAGAACAAAATAAATAAACAGATGAACTTGCACAGTTGGCGACATTGTGTTAATATCTTGTATGTACTTCTAAAGTGAAGTACATACTGACTGATGTTCCGCTGCAAAAGCAAAAGTGTAAGAACATCCGCGGAGAAGGAGAGAAAAAAATGCAAAACATTGTAGCAGAAATCACAAAAGATCAGCTTCGTACAGACCACCCGGAATATCGTGCGGGAGACACTGTAAAATTACACGTTAAAATCGTTGAGGGAACGCGCGAGCGTATCCAGATTTATGAAGGTGTTGTTATTGCGCGTCGTGGAGGCGGAATCAGTGAAACATTCACAGTCCGTAAAATCTCCAACGGTGTTGGCGTAGAGCGTACATTCCCTGTACACACACCTAAAATTGTTCAAATAGAAGTTACTCGTCGTGGTAAAGTACGCCGTGCGAAGTTGTACTACCTTCGTAGCCTACGCGGAAAAGCTGCACGTATTAAAGAAATTCGATAATAAAGAACGAAGATTTAGGGAGGCCATCTACTACGGCCTCCCTTCTTTTTGCCTCATATATGAATAAACTGTACAATAAAGATAGTATTAGGCGAGGGGGCTTTAACAATGAATGAAAAGAAAACTAAAAACGAAACTTGGGAATGGATAAAAGCGCTTTTGATTGCTTTTGGACTGGCCGCAATTATTCGTCTGTTTTTGTTTACACCAATTGTTGTAGACGGTATATCTATGATGCCGACGCTATCTGATGGAGACCGAATGGTTGTCAATAAAATTGGTTATACGATTGGCAAGCCAAAACGTTTTGATATCGTTGTTTTTCATGCCCCTGAACAGAAAGATTATATTAAACGAATCATTGGACTTCCTGGCGATGAAGTGGAATATATTGATGACGTTTTATATATTAACGGGAATGCATACGAAGAACCTTATCTTGATAAGTACAAAGAAGAAGTAACTGATCGACCACTCACCGAGGATTTTTCACTCGAAGACAAGATTCAAAGCAAAACAGTTCCCGAAGGTTATATATTTGTTCTCGGAGATAATCGGAGAAAGAGTAAGGATTCAAGACATATCGGAGTTATAGCAATCGACGAGATTATTGGCAATACAAATATTGTCTTCTGGCCGATAAAAGATTTCGGAATCGTCGACTGACGAGAGGAGATAAGTGCATGACAATTCAATGGTTTCCAGGCCATATGGCTAAAGCGCGAAGAGAAGTAACCGAGAAATTAAAACTAGTTGATATTGTGTTTGAACTAATTGACGCTAGATTACCTTTGTCATCTAGAAACCCGATGATTGATGATGTAATCCATCAAAAAGCAAGACTTCTAATATTAAATAAGGCAGATCTCGCGGATGATAATGAGACGGCTAAGTGGATTCGATATTTTGAGGACCGGGGAGATCGAGCAATCTCGATTAATTCATTTGAAGGCAAAGGAATGCAGGCTATTACAAAAGCGGCTAAAGAGATTTTAGAGCCTAAGCATGAGCGAATGCGCAGTCGAGGAATTCGTCCTGGTGCCATTCGAGCGATGATTGTTGGTATTCCAAACGTAGGTAAATCAACATTAATCAATCGTTTAGCGAAGAAAAACATTGCGAAAACAGGTAATACACCCGGTGTCACAAAAGCGCAACAATGGATTAAATACGGTAAAGAACTTGAGCTGCTGGATACACCAGGTATTCTTTGGCCAAAATTTGAGGACAAAGAAGCGGGTTATAAATTAGCTCTAACGGGTGCCATTAAAGACACGATTCTTAATATGGAGGATTTAGCCATTTACGGTCTTCGTTTTCTTGAGGAGCACTATCCAAATCGTCTTAGCCAAAGATATGGCCTTACGAAAGTGGATGACAGCATCATTGAAGTTCTAACGAGCATCGGAGAACTTCGTAAAGTCTATACAACTGGCGGGGCAGTCGATTTTGACAAAGTATCCGAAATGATTGTACGAGACATTCGCAACGAACATCTAGGTAAACTTACATTCGACTTTGTTTAATAAGATTTTTTTCAAGTAAGCAAATTATAGTAAATAAATTGAAGACCGATGCCGCATGTGGAATTTCACTAGGTAATCGGTCTTTCTTACTTTAAATAGTCGAAAAAATGCTTAACGAACCGATAGATATAAAAAGAGAAACAAATAGGTAACTTTTATTACGTGGAAGGTGATCAACATGAAAACGATAAAAGAAATCACTGAACAACTGCAATCAACCAAAGAGCCTGAGCCTTGGATGCTAGAGCTCTTAGAAGACTCCAGAGCTGGCGTAAAATCAGCGCTTAAAAGATGGCAACGTCAATACGATAAAAACGAACTTATTAAAAATGCCCATACAACTAAAATGGCCTTTGATCGCTCGTTTGTGCACTCTGAAGAGGACCTAGTTGCTGGAGTTGACGAAGCGGGTCGCGGACCGTTAGCGGGCCCTGTGGTGACTGCAGCGGTTATTCTTCCGGCAGATACGCGCGAGCTAATTGGATTAGACGATTCAAAAGCAATCTCAAAACACAACCGCGAGAGATTTGCTGAAATCATTAAGAGAATCGCAATTGATTATTCCGTTCATATTCAGCCAGCCACAACCATTGATACTATGAACATTTATGCAGCTACACGGGATTCCATGGAACAGGCCGTAAATGAACTAACCGTATCTCCGCATTTTGTTATTGTCGATGCAATGTCTCTTACGATAACATGCCCAACAGCATCAGTAATAAAGGGGGATGCAAAGAGTTTGGCTGTTGCGGCAGCATCTATATTGGCGAAGACGTCACGAGATGCAATTATGGATGATCTACATAATGCATTTCCTATGTATCACTTTATTAATAATTCAGGATACGGAACAGCTCAACATTTAGAAGCACTTGAAACATACGGACCTTGTGAACATCACCGTAGAAGTTTTGAACCTATAAAATCAATGACATCGGAAAGGAGGACATAACAATGAGTTTTCGAGCAATGACTTCTGTAAGTGCACAGCCCTCAACGCCAGCTACCGAGAATAAGTCCCTTGTATTAAAGGAAGGTCAATTATTTCACGGCCAAATAAAGCAACTTTTTCCGGGACAAATGGCCGAAGTTCAAATTGGTGGTCAAAAATTATTTGCGAAGCTTGAAGTGCCTATGAAGGCTGGAGATTCTTATTATTTTCAAGTATCTTCAGTAAAACCTGAATTACAATTGAAAATCATTTCAGGTCCGATGAGTGGTACGGAAGGTCCGGTGCGTCAACTTGCGAGTCTCATGGAGTCCATGCAACTTCCCAAAACGGCCGAAATGCAGGAGTTGCTTTCGTTTGTACTTAAAAACAAGATGCCAATGACTAGAGAGAGTTTAATGCAAGCAGAAGCGTTGTTGAAAACTGTCCCCACCGCTACAAGAGGTGAAGCGCTAGCAACAATCCAGAAGATGGTTGAGCTGAAGTTGCCTTTTAACGAAACTGTTTTCAGAGCCCTTTTTGGAGTTGAATCCAAAGAGGGGTTACATACTTCGCTTACTTCTTTAAAGAGTTTAATGGTGTCCGATACAACCATTCCTCCGCAGATAAAACAAGCGATACTGGCGTCGCTTGAAACTGTTGAGAAACCGTTTTTGCAAGCGACGGGAAGAGCGGCTCTTGGGCAAGCTTTATTGACGTTGCTTAATCCTACTGAAAGTACAGAGAGCCGTTTCGCAACAGTGCAATTATTAAAAGGCGTAGATGTGTTACCGCCCAGTACATCTCTTGCAAATCTGCAGCAAGTACTCACTTCACTGATTTCCGAAGGACTGGCTACCGGGCGTCAGACAACGGTACAACAAACCACGACCCAGCAACCAATGAATCCACAACCTGTAGTGCAACCAACTGTAGCCCAAGAAATTGGCGTGCTGCTCAAACAAATCAGCAGTCAACAACAAAGCCCTACAACGGCACAATTAGCGCAGCTGAAGAACCTTGTCGCATCCGAACCGACCTTAACTACTGGAAATAAAGAGATAGTAACTGCATTAATAAATCGTATGACGAATTCACCAACAACATCAGACGGGGGAAGTAAATTTAGCACTGAGTTCAGTTTGGCCCTTACACGAATGGCTTCTGAAAATGCAGTTGCAGCTCCTTTTACAACAACGGCCATAGGAATGAAAGAACAAGTTTTAACGTTGCTTAGTGGCCAGAATATACAATCTGAGGCGATGGGAAAGTTAGCTTTACTCGTTAAAAATGCGGAACAATCGAATAACCCTTCTGTCCAAAAACTTATGCAAGCTGCAGAAGTGGCGGTTACGTCTGCTGTGGATGGAAAAGCCATTAAAGATGCAGTCCAAACGATAGTTCGATCCTTTGGAATGAATTATGAAGCAGGTCTTCTTAGTAGGGATGCAAATGTAGGAAATCTTGCGGAAACACTTAAACCGTTACTTCTCTCTCTTATATCGGACCCATTGATATCGCAAGCAATAAAAAACAGTGCAGAAAATCTCGTCACACGGATGAATGGACCACTTCTAGCATCAAGTGATAATGGTGTTCAGCATCAATTAATCATGCAAGTTCCACTAGAGTTTTTTGGTAAAAAGATTGATGCGACTTTGGAGTGGAACGGTCGAATGAAAGAGAACGGGAAAATTGATTCTAGTTTTGCTCGAATCCTCTTTTATCTGGATTTACATTCACTAGATAAAACGATTGTCGATATGCAAGTTCAAAATAAAGTGGTGACAATAACTGTTTACAACGCTGATAAAAGTTTGAAACTACTTGGAAATCCAATACAAGAAAAACTTAAAGATGGTCTAGATTCTGTAGGCTATAAACTTTCAGGTGTTTTCTTTAAAGAATTTTACGAAGAAGAAAAACGTATTGAATCAGCAATAAAACAAACAAATAACTTCGAACAAGGAGTTGATTACCGCATATGAATGAGGAAAAACAGATTCGTAAAGAAGCAGTTGCGCTTTCTTATGATCCGAATTCAAGTGGAGCCCCGAAAATTATTGCAAAAGGGTGGGGTAAAATTGCCGAAAATATTTTACTTAAGGCAAAAGAACATGATGTGCCCATTCAAGAAGATCCGAGTCTTGTCGAGATCCTAGGTCAATTAGACATTAACGAGTCCATACCAGAGGAGTTATATAAAGCAGTTTCCGAAGTATTTGCGTATATTTATCAAGTAGACCGTGAACATGGATTAAAAAAGAGAGCTAAATAATATTAAACTACTTTTCGATAAATAGTATCCATCTGTGGACATTTTATGACAAGTTTACTACAATGGATAAGGCACTAAATAAAGAGTTATAAGTTCGATTGGAGGATGTAAGATGAATATCCATGAATATCAAGGAAAACAGCTTTTACGTGATTATGGCGTAGCTGTATCAACAGGAATTGTTGCTTTTTCTCCTGAAGAAGCGGTTAAGGCTGCGAAACAACTTACACCAGGAATCTATGTTGTAAAAGCACAGATCCATGCGGGTGGCCGTGGTAAAGCGGGTGGAGTTAAGATTGCAAAAAATCTTGACGAAGTACGCGGGTACGCAAAAGAACTACTCGGCAAGATACTTGTTACAGACCAAACAGGTCCAGAGGGTAAAGAGATTAAACGACTTCTTATCGAAGAAGGTTCAAATATCGAGAAAGAGTATTACGTAGGACTCGTTCTTGATAGCGCTACAGATCGTGTAACACTTATGGGTTCTGAAGAAGGCGGCGTGGACATCGAAGCCGTTGCTGAAGAAACACCAGAAAAGATTTTCAAAGAAATCATCGACCCGGTTGTTGGATTGACTGGATTCCAAGCTCGTCGTATGGCTTTTAAAATGAATATACCAACAAAACTTGTAAACAAAGCAGTGAAATTCATGCTCGGTTTGTATCAAGTATTTGTTGAAAAAGATGCTTCTACAGTTGAAATTAACCCACTTGCTGTAACAGCAGAAGGTGACATCTTAGCTTTAGACGCTAAATTCAACTTTGACGAAAGTGCACTATTCCGTCACAAAGACATTGTTGAACTTCGTGACTTCGATGAAGAAGATCCAAAAGAGATCGAAGCTTCAAAATACGACCTAAGCTATATTTCTCTTGATGGAAGTATTGGTTGTATGGTAAATGGTGCAGGACTTGCAATGGCGACTATGGATACGATCAACTATTATGGTGGATCACCAGCTAACTTCCTTGATGTTGGGGGAAGTGCAACTGCAGAAAAAGTAACTGAAGCATTCAAAATCATCCTTTCAGATGAAGCTGTTAAAGGTATTTTCGTTAACATCTTTGGTGGAATTATGAAGTGTGACGTTATTGCAGAAGGCGTAATTGCAGCTTCTAAAGAAGTTGGACTTCAAGTTCCACTTGTTGTTCGTCTTGAAGGTACAAACGTAGACAAAGGTAAAGCTTTATTAAACGAATCAGGACTTAATATCATCGCTGCAGATTCAATGGCAGACGGTGCTAAAAAGATCGTTGAGCTCGTAGGCTAAGAAAGGCAGGGACAAACATGAGTATTTATATTAATAAAGATACAAAAGTTATCGTACAAGGAATTACAGGTGCTACGGCACTCTTCCACACAGAGCAAATGCTTGAGTATGGAACGAAAATTGTTGCTGGTGTTACACCTGGTAAAGGTGGAGAAACAGCTGCTGGAGTTCCTGTGTTTAATACAATGGAAGACGCTGTAAATGCAACGGGAGCAACTGTATCGGTCATTTATGTTCCAGCACCATTTGCGGCAGACGCAATTATGGAAGCAGTGGACGCGGATTTAGATATGGCAATTTGTATTACTGAGCATATTCCGATTCTTGATATGGTAAAAGTAAAACGTTATATGGAAGGCAAAAAGACTCGTCTTGTAGGTCCAAACTGCCCAGGCGTTATTACTTCTGACGAATGTAAGATTGGTATTATGCCAGGCTATATTCATACAAAAGGTCATGTTGGAGTTGTTTCACGTTCAGGTACGTTGACGTATGAAGCGGTACATCAGCTATCCCAAGCAGGAATTGGTCAAACAACTGCTGTTGGGATCGGTGGAGACCCTGTTAACGGGACAAACTTCATTGATGTTCTTAAGGAATTCAACGAAGATCCAGAAACGTACGCGGTTGTTATGATTGGTGAAATCGGTGGAACAGCTGAAGAAGAAGCTGCTGCATGGATTAAAGAAAACATGACAAAACCAGTTGTTGGATTCATTGGTGGACAAACAGCACCAGAAGGAAAACGCATGGGCCATGCCGGTGCAATTATCTCTGGTGGTAAAGGTACTGCTGCTGAAAAGATTAAGGCTCTTAATGCTGCCGGCGTTGAAGTTGCAGATACTCCATCTGTTATTGGAGAAACGCTTATTAAAGTTATTAAAGAAAAAGGTATATACGAAAAATGTAAAACACATTAATATAATGAATGCAGCGTATCTTATGGATGCCGCTGCATTTTTTAAAATTTAAATTGAGGAGGAAAAAAATGCACCAACTGACAGATGTTGAAAAACGGTTACTGGCTCTTCATTATGTTTTACCAATACCCATGAATCGACTAGAAAACCTATACAAGATAGATCCTGAACTCGTTGATTATCAAAATTATTCAGCGGAAGAATTGGTACGAATTTTGCGAATAACGTTACCGAATGCTGTTAAATTAAAAATGAAACTACAACAAAGCAGAACTACCCCCTATGAAGAACTGTATAAACGGCATGAAATTACCCCTATTCCGTTTACAAATCCCCTATATCCTAGCCATCTTTTATCATTGTTTGATCCTCCATCAGTCCTTTACATGAAAGGAGACATACGTATTCTTACTGAGAAATATAAGATTGCTATTATTGGTTCACGAAAAGCAACCGTTTATTCAAAACAAGCTTTAGAACTTATTGTGCCTCCGCTTGTTGAAAACGATGTGGTTATCGTATCTGGACTTGCAAAAGGGGCGGATACAATGGCTCATAAAGCTGCCATCGCCTATGGAGGAAAAACAATTGCTGTACTTGGGCATGGATTATTTCATATGTATCCCGCCGAAAACCGTCAACTTGCAAAGGAAATCGCTGAAAATCAGTTGCTATTAACTGAGTATCCACCGTATGTAACACCCGAACGTTGGACATTTCCGAACCGTAACCGTATCATTAGTGGATTATCTGACGCGGTTATAGTAACAGAAGCTGCGGATAGAAGCGGCACGATGAGTACAGTTGAGCATGCCTTGGAAAACGGAAAAGAGGTCTATGCGGTTCCTGGTTCTATAACGTCCGAACTTTCCGGGGGACCAAATAAGTTGATAGACGAAGGTGCACGGCCGCTTTGGAGCGGTTATCAAGTAATTGATGCTTTGACTTTTATCCACTCGTAAATAAAGTAGACTGCTAAAAAGTTTGCTTTTTACCGAAATCTAGTATACATTTTGCAACAGATATTCTTTTTAGGAATAAATACAGAAAGTCTCTGAGGAGGCACACTTAATTGGCAGATTATTTAGTAATTGTAGAGTCCCCAGCAAAAGCGAAAACAATTGAACGCTATCTTGGGAAAAAATATATAGTACGTGCATCACTTGGGCACTTACGGGATCTCCCGAAGAGTCAAATGGGCGTAGACACTGAAAATAACTATGAACCTAGATATATTACAATTCGTGGTAAAGGCCCAATTCTTCAAGAATTAAAGAAAGAAGCAAAAAAAGTAAAAAAGATTTATCTCGCGGCTGACCCCGACAGAGAAGGGGAAGCGATTGCTTGGCATTTGGCCCATCAATTAGGCGTAGATATCGAGTCTGATTGTAGAGTGGTGTTTAACGAAATAACGAAAGATGCAATTAAAGAATCCTTTAAGAAACCGCGTCCGATTGATATGGACCTAGTAGATTCACAACAAGCTCGAAGAATTCTTGATCGGCTTGTCGGTTATAATATCAGTCCTATACTTTGGAAAAAAGTGAAAAAAGGGTTATCCGCTGGACGGGTTCAATCCGTTGCACTTCGTATGATCATTGACCGTGAAAATGAAATTAACGCATTTGAACCAGAAGAGTACTGGAGCATTGCTGCTCGCATTGAAAAAGGAAAAGCTGAATTTGATGCAAGTTTTTATGGTGAAGGCAAGAAAAAAGTGAAGTTAATTAATAAAGAACAAGTTGATGAAGTTCTCGGGAAATTAAAAGGGAAAACATTTGACGTCGACAAAGTTTTGAAAAAAGAACGACGACGTAATCCTGCTCTTCCTTTTACAACATCATCGTTACAACAGGAAGCGGCACGTAAACTGAATTTCCGTGCAAGAAAAACAATGATGATTGCCCAACAACTTTATGAAGGTATTAATATTGGTAAAGAAGGTAACGTAGGTCTTATAACTTATATGAGAACAGATTCTACTAGAACTTCCGAAACCGCAAATGCAGAAGCAAAATCCTATATTGAAACAATGTATGGAGAAGAATTTCTTGCAGCAGTAAAACCACCAGCAAAAGCATCGCCAAAAGCACAAGATGCGCATGAGGCTGTCCGACCAACCTCGGTAATGCGTCCACCTGCTGCTATGAAGGCTCTTTTATCGCGAGATCAATTCAGGTTGTACAAACTTGTGTGGGAACGTTTTCTAGCGAGTCAGATGGCTCCAGCGGTCTTGGACACGGTCTCAGTAGACTTGGTTAATGGAGAAGTGAAGTTTAGATCGACCGGCTCCCAGGTCAAGTTCCAAGGGTTTATGAAAGTATATGTTGAAGGCGATGACGATAAAGAAGAAGAAAAAGATCGTATTCTTCCTCCGTTAGTTGAGGGCGAAAAGGTGAAGTTTAAAGAAATCGATCCGAAACAACACTTTACGCAACCACCTCCTAGGTATACCGAGTCAAGATTAGTTCGGACACTTGAAGAACTAGGAATCGGAAGGCCGTCAACATTTGCGCCAACACTTGATACCATTCAAAAACGTGGTTATGTAACTCTCGATGCAAAACGCTTCATACCAACAGAACTTGGTGGAATTGTCCATCAGGCAGTAAATGAATATTTTCCAAATATTATAGATGTTGAATTTACGGCTCAGATGGAAAAAGAACTTGATGATGTTGAAGAGGGCAAAACCAAATGGGTTCAAGTAATCGATAATTTTTATAAAGATTTTGAAAAACATGTGACATTCGCTGATGCTGAAATGGAAAAAATTGAAATAAAAGACGAACCTGCTGGGGAAGATTGTGAAAAATGCGGATTACCTATGGTCTACAAACTTGGAAGATATGGTAAATTTATGGCGTGTTCAGGATTCCCGGATTGTCGAAATACAAAAGCGATTATCAAACCAATCGGAGTCACATGTCCTACATGTAAAAAAGGCGAAGTCGTTGAGCGAAAGAGTAAAACGAAACGAATCTTTTTCGGTTGTGATCAATATCCAGAATGTGAATTTGTTTCTTGGGATAAGCCAGTCGCAAGGGCTTGTCCGAAATGTGAGGGTCCACTAGTTGAGAAGAAATCGAAAAAAGGTGTTACTGTACAGTGTACAGAATGTGACTATCAGGAGGATACACAATAAGAATAGTTGAGGATT